>JBIKRY010000003.1:0-42400 GCA_044348925.1 Bernardetiaceae bacterium
AAAATCTATTACCAAATGCAAATCATTTTCCATTTCTGGTTTCAAATTAGCACTTCCTCCATCAAATTCTATAGATTGAAAAGTTACATTTTTGATACTTTTGGTTTTTAAATTTAAGGTTTTGGCAGAATCTAAGAAAAATACTTCTTCTAAACGGAAAAAATTTTCGCCTCGCACTATCAACATATATTTTTTGCGATTGATTAAATTAAATTGGAAAGTACCATCTTCTCGCAAATATTTGGGTGCTACTTCTATTTTGTCATCGAGGTCTATCACAGTTACCATTCCCTCAAAAGTTTCGCCTGTAGTTTCTTCGGTTATCCGACCACTAAATTTTACGGTGGCAATTGGTTGAGCCTCCATTGGTAGTGGAAACGAAAAAATATCACTATCATCATCAAATCTTTTGGAATTTTTGACCTTTGATTTGACTTTTGATTTGTCCATTTCTGACCGAGAATAATATAAATTTTCAGATTTGGAATCTATCGTAAAATATACTTCGCTACCTACGCCATTGACCAAAGGACCAATATTTTGTGGTTCTGACCAGCCTTTTTTGGTTAAATAACTTTTGTAAATATCAAAATCTCCAAAATTTACAAGTTGTCCATTCGAACTAAAATACAAAACCCCATAAATTGCGTGCATAAATGGACTTACTTCGTCTTTTTGGGAATTGATTACAGCACCAATATTTTGGGCTTTTGACCAATTTCCCCAACGGTCTTTTACCGAAAAATAGATGTCTGTTCCACCAAAACCTCCTTTTCTATCTGAAGCAAAAAACAGAGTATCTTCAGTAACGGATAGACTTGGGTGCGAATCCCACGCATAGCTATTGATATTTTCGCCCATATTTTCGGGTTCTGTCCAAGTGCTATCATTTTCTTTGTAGCTAACCATCAAATCACAATTACCCAAACCTTCGGGTGCATGACAACGTGCAAAAATCAACATTTTGCCGTCATCTGTAATGCAAGGAGAACCTTCGTTATAACGAGTGTTAATATTGGCAAAAGGTTTGGCGGTAGCCCAATAATCTTCTTCGGTTTTGTCGGCAATGTAAATATCTTCGTTGATTTGTGGTTTCAAATCTTTTGTTTTGCCCATATTTCGTTTGCGTTTGGACGTAAAAATCAAACTTTTGCTATTGCGAGAAATTGTAACTCCATAATCCTCAAATTTGGAATTTATTTCTTCACCCATATTCAACAATGCTCCTTCGGGTGGGCTAAGTGTGTCGATATGTCGCCGCAAATCTACCAAAGCATAATATTTGTCAATATCTACATATTTATCCTTTTCATATTTGGTTAAACTATCGTAATGGCGAATGGCTTTTCTGATGTCGCCACGATGGTGTTTGAGTAACAAACGGTATAATTCAGTAGCAAGGTCATAGTTTTGGCGTTTTTCGGCTAACATTGCCAATTCCCACAACAAATCCATATCTTTTATTTCCAAAAAATTATCAATTCCAAAACTTGTAACATATTGATACAACATTACATATAATTTATCTAATTCGTTTTCGTCTTTATATTTTTTGATGAGTGCCAATTCGTAATCGTCATGATAATAGGCTACTTTGTTAAAATTGCGAAATTGTATATGATTTTCTTTAATAATTCGATTGCTATCTGCCAATAAAAATTCTTTTGCAGAGAGTTTTTTTTGGTCAAGTTTATTTTGGGCTTGTAAAGAAAAGATGGCAAAAAATAGATACATCATACAACAAATCCTTTTTTGTATTGTCCAATCAAACAATAATAGAAAGAATTTGCATAAAGTTAGCCCATCATAGGCAGTCTTTGTGTTATCGTGTTTGTATGCTTGCAAAGTAAAAAAATGCTAAATATCTGTTTTTATTACATTAAATCATGTAAAGATATAAACAAATAACAAAAATTATACTAAACTCTTTGTAATACTTTAGGCTATTATACAAAGTCTAAGGTTTTTCTAAAAACGAAGAAAATAAATTCACAAGTAACTTTTATGCTAACAAATTTTTCATAAAATTTCGGCATCTGCAAAGCTGAAATAGGTATGGTTAGCCACAATAATATGGTCAAATATGGTAATATCCATATATTGACTTGCGACTTTTATTTTTTTGGTAAATTCTATATCTTGGCTACTTGGTTTAGTATTTCCAGAGGGGTGGTTATGTGCCAAAATAATTCCACTTGCCAAATTTTCAATAGCATTTTTGAGAATTAGTCGTACATCTGCCACAGTTCCCGAAACGCCGCCTCTACTAATCTGTATTTTTTTGATAATTTGGTTTGCCTTATTAAGCAAAATTATCCAAAATTCTTCGTAAGGCAAATCCATTAATTCGGCTTGTAGCATCAAATAGGCATCTTTTGAACAGGTAATGCTTATTTTTTTTTGGACATCTGCCTCTTTTCTTCGCCTACCTAATTCCAAAGCAGCCACAATCGTAATAGCTTTAGCCTCACCAATTCCTTTAAATTGTTGTAAATCGTGGATACTTAGCATGGCTAATTGGTGCAGATTATTTTGGACAGAAGCCAATATTTGTTTAGTTACATCTACAGCACTCATAGCAACTGTACCAGAACCTATCAAAATAGCCAATAGTTCGGCATCAGAAAGTGCAGCTTTCCCTTTTAGTAGCAGTTTTTCGCGAGGTCTATCCTCTTCTGCCCATGAAGTAATGGGCAAAGTTTCAGGAGTTGGCATAGTGTAATTGGTAGTGTAATTGTCATAACAAATTTAGTTCTCTAATTCTTTGATTTTTGCAAGTAATTTTTGTTCTCTTTGTTCTGCTTGTCGCAACAATTCGCCAAGTTCTATTTCTTTGCGGTGTAATGCTTCTTGCGTAGCTTGCAATTCCTCCATATTTTGTCGCATTTCTTCTTCTTGAGCCCTTAACATTTCGCCTGAAATTTGTGCATTTTCGAGGAGTTGTTTGGTTTTTTCGTTAATTTTTACAGATATTAATGTAGATGCTACACTTTCGCATACTTTTTCTATAAACTCTATTTGATAAGGCTCAAAAGGTATAAAAGCTGCAATTTCTATCATTCCTTCTACTTCTTCGTTTACTTTCAAAGGTACAACCAATAAGCAACCAGCTTCAGCCTCACCCAATCCTGAAGTAATTTTTAAGTAGTTTTCGGGTAATTTTTTCATATATACGGTTTGCTTTTCGCGAAAAGCCTCGCCCAAAACTCCTTCTCCAATTTCGACTGTTTTTTCTCTATATTTTTTTCTCTCGTAGGCATACCAAGACCGCAAAATTAGTTTTTTGTCGTCTAATCCATCACTTACCGTATAAATTCCGCCTTGTTGTGCATGTACATATTTTGCCAATTCCTGAATGACCATAGTACAAAGTTGGGTAAAATCTTGGCTATTATCTCGCAAAAGTTTGGAAAACATTGCCAAACCGTTGATGCCCCAAGCACGTTTTTTTTCCTCCTCTGATACAGATTTTAAACTTTCTCGCATTTGTACCAATGCACTTCCCAAATCACTTTCGGTATTAAAAGCCTTAAATTCGCTATCAAAATTGCCTTGTCCTACTTGCAAAGCAAAGTTTTTGACCTCCAATAAGTGTGTAGTAAGTTGATTTACAGCAATGGCAATTGGCGTAAGTTCGTCTTTGCCTATGATAATAGTTTCGGGCAAATCGCCATCATCTAATTGTTCCAGATTATCTTTTAATATTTTGATTTTTTTGAGTACAAACCTAATTACATAATAGCCAACTGTAAAACTACCTGCCAAAACTATCAATGCCAACAAAGCCGACACAATAGGAATATTGGACAAATTTGCTCGTGTTTTTGTATGCGTATTGATAAGGTAATGATTTTGGTTTTTGATAATTTGTTCTTGTAAAATAGAATTTGCATTTTCTACCAATCCGTTTAATTTTTGTACTTGTTCTTGGCGAAGTCTGCGAAGGTTGGCTATAGTTAAATCTTCTTCATTGGAAAAACGGCGTGCATCTTTGTCTATCAAGTTACGATGTTCTTTTTCTATGTTTTCTTGTTCAGATTTTAACCGATTGGCTTCTACAATAAAAGCATAGACAGATGACGAAGTTTTTGCATCTATATCCGTATTGGTGTAATGTAATAAGGAATCCACGGCACTTTTGTAATCTTCTTGCCATATTTTTCTACGTTCTGTTTGGTAACTACGGTCATCTGTCATCAAAAAATTGCCTAATGCCATATTCGTTTTTCCAAGCAAACTTTCCAACACACTACAATAATATTTGATAGGCACAGAGTTATTTACCAAATGTTCGTATTGACTAATCGTAGAACGGTAAATAATAACAGGATAAAAAACCAAAACCAACACAATTAACCCGACAAAAAGTAACCCACTTGTCATACGTCCTTGAAAAGACTCTAAACTAAATTTGAGATAAGTATCAAAAAATTTGGTGGTTTTTTTTGCCATTTTTATGCTGTTTATCTAATTTGTATAGTAATAGTTGTACCATAGGCTAAAGCCTACGGTACAACTACAAAACTTACATTGTTACCAAAAAACAAAGTTATATTTTTCTATGAATTTAGCAAAAATAAAGCAGATTTTCGTAATACAAAATCTATTTGCCAACCATAAAGACTGCATTGCCAAACAATAAAAATCCGTTATTCCACGAATTTCGAAACAAAACATCATCTAACAAATAAACCATTGTACCTGTGCCAATGTTTTCTACGCCAAATACTACCGAATTTTTCATTTTTGTTTTTGCTTTTGCCCCTGCAAATCCATCTACATACGCATTTTCGGTAATGACTGCCACATTCCAAGCCTCTTTAAAAAAATCATATACATCAGACGTTTGGCGAAGAGTGTAATAAAAATCTGGGTATCCAAAACCCAATGGGTGTGTATTATCTAACTGTGTTTTGTAGATACTACCTTGAATTACATTGGTTAAATAATTACGTTCTCGGTTGCCATATTTTTTCAACAAATCTTTATTTGCCCAAAGAGTATTTTTTTCGTCTATTTTTTCGTCTTTGTGTTTTGTGAGTGCAAATTCTTTTTTGTCTGCAAATAATTGATTTGCCCCTTCCATAGCAATAATTTTACCGCCACGTTGTACCCAATTTCTCAATTTTTCTAATTTATCTTCACTATCTAACAAATTATATGCCCCATCAGGGAGTATTAAGACTTGGTAATTATTCAAATTGACTCTCGAAAAATAACTCATATCTATAGTGGTAACAGGATATTTTAGCAATTCGTCAAAATAGTGCCAAATTTGCCCGAAAGACGTACTCGAAATATCCGCACCCGACAAAATAGCTATTTGCGGTGGCGTAATTTTATATACTGCATCAGAGCCAAAATCCACTCCTGAATCAGCAAAACCCGTTTCTGTTGGAATGAGAGTTTGTTGCATCGAATCTGCTATTTTTAGTACCGTTTGGCTAAAATTGCTGGCTATTTGCTTGTTATCGGTGCGAATAATCAATAATGTACCTGCTTGATAGGTTTTTTTGTTGAGAGTAAATGGCACTTCTGCAAACCGAACTTGTACGCCTGCTTGCAACAAAGCCGTAAGAAATTGCAAATCTGTAAAACTTTTCCACTCGCAAATATAAGCTAAAGGCTGTTTTTCTGGAATAGCTGTAGTAATTTTAGTAGCAAAAGGCTTTTTATTGGTATCCATTGCTATTTTTTCGCTACAGGCAAAACTTTGCACCCCAAACATATAAGGAATGCCCCATGCGGTAGCATCATACGTTAAAGAATCGGTAATGGTAGTTTTTGGGTTAAACAACACACGCAATAAGGCACTTTTGGGTTGTGCTACAGGAATTACAATATCTGAAGTAGTAATATTGAATGTTTCATTTTTGTTCGTAAAATAATTATAACTATTTGCAAGTGTTGCATTATTATTTGCAAAACCATAACGAATTTGGTGTTTATCCAAAAAAGTTGTTACTTCTTTTATTTTATTGGGAACATTAGTACCTGCAATAACATAAGTTTTGTAGGTGGACGTAGGATTTTTTGCATTATCAAAATATTTTTTAAATTCTTCTACAATTTTTTTGCTATGTAAACTCGATATTTCTACAGTCGAAATGCCAACCGTATGATGATGTGCAATTCGGTCTTTCAAAGTTAGCACTTCGCCATTTGCAGTATAAATTTCTATGCCTTTGCCCAAACCACCTTGCTCATAAGTCATACCTATTGCCCCATTAAACATTGGATAACTATCTCCATAACTTGGATACAACAAATCAAACCTTTCTTTGGTATAATATAACCACGCATTTTTATCAAAATATTTTGCGTGATTTTTGCCAATTTCCACCTGAAAACTGCGTTGAAAACTTGTAATTTCGGTGTGATATGGCTCGGCGGCAGGTGCAAAATAATAGGAACTATTTGCACCCATCTCGTGAAAATCTGCGTGAATATGTGGCAACCATTGCTGATACAATACATTGCGTTGTTGTGTTTCCCGTTGTGTCTGCCATGCCCAATCTCTATTGAGGTCAAATAAATAGTGATTTTGTCTGCCCGAAGTGCTTGGCTCGTGGTTTTCTTTGGCATCTGTTGATGGATTAGGTTGCAAACCTTGCATCTGCACATACCAATTTGCATACCTATCTCTACCATCTGGATTTAGACAAGGGTCTAAAATTACTACAGTATTTTCCAAATATTTTGCATTTTGGTCTTGTAATAATTCGTAAGCTGTTTGCATAGCTGCTTCGGTGGACGAGGTTTCGTTGCCATGCACCCCATAACTTAACCATACAAGCACAGGACTTTCGGTATTACCTTGCCCTTCGAGCAAACCTGCAAGTTTCAAATTATTGGTTCTAATTTCCTCTAACTTATCCAAATTGGCTTTAGACGAAATAAAGGCTGCTAATAACGGTCTATTCTCGTAAGTAGTGCCATATTGTTTCAATTTTAGCGAAGAATTATTGGAAAGATAGGTAAAATAATTGACTAATTGATAGTTTTGTGTGTAACGACTTCCAAGTTTGTAACCCAAAAATTGTTCAGGGCTTTGTAAATTTTGTGCTTGTAATACTTGTAATAAGCACATCAAAACAAAAGAGCTAATAAGTGTTTTTAGAAACATTGTTTGAAAAGATTTTAATTAATTGTTAGTAATAATTTAATTAATGTAATTTGCTTATGTTTTATAGAAAAATAACTTACATTATGTAAAAACTTTATAGTAAGAGATGTTTCAAAGGTAGTATTTAAAATTTTATATTTATATGTTTTTTTATTTTTTCCTAATAGAGATAATAGTAGCTTGTAGCACAAACTTTATTTTTACCTGTAAATTGTTGATAATCAAGGTTTTACATACACAAACCAAAGCCCATTCTATAAACTTACTAAGGTCTGATAAATAAAAACAAAATTCACAATTTATTTATATGATAATCAAATTTTTTTTTGTACCTTTGCACCCGAAAATTAAAATTAGATTATGGAAAGTATAAGAAATATTGCTATCATAGCTCACGTTGACCACGGTAAAACAACATTGGTTGATAAAATTATTCACACTTGTCAGTTGTTTAGAGAAAATCAACAAACAGGCGAGTTAATTTTGGATAATAATGACTTGGAACGTGAACGTGGTATCACAATTTTGGCTAAAAATGTGTCTGTTCGTTACAAAGGTTCGAAAATTAACATTATCGATACACCAGGACACGCAGATTTTGGCGGTGAAGTTGAAAGGGTATTAAAAATGGCAGATGCGGTACTTTTGTTGGTAGATGCGTTTGAAGGACCTATGCCACAAACTCGTTTTGTATTGGGCAAAGCTTTAGGTTTAGGTTTAAAACCTATTTTGGTGGTTAATAAAGTGGATAAAGAAAACTGCCGTCCAGACGAAGTTCACGAAGCAGTTTTTGATTTGATGTTTAACTTAGGTGCAACAGAAGACCAATTAGATTTCCAAACTTTATATGGTTCTTCTAAACATAATTGGATGAGCTTGGATTGGAAACAAAAAACTAATGATATTACTCCTTTATTAGACGTAGTACTCGATGTAGTAAAACCTTCCCCATACATACCTGGTGCTGTACAAATGCAAGTAACATCATTAGATTATTCGTCTTTTGTAGGTCGTATTGCCATTGGTAGAGTATATCGTGGTACTTTGAAAGAAAATTCGCCTGTAGTTTTGGGCAAAAAAGATGGTACTTTTGCAAAAGTAAAAATCAAAGAATTGCATGTATTTGAAGGAATGGGCAGATTGCGTGTGCAAGAAGTACAAGCAGGCGAAATTTGTGCTATTGTAGGTATCGAAGGTTTCGAAATTGGAGATACCATTGCAGATGCAGAAAACCCTGAAGTATTGCCACGTATTGCGATTGACGAGCCAACCATGAGTATGTTGTTCTCTATCAATAACTCTCCATTTTATGGCAAAGAAGGCAAATTTGTAACTTCACGCCATTTGAGAGATAGATTATACAAAGAAATTGAGAAAAATTTGGCTTTAAGATTACAACCAACAGACTCTGAAGATAGATTTATTGTCTATGGTCGTGGAATTTTGCACTTGTCTATCTTAGTAGAAACTATGCGTAGAGAAGGTTATGAAATCCAATTAGGACAACCACAGGTAGTTTATAAAGAAATTGATAACGTAAAACATGAGCCTATCGAGTTATTGGTGGTTGATGTACCCGAAACAGTAGCAGGTAAAGTAATTGAATTAGTAACACAACGCAAAGGCGAAATGCTTATCATGGAGCCAAAAGGAGATTTGCAACACTTAGAATTTAATATTCCTGCACGTGGAATTATTGGTTTGCGTAATCAAGTTTTGACTGCTACTTTTGGAGAAGCTATTATGACACACCGTTTCAAAGGTTACGAACCATTTAAAGGAGCAATTCCTGAAAGAATCAACGGCTCGTTAATTTCTATGGAAACAGGTAGCGGAACAGCATATTCGATTGACAAAATGCAAGACAGAGGTTCTTTCTTCATTGAACCAGGCGAAGAAATGTATGCAGGTCAAGTAATTGGAGAACATAATCGTCAAAATGACTTGGTTATCAATGTCTTGAAAGGCAAACAATTAACCAATATGCGTGCTTCAGGTACTGATGGAAACGTGAAAATAGTTCCTAAGAAAACTTTTTCTTTGGAAGAAGCTATGGAATATATCCAAAAAGACGAATATGTAGAAGTTACCCCAAAATCTATCCGTATGCGTAAAATTTATCTCGACGAAAACGAGAGAAAACGTATGGAGAAAAAAGAAGTAGCTCAATAATTGCAGATATAATACATCAAGTAAAAAACATTTATAAAACTTTGTAGGTTTTGTAAATGTTTTTTTTGTGAATAAATTTAAGTGATGGTATTTGCTTTATGTAGTTGTAAACTTAAAATTGTAATTTTTGAAGTATTCAACTACTTGATTATCAATAATTTACAAATAAAAATAATCTAAACTACTTTCTATTTATTTCACATTTTCAAGGCTTCATAAAACTTCCAAACATCTTCAAAAGAATTGTATAATGGCGTTGGTGCAATACGAATAATACTTGGCTCACGCCAATCTGCTATAATTCCATTTTGTCGCAATTTTTGGAAAATTTCTCTGCCATTCTCTGCAAATAATAATGATAATTGACAACCTCGTTCTTGAGGATTTTGTGGGGTAAGAATCGTAACTTTAGTAGTAGTTTGTTCTTCGTTAAACTGCTTAAGCAAATCTATAGCAAATTTACTTAGTTTTTCACTTTTGGCACGTAGATTTTCCATTCCTGCCTCCTCAAAAATTTCTAATGCTGCTTTATGTACTGCCATCGGCAAAATCTGTGCATTACTCAACTGCCAACCTTCTGCCCCAAACATTGGCACAAAACCTTTTTGCATCAAAAAACGATTTTTTCTATCATGCCCCCACCAACCTGCAAAACGGCTGCGTGTATAGTCTTCGGCATATTTTTCGTGAATAAATACGCCAGAAGTGCCACCAGCACCCGAATTTAGGTATTTATAACTGCACCAAACCGCAAAATCTACTTTCCAATCGTGTAACTGTAAGGGAATATTGCCTACTGCGTGTGCCAAATCAAAACCAACTTTTGCCCCAACAGACTGACCTGCTTCTGTAATTGCTTGCATTGCAAATGCCTGTCCTGTGTAATAATTGACACCACCAAACAATACTAAAGCCAAACTATTTCCTAATTCTTTTATTTTTTCTATAATATCTTCGGTACGCAAAGTATGCTCGTTGGCACGTGGAAAAATTTCTACTATAGCATCTTCAGGCAATAAATGGTGAAATTTTACTTGTGATTCCACTGCATATTGGTCTGAAGGAAATGCACCACCCTCCATCAATATTTTATATTTTTGAGCCGTTGGTTGATAAAAACTAACCAATAATAAATGTAAATTTACCGTTAAGCTATTCATTACTACAATTTCGTGGGCTTTTGCACCTACTATTTTGGTGGATAATTCTGCAAGAGGCTTATGAAAATCTATCCAAGGATTTGCCCCAATAAAATGCCCTTCTACCCCCAAAGTAGCCCAAGAATCTAATTCTGTTAGAATAGCATTTTTGGCGGTAATTGGTTGTAAGCCTAATGAATTGCCACAAAGATAGACCACAGGTATATTTTGGTGCATTGGAATATAAAAACGGTTGCGGAATTGGCTAAGTGTGTCGGTAGCATCTAAATTTTTTGCTGTGCTTATTTCTATCATAGTTTTTGGAAATGTATAGTGGATTAACAAAGATTATAAAGATTTGTAGCATAGATTTTAGTCGAGGACGCCTTAGTCTTTGCGTGTAAATCATTGATAATCAAGAACTTACAAAGCACAGACTAAAGTCTATGCTACAGACATTAATAAGGATTGATAGCAAAAAAAAATACCATTACATCTGTAATGGTATTTGCTCCCTCTCTTGGGCTTGAACCAAGGACCCCATGATTAACAGTCATGTGCTCTGACCAGCTGAGCTAAGAAGGAGTGTTTTTTAATATGTTGCAAAGGTAAGCTATTGATTTTTATTTTGCAAATATTTTTTATTATTTTTTATTATTTTTTTACTTTATTTTACTTTTTTTAAATTTTCCAACATTTCGATAGTCATTTCGGGCAAATTGTAGCTATGTTTCCAACCCCAATCTGCTCTTGCTTTGCTATCATCAATACTTTGTGGCCAACTATCTGCTATTTTTTGGCGAAAATCAGGTTCGTAGGTGATTGCAAAATCAGGAATATGTTTTTGTATTTCTTGAGCAACTTCGGAAGGGCAAAAACTCATTGCACTTAGATTGTAACCTCCACGCAATTTTATTCGGTCTTCGTCTGCGTGCATCAAATCTAAAGTAGCTTTGATAGCATCAGGCATATACATCATAGGCAAGTATGTATCTTCTTTCAAAAAACAAGTATAAGATTGTTTTTCTACAGCTTGGTAAAAAATATCTACTGCATAATCTGTAGTGCCTCCACCAGGGGGAGTTTTGTAACTAATTAACCCAGGGTAACGCAAACTACGAACATCTAATTGGTAGTTGTCATAATAATATTTGCACCATCTTTCACCTGCTAATTTGCTAATACCATATACAGTGCGAGGATTCATAATTGTATATTGTGGCGTATATTGTGGCGGGGTATTAGGTCCAAAAACAGCTATAGAACTTGGAAAATAGACTTTTTGTATTTTCTTTTCCACAGCTACGTCAAACACACTAAAAGTGCCGTCCATATTAATTTTCCATGCTAATTTTGGATTTTTTTCGCCTGCAGCCGACAAAATAGCTGCCAAATGATAAATTTGTGTGATTTTGTATGTATCTACCAGCGTAGCAAGTTGTGTAGTGTCTAAAATATCTAATTTTTCAAAAATTCCTTCGCTTAATTCGCCTTTGGGTATTGCAATGTCTGTTGCAATTACATTAGAATTTCCATAAAGATTTCGCAAAGCAAGAGTAAGTTCTGAACCTAATTGTCCACATGCTCCTGTGATTAAAATTCTGTCGTTGTGCATTTGTAATGGTTAGTTATTGGTAAAACAAAGATAAAAAAAAAATACGTACCAACTACTATTTTACAAATTTCTACAAAAAACTTACAATAGATACAAGTTTTTGGGGAAGTTATAGCAAGTTTATGTTGCAAATTACATTTTCACAACAAGTATTATTTTCACAACTTTAGACCTAAAAAAGGTGATAGATGCTACGCAAGTTATACAATTTAAAAAATCATAGAAATTAACTTGCATAATGTCTAATTTGTAGAACTTTTTTTAGTATTTTTTTGCTATAGTGTAAATGCTATACTTAGCAAATTACTTATTTTTTCGTATCTACTTCAACAAATATAGAATAAAATGATAAAATATAGCCTTACTTTTGTTTTATTACTAAATTTAATAGCTTGCAATAAAACAACGCAAAGCCAAAATCAAGAGCCACTTGTACTTAGTCCAACGGCTTTTGAGCAGAAAATAAAAGACTTGCCAAATGAACAAATTTTAGATGTTCGTACCAGTGAGGAAATAGCAAAAGGGCAAATTCCAAATGCAATTTCTGTAGATTTTAATGCTCCTACTTTTCAAAAAGAAGTGCTTAGCAAAGTAGAAAAATCAAAACCTGTACTCATATATTGTCATTCGGGAAGACGAAGCAAAGAAGCAGCCGATTTTTTACGCACCGAAGGCTATCAAGTATATGAACTTGAAGGCGGAATAGCCAAATGGCAGGCAGAAAATAAAGAAATTGCAAATGCAAAAATAGTGATGAAATTAGCCGATTTTCGTACAAAAATAGCAGGTGATAAGGCGGTTTTGGTAGATTTTAGTGCCGTTTGGTGCAAACCTTGTCAAGAAATGAAACCAAGCATAGAAAAATTAACCGTAGAAATGCAAAAAGATTTTGATATTATAACCGTAGATGTAGATGATAGCGAAGATATTGCAACTGCCTTCGAAATACAAGCAATGCCAACTCTATTGTTATTCAAAAGTTCTAAAATTATTTGGAAAAAAGTAGGTTATACGGAGGAAAAAGAACTGAGAGAAGTGCTAAATAGTTTCAAATAAGCAATGTTGTAGCTAATTAAACTAAAAAATAATTAGCTACAATTCTAAAAAATACATTTCAAAATCAAAAATAGGTAGTATTACAAACAAATGTTTTAACTCTATCATTTATAGCAATATCTTTTTTTAATATCTTTATAGATTATTAAGAAATGTAAAATAGCCTTTATACTTGTATATAAGTTATTGATAATCAAATAGTTAAATAAAGACTATATATTTCTTAATAAAATCTTTTACATAAAAAACTATGAGCAAAAAGCTAATTCGTTTTGACTGGGCTGTGAAAAAACTACTTCGCAATAAAGCAAATTTTGTTGTCCTTGAAGGTTTCTTGTCTGAACTCTTATTTGATGCGATTACAATAAATAGCATTTTAGAAAGTGAAGGTAATCAAGAAATGGAAGACGATAAGTACAATAGAGTAGATATTTTGACAAAAAACTCTAAAAACGAGTTAATTATTGTGGAAATTCAAAATACTTATGAAATAGATTATTTTCAAAGAATGGCTTATGGTGCAGCAAAGGCTTTAACTGAAAATTTGAATATGGGACAAACCTATTCCGAAATCAAAAAAGTAATTTCTATTAACATTGTTTATTTTGATTTGGGGCAGGGTAAGGACTACATTTACAAAGGTACAACGAACTTTCAAGGGTTACATGAAAATGATACCTTGCATCTTTCTAATAAGCAAAAAAAGACTTTCGTTAAACAAACTGTTGCAGATATTTTTCCTGAATATTACATTATTAAAGTTAATCAATTTAATGATGTGGCAAAAGATACTTTAGACGAGTGGATTTATTTCCTAAAAAATAACGAAGTGAAAGACGAATTTAAAGCAAAAGGTTTGGCAGAAGCAAAAGAAGTTTTAGATATTATGCGTCTGAACAAAGAACAGCAATATGGCTACAATCGTTATTTAGATTATTTGCACGTAAAAGCAAGTGAGGTTCTTTCTTTACAAATAGAGGCAGAGGATAAAATCCGTAAAGATGAGAAAATAAAGTTTGCAAAAAAACTTATCAAACGGAAATTAACAAATGAGGAAATAGCAGAAGATACAGGCTTAACAGTTGAACAAATAGAACAAATTCGCAATGAAAAAGAGTAAAGTCGTAACTGATGTAAAGAATAAGTTTTTTGTGCTTATGCGAAATTTCTACTGAAAATTCTCAACACTCCCAAATACTTTACAATATCACAATATACGCTTTAGCATATTTTAAAATCTATGAAATATTTACAACATATTTCAAATGCTAAAGCGTATGCTATAAGAGTTAGTGGTGTCTAATTTTTGCTTAGTTTTTTTGTAAACAAGCCATATAAAACCCATCAAAACCTGTTTCGGCAGGTGAAACTCGTCTTTCTTCGAGTAAAGTAAAAGCACCATCTTGTTTTTCTAAGAACTTTTGTACCTGCATTTCACTTTCTGAAGGCAAAACACTACAAGTTGCATAAACCATTTTACCACCTTTTTTGATAATTTTGGAATAGTTTTGTAATATTTCGGCTTGTACTTTCTGAATACTTTGCAAAAATTCTATCTGTAATTTCCATTTTGCATCAGGATTTCTTCGCAACACGCCAAGCCCCGAACAAGGTACATCTAAAAGCAAACGGTCTGCCGAGTCATACAACCGTTTGATAGCCTTTGTCGAATCTATGTGTCGAGTTTCGATAGTAGTTGCACCGTTTCGTCTTGCACGTTTTTTGAGTTCGTCCAATTTCCATTCTTCGGTATCCATTGCAATTATCCGCCCTTTTTGGTTCATCAGAGAAGCCAAATGTAATGTTTTTCCGCCTGCACCTGCACAAGCATCTACCACACGCATACCTTCTTGTACGTCCAACAAAGGAGCAACTAATTGAGAGGCTGCATCTTGTATTTCAAAAAAACCTTTTTTAAACAACGGAGAACTGAAAACATTGCTACGTCTTTCCAACACCAAAGCATCTTTCAAACCATTTTTATAAAAATTTTCGAGTGCAATATCTGTATTAATATTGCTCACTTTTTTTAAATCTCCTTTTTGCAAAGTATGCGTTACTACGCCACTTTCTCTAAATAAAGTTTGCAATTCGTTTCGGGTAGTTTTCAAACGGTTGGCTCGCAAAATTACAGGTGCTTGAAAATTTAGGGCTTTTACTTCGGTTGTCCACTTGTCGCCGAGTTCGGTTTCGCCTATTTCGTCTATCCAATCAGGTAAAGATTCTATGATTTTGCGACTATTTTGGGCAGCAGCCAAACGTATTTTGATAGATTCCCAATCTAAATTAGATAGTTCTTCCCATTCTGGCAATTCTTTGTTTTGGGAAAGTTGCCAAACACCAAATACACGCCAATAAAATCCCAAACCTTCCCCAAATTGACTTGGATTTACAATGTTTTCGATTTTTAATAAATACAAAAGCAACCGCCACCACCGCACAATTTCGTAGGTATTTTCGGCAATAAAAGCCCTATCTCTCGAACCCCATCTGGTATTACTTTGCAAAATCTTTTCTATTACTTTGTCTGCATAACGGTTTTCCTCAAAAATCATTTTAAGTCCTGTAAGTACCGCCTCGACTAAATTTCTGTGTAATTTCATTCTGATTAATTAATTTGGCTACAAAAGTAGTGATTTTTGCAAAAGTAACTTCATAAAAGTACGTATATCTCTATATTTTTTTGATATTTTATAATTTTTCTTACATTTGAATAAATGTATTTTTATGGAACTCAACAACAAAAAAATAATTAATGCTTGGTGTATGTTTGATTGGGCAAATTCTGTCTATTCTTTGGTCATTACCGTTGCAATTTTTCCTGCTTTTTACGAAAAAATGACTTTTAAAGCATTTCATGGAAATATCGTAAATTTTTTGGGCTTAGAAATTCCTAACACTGTTTTGTATGGTTATAGCTTGTCTTTTTCGTTTTTATTGCTAAGTTTTTTGTTGCCTATTTTATCGGGAATTGCAGATATAGGAGGCAATAAAAAGCCATTTATGCGTTTTTTTACTATTTTAGGCTCTTTGTCTTGTATTGGTTTGTTTTGGTTTGATGGGGCAAATATTGTTTGGGGAATAACTTGTTTCTTTTTGGCAAGTCTTGGTTTTGGTGGTAGTATTGTGTTTTATAATGCCTATCTGCCCGAAATAGCAAGTCCCGACCAATATGATGCGGTAAGTGCAAAAGGTTTTTCGTTAGGATATTTTGGAAGTGTTTTGTTGTTGCTACTCAATTTGTTGATGGCAATAAAACCCGAACTTTTTGGTTTTGATACTACAGATACTACGGCTTTTTCGGTGCGAATTTCTTTTGTTTTGGTTGGTTTATGGTGGTTTGGATTTTCACAAATTACTTTTTATTATTTGCCAAACCACAGAAAACAAGTAGATAAAACAATTAATATTTTTGTGCAGGGTTTTGCACAACTCAAAAGTGTGCTACAGGCTGTGAGCAAACAACCATTTACTTTGCGTTTTTTGCTTGGCTTTTTCTTTTATAATGCAGGCGTGCAAACGGTTTTATATTTGGCAACTTTATTTGCCTCTAAAGAATTGCAAATGACACAAGACAAATTAATAGTTACGATTCTTATTTTACAAATTGTGGCTATTGCAGGAGCAGCTGTTTTTGCAAAAGTTTCCGAAAAACAAGGCAATAAATTTACTATTTTAATTATACTTTCTGTTTGGATTGTGGATTGTATTTGTGCTTATTTTGTAACTACAGATACACATTTTTATCTATTGGCGGCAGGTGTAGGAATTGTAATGGGTGGTATTCAATCTTTGTCCCGTGCTACTTATTGCAAATTATTTCCCGAAAATACTACAGATACGGCTTCTTATTTTAGTTTGTATGATGTTTTGGATAAGTTTTCCACGTTTTTTGGCACTTTTGCCTATACCTATATCGAGCAAATCACAGGTAGTATGCGAAATAGCATTTTTGCTTTATCTTTATTTTTTATAATTGGCTTTGTTTTTATTGCTACTATTCAAATAAAAGCAGCAAAAAAAGAAGTAGTTGCTTAGTGTGTTTTTAGTGCTTGTAACCTGCATACATTGTGTATATAGCTTTTGCTACGTACATAATGTATGCAAATTACTGCTAATTTAAGTTGTGTAGTATTTATGATGCCTTATTTTTTTCCATAAATTTCTGTAATTGTTCGGTAGCTGTGGCACTTACTTTATTTTGTAAATAGCTTGTCCAACCTAATAAAGTCCCAATAATACCTAATGCTTGAGATGCCCAAGTATGAAAATTAAACGTATCTATGTGCGTATAAATTTTGCCATCTTTGAACGTAAAATTTGCATCTATTTTGTTTAGCACCTTGTTTCCTGTTTTAGAAAACGTATAGGTTGCCTCCCAATGTGCTGTGCCTTTCAGGTCGTCTGCGGTAATATTACTAAACTCTAATTGTAGGTCTTTGCCTCTTGTAATAAGCATTTGCCACATTGCTTGTACTTCTTTGCTATTAAGATTTTTGAAGGCTTCATCTGAAAAAGTTGCGTCTTGGTGGTAGCAATTTTGCATAGTTTGGTAATCTTTATTTTGGAAAGCTGTGTAAAATGTTTCCAATAATTTTGCGTTTGGGTGCATAAAAAAATATAGTTAGGTGTGATTTAATAAGTTTTTATAAATTTTTTGGTGGATTAATGTTTATGATTCCATTTTAGTTGATAAAATCATAGCTAAAAAAGTCTAAGAAGCTGTTTGAATTAACTCCGTAGGACAATTCCATTGCGGGTTTATATTTATAGAAAATAAGATTTAAGGAACAAAACAACTCCCGTAGGAGTGGCATATAAACCCGCAATGGAATTGTCCTACGGAGTTCTTTTGTTCTCATTATTTTAGAATTTACTATAAATATGCCATTCCTACGGAATTAAAAATTAACTTAAACAGCTTCTAAAATATTGCCTGTTTTTCTATTAGAAAACATAGGAAATTATACGCAAAAACAGATAAGGTGCTAAGTAATTTACATTATCTAAAAAGCCATTTTCGCAAATCTTTGTAAGTTATTTTTTTGCCATACATTAGAATTCCAATACGGTAAATTCTTGCTGCAAACCAAACTGCAGCCAAAAAACCAGCAAGTAACAAAACCATGGACAATACAATTTCCCACGAAAACCCAATAAATGGCACTCTTACCATCATAATAACAGGCGAAGTAAGCGGAAATATAGAAAGCCAAAAAGCTATTTTACTGTTGGGGTCATTGATAACTGCCGAAAGCATTACAATAGCCACCACTAAAGGAGCAGAAATTGGCAACATAAATTGTTGTGTATCGGTTTCACTGTCTGCCGCTGCACCTGCCGCCGCAAACAAAGCTGCATACATTAAATAACCAGCCAAAAAATAAAAAGCAAAACAAGCAAGTAAAAATGGAATGTTAATGCCTTCTATTTGTTGATAAATTTGGTAAATATCCACTGTTTGCTGAATATCTTTGGTACTTTGCATTTGCGATAAAGTAGTGCCTATTTTTTCTTGTGAAAACCTATCCAATTTGAAAACTGTAGATACCAACGTAGTTGCACCAAACGAAAATACTATCCAAATTAGAAATTGTGTGAGTGCAACGCCTGCAATGCCTATGATTTTTCCTATCATCAACTCAAAAGGCTTTACTGATGAAATCATTACCTCGATAATTCTATTGGTTTTTTCTTCCAAAACTCCACGCATCACTTGCACGCCATACAAAAAGATGAACATATAAATCAAAAAACCTGCAAAATATCCTGCTGCCGTAAGTGCAGAAGTATTATTTGTTTTTTCGCCTTCTTCGCTAAGGTTAATAGTTCGAATACTAATCGTAGTTTTGGTTTTTTTCAGTGTTTCTTCGTCAATTCCTGCTTTTTCTAATTTTAGATTTTCTAATTCTTTGCGAATGGTACTTTCTATTAATTTTTGGGTAATAATAGAAAAATTTTTGATGCCAAATAACTCAATGCCTTGTGGTTTTTGGTCATCTAAGTCAATTTTTGGAATGTATAACACGCCGTCAAAACCACTTTTTTTCAAATCAGCTTTAGCTTCTGCTAAAGGTGTGTTGTTATAAATAAAGTTAATTTTTTCTAAAGGGGGAAATTTGCCATGAAAAAAATTAGATTCGTCTATCACCTGAATTGTTTTATTGTCGCCTCCTTGTGTTGCCAACCAAATAGGAACTATCATTAGCAACGCCAACAATACGGGTCCCAAAATAGACATAATAATAAAAGATGGTTTGCGAACTCTGGTTAAATACTCCCGTTGGATAATAAGCCAAATTTTGTGCATAAATAAAATTATTTTAGTAGTTTTTTAGGGGTTATGTAAATTAAATTAGACTTGGAATAATTGCCTAACGGTTTTCCAATTTTCTGCATAATAATCTATGTAGGTAGAAGGAATATTTTGCTTGCCAAAAAAAATAGTTTGCATTCCTGCTTTTTTACCAAATTCCATATCCGATATACTATCTCCAATCATAATAGATTTAGCAAAATCGATGTCTGGAAAATCATTTTTTGCTGCCAATGCCATACCTATTTGTGGTTTTCGGTTGGGGCTGTTTTTGGAACTCAAATCAGGACAATGATATACTTTATCAAATTTGACTTCGTAACTAAATAATTCTGCTTCAATTTGCCAATGCAAACGCATAAAATCATTTTCGGTCATCAAACCTTTACCGATTCCTTGTTGGTTGGTAACTACAATGAGCCTATTAAATTGTTTTCTTAAGACTTGCAAAGTTTCTTTGACATTGGGCATAAACACAAATTCATCATATTCCTTGACGTAATCATTTTCTAACTTTTGGTTAATTACGCCATCTCTATCCAAAAATAATGTCCAAGTTTTATCTATAGTGAGTTGCATACTGCTTGTAAATAGGTTTATAAAAAAATATTGTTGCTTTGGAGGTTTCATCAAACCTATTTTAATTTTAGCTTATTCAATTTTAGCTTACTTCCATTCTACCTCTGTTTTGATTACTTTTGCAGGTACTCCAGCAGCCAATGTTTTGGCAGGAATATCTTTTGTAACCACAGAACCAGCCGCAATAATAGCACCGTCTCCAATCGTAACCCCTTTCAAAATAGTAACATTCATACCTATCCAAACGTGATTACCTATTTTTATGGCTTGGGTTTTGGTATGTGGCGAAGACAAAATAGCATGGTCGTCTGAATCTCGAATACATACATTTTCGGAAATAGCAACGCCAAAACCAATTTCTATTTGCTCAAAACAACTCAAATTTAAGTTATTGTTGATAAAACCACTGCCCAAAATAAGTTTTGCACCTTGATTTACATAAACTCTCGAACCCGAATGAATACTAAACGAATCTTTGACCTCAATACTTGCATTTTCACCAAGATATAACAAAGAAGGAAAAGGGTCATTACTTGTCCATTTTTTGTTGAATCTAAATGTGCCTCGAATACTTGTAATTGTAGCAGTTTTTTCTATTTTTAGGGCAGTTTTCCGAAAAATAAAACAACTACCTTTTACTGTAGTCAATCGAAGTTTCAAAGTTGCATACAAATCTATGCCATTGCCTATTTCGTCTATTAATTCTCTAATATTCATGGGAGTTGTGTTTAGTTATCGCCAAACTTTCAAAGATTTTGGTAAAATTTGGTAATTTAGTTCTGCGGGCATTGCCACAGGCTCGCCATCTACGTGCAACCAATCAGATTTTTCTCGTTTAATTTTTACATTTTTTGCCTTTACTATTTCTACAGACTTGCTTTGGTGCATAGAATACGTGAAAAGACGCAACGAAAAAGTAGTAGCTTTGAAAATACTATGAATAGGTTTTACCATACACAAATCCATGTTGCCATCGGCAATATCGGCAGCAGGCGAAATATAGGCATCATTGCCATATTGTCCTGCATTGGCACAGGTCAAGATATGCAATTTTTTGCTTAAATATTGCCCATCTATTTCTATTTCATAATTTTGTGCTTGGTAGCCAAAAAAAGTAGTAAAACTTGTCAAAATATAGGTCATCAAGCCACGACTTGCTGCCAACGAAAAACGGTGTGCCACTTCAGCATCAAAACCCATACCCGAAGTACAAAAAAATGGCGTTTCATTGACCATACAAGTATCTATCCATAATTCTTCGCTATTGTTTAGGCGAAGTAATGACGACCTAATGCCAACAGGAATATGTAAATGACGTGCCAAACCATTGCCCGAACCTGTAGGAATAATATACAAAGCTGTAGTACTTCCTGTCAAGGCTTTTGCAATTTCATTAACCGTACCATCACCACCCACCGCAGCAATGGCATGATAGATATGACGATATTGAAAAGCTATTTCGGTGGCATGCCCTGCATATTGGGTATAATGTACGTCTGTATCAAACTTATCTCTATCCACCCAACGAGCAATAAGAAATTCCATGTTTTCCTTTTTGCTGGTGCCAGAAATAGGATTTACAATAAAAAGTATTTTTTTCTTCATGTATTTTAGTCGGTTCTTTGCAATATTTTTCTATTGCCAAACCACAAATATAAACTAAAAGCATAAAAAACCTATTGTTATGGTATTTTTTTTATCTAACATAGATTTGCCTTTAGGAATATGTTTTTTGTTTTTTAATATTTGTATAGTTGCTAAAAATATGTATCTTTGTAAGATGTTTCCTATTAAAAATCAGATATGAAAAGCACAGAAACGGTAGAAGAAATGCAAGAAATTAAAGCAACTGCAAATGGTAGCAGTGATTATTCAGCAGATAATATTCAAGTCCTCGAAGGATTAGAAGCAGTTCGAAAACGACCTGCCATGTATATTGGAGATGTAGGCGTAAAAGGATTTCACCACTTAGTTTGGGAGGTAGTAGATAACTCAATAGATGAAGCCTTAGCAGGACATTGTAACCAAATTAATGTTACTATTAACGAAAATAACTCAATTACAGTAAGAGATAATGGACGTGGTATTCCTGTGGGAATGCACACCAAAGAAAATAAATCGGCTTTGGAGGTTGTAATGACAGTTTTGCACGCAGGCGGAAAATTTGACAAAGATACTTACAAAGTTTCGGGAGGTTTGCATGGCGTTGGCGTTTCCTGTGTAAATGCACTTTCTACAGATTTAAAAGTACGAGTTTTCAGAGATTCCAAAATCTATCAACAAGAATATAAAATTGGAGTTCCGCAATATGACGTAAAAGTTGTAGGCGAATGTAGCCCAGAAGAAAGAGGTACAGAGGTTACATTTTTGCCTGATAATAGCATTTTTATTGTCAATGTTTATAAATATGAAACCATTGCAAACCGTCTAAGAGAATTATCTTTCTTAAATGCAGGAATCAAACTTACTTTGACTGATTTGCGAGAAAATGACGACAATGGAAAACCAATTTCAGACGAATTTTTCTCTACTTTAGGCTTGCGTGAATTTGTTACATATTTAGATGCGACTCGTAATAGAATTATTCCTACCCCAATTTACGTAGAAAGAACAACAGGCGAAGTTCCTATCCAAATTGCGATGCTTTACAACGATTCTTACACAGAAACTGTTTGTTCGTATGTAAATAACATCAATACCATTGAAGGTGGAACTCACGTAGCAGGTTTTAGACGTGCATTAACTCGTACTATTAAATCGTATGCCGATAGGTCAGGCTTGCTCGAAAAAGCAAAAGTAGAAGTTACAGGAGATGATTTTAGAGAAGGTTTAACCGCAGTAATTTCGATAAAAGTAGCAGAACCGCAATTTGAAGGGCAAACAAAAACCAAACTTGGAAATAACGAAGTAATGGGTGCTGTGGATATTGCAGTGGGTGAAATTCTCAATAATTACCTCGAAGAAAATCCAAAAGAAGCAAAAAATATCATCAATAAAGTGATTTTGGCAGCACAAGCAAGAGTGGCAGCCAAAAAAGCACGTGAAATGGTGCAACGCAAAAGTGTCATGTCTATTGGCGGACTACCAGGGAAATTGGCAGATTGTTCGGAAAGAGACCCTGTTTTGTGTGAATTGTACTTAGTCGAAGGGGATTCGGCAGGTGGATGTTTTTCAGGGGAAACAAAAGTTGCCTTGGCAGATGGTAGAAATTTATCTTTCTTAGAATTAATTGCAGAAAATAAAGCAGGAAAAGAAAATTTTTGTTATACCATTTTAAAAGATGGTTCAATTGGTGTAGAAAAAATAGTTTCTCCACGCCTTACCAAGAAAAATGCAGAAGTTATCAAAATAGTTTTGGACAATGGAGAAGAAATTATTTGCACGCCAGACCATAAATTTTTGCTTAAAAACGGTGAATATAAACAAGCACAATACCTTAAAAATGAGGACTCTTTAATGCCTTTATATCGTAAATATTCTAAAATAGAAAATAGAATAACGATAGAAGGCTATGAAATGGTGTTAAACCCAAGTAATGGCAAATGGATTTTTACCCATTTATTGGCTGATAATTATAACTTAACTAAGCAAAATTATACACTAAGTGCAGGGGAAGTTAGGCATCATGCAGATTTTAATAAACTTAACAATAATCCCACAAATATTGTAAGGATGAGTAAAGACGAACATTTAAAAGTGCATCATCAATTATTACAGCATACTTTACACAAACCCGATGCAAAACAAAAGTCTAAAAAAACAAGGCAAGAACAAGGTTTTAGACAAAAAATGCGTGAAATTATGTTAAGAATGTCTGAAATGTTGCGAGTTAGGGCTAAAAAACAGTGGGAAAATCCTGAATATAAAACTTATATGACTGAAAAGTATAAAGAGTTTTATACTACTCATGCAGATTATCGTGAGCAAAATAACAAAAAACTTAACGAAAATCAACAAGAATATTGGTCAAAAGAGAAAAACCGTCAAGGACAATCTCAAAGAATTACAAGTTTTTTTAAGAACAATCCAGAACAGAAACAACATTTATCCACAATGGCTAAAGAACAGTGGGAAAATACGGACTTAAAAGAATGGCGTAAAGAAAAAACTAAGCAACAGTGGACAGAAGACTTTCGTGAGAAACGCAAAGTTGCTTACGATAAAACCTATTTTGAAAATACGATTGCCTACATGAAGCATATATATGATGCGAATGGGTCATTAGAAAATTTTAATGAGTTGCGAAAAACTGCACCAAATTCAAAAAATATTTTACTTTTAGAAACATTTGTAGATAAATTTTTTGCTGGTAATGTTGCAAGTGCTATTGAAGCTACTAAAAATTATAATCACCGAATTGTGAGTATTACCAAGTTAGAAGAACATATAGACGTATTTGATATTGAGGTGGAAAATACGCACAATTTTGCATTAGCTTCAGGAGTTTTTGTTCATAATAGTGCAAAACAAGGACGTAACAGGGCTTTTCAAGCTATTTTACCTTTGCGAGGCAAAATTTTGAATGTTGAAAAAGCACAAGAACATAGAATTTATGATAGCGAAGAAATCAAAAATATGATGACTGCTTTGGGCGTACAATTTGGACGTGAAGATGACAGTAGAGCATTAAATTTTGACAAATTGCGTTACCACAAAATTATCATTATGACCGATGCCGATATTGATGGTAGCCACATTCGTACATTGATTTTGACGTTTTTCTTCCGTTATATGAAGGATTTAATTGATAATGGACACGTATATATTGCACAACCGCCATTATATTTGGTAAAAAAAGGCAAAATTGAAAGATATTGCTGGACTGAAGAACAAAGAAGTCAAATTATCAAAGAAATTGCCGATGGTCGTGAAGATTTGGTACATATTCAACGCTATAAAGGTCTTGGTGAGATGAATCCCGAACAACTTTGGGAAACAACTATGAACCCTGAAAGACGTACTTTGAAACGTGTCGACATCGAATCGGCTGCCGAAGCAGACCATTTGTTTTCTATGTTGATGGGTGATGAAGTGCCTCCACGTAAGGCTTTTATCGAGAAACACGCAAAATATGCAAGAATAGATAGTTAATAACTGTAAAATTATACTTTCCAATGTTGTAAAACTTGGAAAGTATAAACTACTTGCTACAAAAGTTACCATTAATTATATAGCACTACTACTTCATTCACATTATTAATAGCATCAAAACGTATTTGTATGCGTTTTGCAACTTGTGTCTTGCTGCTATCTTTGCATTGTTTGCCAGCTTCGAGATAATAGTAATAAAATTTTTGGTTGCGTTTAGATAATTCATTCATATCTGCTTTGCCTAACAACTGATATACTTGCTTTTCAGATAATCCTTTTAGTTGCGGTTTTACTTTCTGTTCAAATTCTGCCAAAAGATTTAGCCGTTGATTATTGCAACCTTGATAGTCTTTTTTCCACTTTTCTGTATCAAACCCTTGCAAATCTACTTGTTTGTTGCAAGCCAATGTACAAATTGCCAAAAAACAGTAAGCATATAAATATTTTAATTTTGTCATAGTTTTATTTTATGATTTTTTATGTTTTTTGGGATATTCAAAAAAAACAAAATCTCCTTTCTGTTCTCCAATATGTTCCCACGAATCAAAAGCAAATCGAATGGCATAAACTCCCGAAGTAGGAATGTTATAGACATAACTATCTGTTAATAAATTTGCTAATTCTGTTAGATTAGGATTATGCCCAATTAATACTACATTTTCTATACTTGGTTTTATTTCTTTGAGAATTTTAAGCAAAGTTTTTTCACTTGCCTCATAAATTCTTTTATCAAAAACAATATTTTTAAGGTCATAAGATAAACCTTGAGCAAATATTTCGGCAGTAGTAACTGTACGAAGGGCAGTACTACTAATAATTAAATCAGGTTTTATTGCTGCTTTTTGTAAGATTTCTGCCATAAAAGGTGCATCTTGCAAACCTCTTTTGTTGAGTGGTCTATCAAAATCTTTCAATAAAACATTTTTCCAACTTGATTTTGCGTGTCTTAGTAAGTATAAATTTTTCACAAATAATAGCTAACATATCGGATAATGTGCGTATATGCTTGCTACAATAGTACAAAAAAATATACAGTTAAACAAAAAATAGTCTAAAGTTTTCTTTTAAATACTCTGTAGCAAAGACCGAATTCTAATGCTACAGAGTATTTTCTTTTTGTGTTTATTTTTTCTGTAATACTATTTTTTCTTGATGTTTTTGGATAATATTATCCCAAAATTTTTGTAATCCATCATAATTTTTGGGTGCTACTTTGGTAGAACTAACACTTAAAAGATGGATAATAGTAATTTGATTTTCTTTTTGGCTGACGATATAACGATAAGTAACTTCGCCATTGCCTAATGCAAAATCTGCACTTGTTGGCAATGATTTTATGCTGTAAGTAGCTGGTATGGTGTAAGTTATACGATAATCTTCGATAAATGGAAATACAAAATCTACAGGAGATTTTCGTTTTGGCTCTGCAAATGGGTTTTTTTGCTCTCGCAAACACAACATAGGATAAAATCCAAATTCTTTGTTGCTTGGCTCTGTTTGCTGTTGGCTTGTAATTTTTACACTTGCTTTTAAATTTTGATAAGGTATGGTATCATTTTCGGTGAGTAGATTTTCCATACCAATTCCTTCGCCTTCAGAAGTCAAACTTTTTTGAATAAATACCTCTTTGCTTTGATTTTCTAGTATTTGGCGACTATTAGCTGCAATATAGCCACTTTCTTCTACGTTCATAGTACCCAAAATTGTATTTGTATTTTCTATAGTTGTACTTTCTATAGTCAAATTTGCTTGAATAATTTTTCGGCTTTCTACTTCAGGCACCAAACGAATCAGTTGCATAGAATCTGCCAATAAAATACCATTGCCATTTAGACATCTCAAAGGCAACATTTTAGTTGTATGTAATTTGGAGGTAGCATCGAGATAATACGTAGTTTGGTCGGCTATTGCTACTGCAACTATGGTATTGAGTCGATGAAGAATTGGATATTGTGGATTGGCATTTCCTGTTTCTTTGCCTGCCAACACTAAAGGATTTGCCTCTATTTTGGCTTGTTTGAGCAAAGCCACCAGCAATAAATTAATATCTGCATAATTTCCTTTTTTGCTTTCTAATACTTTTTCGGGATTTCTTTGGCTTGGATTCCGAGTTTTTTCGCCTGTGTAGCTAATATTTTGTTTTACATAGTCAAATAAGGCTTGCATAATTGCCGTTTCTCCAATGCTTGTGGCAGTAATTTTTTGCACAATTTCTTTTAAACCACCCGTTTTTTTAGCAAAATTATCTATTTTTTCGTCTTTTGTTAGTTTTTCGTAGATAGTTTCCCAAGTGCTGGGAATGGTTTGTCGTTTTGGCATATTTGGAAATAGGAAACTTTCTAAGACAAAATCCATTCTTGCAATATTATTTGCAGGATTTTCCATAAATGGCAATACTTTAAAAGTTGGAATATTTTGCATTACCCATTGATAGACCATCACATTGGTAGTTTGTATTTGTCCATTAAAAGAAAAATAATCTAAAACTTTATTTTTGCTCTCTATGGTAAAATCTTCGTAACCCTGCACAAATTGCACGTAGCTCATATAATCAGGAATTTTTACTTCGTACTCACTCCATAAAACAGGAATTTCTTTTTGAAATTGCCAACCCTGCAAATTAAAAAGATAATCAGAAGTCATTTTATAACGATATTCGACCACAGCACCTACCTCGACCAAAGGCATAATAAATCGAGTAAGTTGCATATTTTGGTCAATATCTACGGTAAATACATCTTGAGATTCCAATTTATGCCGTATAATTTTGCCATCTTGCAAAATATGTGTAAAACCCTCCAAACTTTCTACATTTTCTTGTTGGCGGTTTTGGTAATTGCCTTTAGGTTTATAGGTTGGAATCTCAAATCTTGTCCAATTGGCAGCATTTGGCGATAAAATCTTGATTCTTACGTGCTTTTCATGTACGAGTTTCATTCCATTTGCATTAAAATCATAATAAGAAATTCCCTTTTCATATAAAACAACTGCCACAGCATTGCTATCTAAACTGTATTTGGTGGCAGATAAATCTTCGATACTCACTTTTCCAAACACAATATCTGGAGATTTTATGACTTGTGCCAATATAGACAAAGAATAAAAACACAAGCAAAAGGATAAAATTATATTTTTTAGCATAAAAGTAGTTAGGATATAAATTTTTTGCTAAATTACTATATCTTATACTGTTTACAAATTTTATTTTTATACCAAAAATTAATTCCTTTTACAGAAAAATAGTATTTTCGAACAAAGCTAATATCTTTTTGTCTTCTTTTTTATCAAACCATTTTGTGGATATAGGTTTTCCGCATCAAAATTATTTTAACCACATAGTAACATAGATACATAGAAAAATATAAGTTAAGGAAGGTACTATAAGTAGAAAAACTGTGTAAATCTGCGTGTTCTGTGTTATCTGTGTTCAATATTTTAGCAGTAAGACGAATTTTATTACATAAACCTTAGTTTAAAATTTTGATGTGGAAAACCTATTGTGGATAGATGCTATTTCACTTGTATTCTGTATCTTTGCCAATATATTTTATTCCATAAACTATGACTGATTTTGCATCTTTGCGGTTATCTGCACCTTTATTAAAAGCCATTGCAGCACAAAATTATACACAACCTTATCCTATTCAAGCCCAAGTAATTCCTGCGGTTTTGAAAGGCAACGATATTTTAGGCATTGCTCAAACAGGTTCGGGGAAAACAGCAAGTTTTGTATTGCCTATTTTAGAAATGCTTTTAGTCGCAAGTTCTTCAAAAAATAGACATATTGCGGTTTTAATTTTAGTGCCTACCAGAGAGTTGGCGGTACAAGTAGGAGAGGTGTTTAGCAATTTTGGGGCAGATTTGCCTCGCAAAATCAAAAGTTTGGCGGTTTTTGGAGGAGTTTCTATCAATCCACAAATGATAAACTTGCAAGGCGTAGAAATTTTGGTAGCTACTCCAGGTCGTTTACTTGATTTGCTCGAACATAATGCCTTGTATTTGTCTGATGTTAAAATGTTGGTAATTGATGAGGCGGATAAGATGCTGAATTTGGGTTTTAAAGACGAAATGACACGCATTTTTGGGCTTTTACCACAAAAAAGACAAAATTTATTATTTTCTGCAACATTAGGAAAAGATGTAAATACAATAACAGAATTTGTATTACAAAACCCTGTGAAAATAGAAATAAAGGCAGAAACACAAAATTTAGATTTAATTACCCAAACTGCTTATGTGGTTTCGGAAGAACGGAAAGGAGTTTTATTGCGATATTTGATAAAAACTCAAGAAATGCGACAAGTTTTAGTATTTACGTCTTCGGTTCATCGAGCAGATGCTGTAGTCGTAAAATTGAACAAAAATGGCATCGAAGCAAAGGCTTTGCACAGTGATAAAAGTCAAGGAGCAAGAACAGAGGCTTTAAATGCCTTCAAATCGGGAAAATTACGGGTTTTGGTGGCTACAGATTTGGCTTCGCGAGGCATTGATATTCAGTTTTTGCCTTTTGTAATTAATTATGAATTGCCTCGTTCTCCCAAAGATTATATTCACCGAATTGGCAGAACAGGACGTGCAGAATCAGCAGGGCAGGCAATAGCCTTGATTTGTCCAGAAGACGAGGCACATTTTAAAGTAATACAAAAAAAGATGGGCAAAGAAGTGCCATTAATAGCAACAGATGCTTTGAATCTACATGGGTTTTAGTTTATTTGTATAACTTAATAAGTGTTTATCTTCATATTTTATCCAAAACCTGATTTCAAAAACTAAAATAAATAGATTTTGCTAAAAATATAATTATTTCTACGACTGTATGTAGCACGAGCTACGTACTACAATTATACAAATTACATAACTTACATAAATCTTATGAAATCTTTATTTTTAGCTTATTTGCTATGTTGGGGAATAAATTTTTGCTTTGGGCAAGTCCAAACAGTTAGTATTTTGAGTAGCTCGGAAGTAAATAAAATTTTCTCCGTTGAAAGCAAAAAAAAATTTGGTATTACTTATAACATTTATCGAGTCTATCGTTATGCTGATAATGGAGGAACTTATCTGTTTGCAATGACCGAAAATATAGCAAAAATTACTGCCCAAAAAGACACTATCACAGACAAAATCAAAGGTATTTTTTTCAAAGAAGTGGCTGGGGTGCTTGAAAAACAGCTTGAAATGGTAGATTTTACCATTAAACAAGCTATAGCTAATGAACAAGAAAAAACTATGTGGTTTTGGTCTAAATATTGTCTGTTTGAAGACCTCGACAAAGATGGAATTATAGAACCTATTATTGTGTATGGCACAAAAGGAACAAACAATTATGATGATGGACGTATTAAATTACTCATTTTTTATAAGGGCAAAAAAATAGCAATTAGGCATCAAAATGGGGTGCTTGATGACGAAAGAAATACGCAAATTGATGCTACTTTTTATGCCTTGCCACAAAAAATACAGCAACAAATCATCAAAATTATGCAAAATATTAGTAGCAACCAAAACGGTATTTTTCCGCCTGCTTGGGAAGAAGGAATGAAAAATAAAAAAACAACTTTAAAAGAATAAGTTTCTGATGTAGATTTTCTATGTACAAAATTATGTTTTTTTAATTAAATGTAATTTTGTAATAATTTCTACGTTTTAATGCGGAAAACCTATCTCTTATATCTATAAATTTTCTAACCATTGCAATAACTGTTCTTTTTTGCGACTCGACAACGGTAACTGCGTTTGGTCTTTCATCACAATAAAACCGCCATCACGTTTGTCTATTCGCAATATATAATTGAGATTTACTAAATGTGATTGGTGGCAACGAAAAAAACCTTTTCCTTCCAGCAGTTGTTCATATTCTTTCAGAGTTTTGGAAATCACAATTTTACGTTTATCAGTCAAGAAAAAACTCGTGTAATTGTTATCTGCCTGCATATACATTACTTCCGAAATAGACACAATATGCACGTTATCCGCATCTTTGAGTACCAATTTCTTCACTTCTCCCGCAAAATCTTGAATATTATTGAGCAAAATAGCTAATTGCATCTGAATTTGTGTTTGTTTTTGCACTTGTTCTGCTTTTTGCAAAGTTATTACAAGTTCTTCAGGGGCAACGGGTTTCAAAAGATAATCCAATGCACTAAACTTGAAAGCCTTTACTGCAAATTCGTTGTGGGCAGTAATAAAAATGACTTGAAAATCTATGGGCATCAGTTTTTTCAACAAGTCAAAACCTGTTCCATCGGGCATTTCCACGTCAAGCAGAATTAAATCTGGTGCATATTTTTGAATAGCCTCAATACCATCTTTTACGTTGGCAGCTTGGGCAACAATTTCTATTGTTGGACAATATTTTTTGACAACCGTAGAAGTAAAATTTCTTTGTTGTTCTTCGTCATCAATGATAATTATTTTCATAATTTAGCTATATTTTAAAGGCATTAAAAAACAAACTGTTGTGCCACTTTCTTTGTCTGTTTCTATATTTTTATCAATAATTTCTATTTCTAAGTTAAAATTAGCTTGTTTTTGTAATAATTCTTTACGACTTGCCAAAATTTTTGTTGCCATAGAATTGTGTTTTTTGGGAACAGTTATGCTATTCCCGTTTATTTCCTTTGCTTTATTTCGTCCAATTCCGTTATCAGAAATGGTAATTTGCAATAAATTTTCCGATATTTTATTTTTTTTTATATCAATTCTCTGACTAAACGAAATTGTAATCTTTCCATTCTTACTCTCTTTCAAACCATGTTCAATAGCATTTTCTATTATAGGTTGCATTAGCATAATTGGAATTTGCAAGTCGTCTATTTCTAAATCTTCATCAACTGTAATTTCATATTGAAATTTGCCACTAAATCGAAGTTGTTGCAAATCTAAATAATAGGTAATAGTTTCAATTTCTGAAGATATACTCGTAAATTCTTGTTGTGACTGTTCCAAAGTCTGCCGCATTAAACGTGCAAATTTTGAAATATACGAACTTGCTTTTAGTCCATCTGCCTGCATCACAAAATCCTGAATAGCCACCAACGCATTAAAGAAAAAATGTGGGTTCATTTGTAAACGATAAACTTGCTGCTCTGTTTGCAATAAATTATATTTTGCCACAACTTGGCGATTTTTGTAGAAAAAATAACTTCCAAAGGCAAAAATGACTATAAAAATAGACAAACCAAGTAACACCCAATTTCTTTGTTCCAATTCTAATTTTTGAATTTGCGTTTCTTTTGACAAAGTCATAATTTCCTTTTCTTTTTCCGTTACTTCAAAAGCCGTTTGTAATTCGGCAATTTGTTTGCTTTTCTCAATATTGAAAATACTATCTTGCATTATTTTATAAAGTTCATAATAACTTAATGCTTGTTCATAATCTTTTTTGAGTTTGTAAGTTTTATAAATTGTTTCACTTAACATACCCAATTCAAATAAAGCATTAATTTCTGTAGCAATTTTTATCCCTTTTTTAGCATATTCTATACTTTTATCATAGTCTTTTTTTCTTTGATAGATTTCGGAAATTCCATTCAAAGGATAAAGACTACCTCGTGTATCTTTTGCAGTTTCTTTAAGTTGTAAGGCTTTTTGATAATATTCCAATGCCAAATCATATTTATTTTGCTCTTTATAAATTACGCCAATATTACTCAAAGCCATAGAAATAGCTTGTTTGTCGTGCAATTCTTCTTGTAATTTCAATGCTTTTTCATAATATTCTAAAGCCAAAACATATTTTTTTTGGTATCTGTAAATAATTCCTATATTATTTAGGCTCATTGCTATTCCTTTCTTTTCTTTTGTTATTTCTTTAATTGCAAGACTTTTTTGGTAATATTCTAATGCTAAATCATATTCTTTTTGTGCCTCGTAAATATTACCAATATTATTAAGCATAATAGCAATTACATAATTATCCTTAATTTGTTCTCCTACTTTCAAAGACCTTTGATAAAATTCCATTGCCATAGGATAATTAGTTTGTCTAAGATAAATATTGCCAATATTTACCAATAGATTACATCTTTGCCTGCCAATAATTAGGGTTTCGTTTAATAAAGTTTTTTTATAATATTCTAAGGCTAAGGTATAATTATTTTTGCGATAATAACCGAAACCAATTAGATTAAGGCTATTGGTTTCGCCTTGTTGTAATTTAATTTGCTGGCTTTGTGTTAATGTTAATTTTGCAATACTAATACAAGTATCAGGATTAGTTTTAACGTAAGCACTTGCTATTTCTAGTAACGTAAAAATCTTATTACTATCTTGTTTGGCACTTTGATAGGCTTTTTGTAGGCTATCAAGGTTAGCTTTTTTTGCTTTTTCTTGGGCAAAAATGGGTAAAGTAATGAAAAAATAGAAACTCAAAAAAAATAAAATTCGCATAACAAAACGTATCATTAAGTTGTGTGTAATAAGTCTATGCAAATTGCTACATTCTTTTAAGTATTCCAAAAATCTACTACCTACAAATTACACATTCTCATCAAAAACCTACAAATTCTCACACAAACCTTACCTATACTCAAGTGTTAAAAAAGCTAAAAAAATAGCATTTACCTTTGTTATGTAATTAAAACAATCACAAAAAAATACTCACAATAAAGATACAAAATATATGTTTGGAAATAGGAAATTTTTGCGTTTAGAAATTTTTAGTATGGCGTTTTTGCTAATAGAACTTTTTGGATTTCAATTAGTTGCCCAAACTCCTAACCAAAATCAAGTTGTAAAAAATTTTGCAGATGGAGATTATGCAGCTTTCAAATTTGATGACCGAAAAAAAGTTGTTGCAGGTGGCAAAGCTTGGGGCGTAAAATTCACAAAAGATAGCAAACAAGATGGTGGAGGCAATACAATAATTACAGAATTGGTCTTAAATAGAGCAGGAATTATCGAGGAAACTTACAAGCCCGACTTAGCAAATCACCCTGCATATTTTTTCTCAGAAGGCGTAAGAGTACAGTTTTTTGACGGAAAATTATTTTACTATAATTGGAAAAGTGCTGCTGCCGAAATCAAATATATTTTAGTTCCTAACGGTGGTACAGTTTCAGGCACACATGATGAATGGAAATCAAAAATAGAAGCTAACCAAAGTACGGTTTTGGCAGACCAAAAAAATGCAAGAGAAGCTATTGTTTCACAAAAACAAGCAGCCGAAAATGCCGAGAAATTAGCAAATTCTATAAAAGGAAAAACTGTAAAAAAATTGACGGTAAAGTGGATTACTCCCCCAACTTCATTAGGACATCTGTCAAAAGTAAAATATGGTATTGAAGCCGAATTAACAGATGGTAAAACCTTGAAAACAAGCAATTTAGGTGGTAAAATGTCTTGGGACGACTTTAACATTGAGGTAGAAGGTGCAGAATTTGGTGAAGAAGAACTAACAGTTTGGTTAGATGTTAGCAAAATTCCAAATGACAAAATTCAAGTTACCGCAACCGCAAAACATGATGCAAGTATCAAAGCAAGTGCAAATTTAGATTTGCCCTACTCGTCTGCAATAAAATTAGGATATGGTGGTGGCGAAGGTGGTCGTGTAAATCTCTATGTATCCGCAGGTTACAGAGGTGGTGATGGCAAAAACTTGCTAATCAATGCAACAGCAGGAAAAACATTAAGCGGAAAAAATATTATCAAAGTAGAAATACAAGACGGAGGTACAGGCGAAATTTTAAATAAATTAAAGATTGCAGCAGGTACAGCTTTGAGTATTAATGTTTCGGGTGGAGAAGGTAGTTTTGGTAGCAATGATACAAGAGCTGGAAATGGTGGAAATGGCGGAAATGTTACACTAAATCAAGACCCTTCGGCAAGTGCTTTGGCAATTTCGGTAGTAAACAATGGCGGAACAGCAGGAAAACATAAAGACAGACCTTCATTAAATGGTACAGTTGGCAATAATGGAAGGTATGAAGTGAAAAAACAAGCAGTAAGTCTTGGCTGGTAAATCTAATTACGAATTACAAATTACAAAAAAAAGTTAAACTAATTTAATTTTAAAGTATTTAAACCAAATTAATTTTATGAAAACATTAGCATCATTATTCGTAGCAGCTACGTTATTTGTGGCTGGCTCATCATTCACAAGCCCAAAAGGGGAAATTTGTTTCAAAGTGAAAAACGACACAGGCGGAAGCATCACTTTGCACACAGGCACTGGAACTTCAGCAATGAATAACGGTATTCAACGTGAGTTTTGTATGGAAGAAGGTAGCACTTTGTATGTTTCGGACAAAGGCAAAAAAGGTAAAGTTGTTACGGCGGTAAGTGCAGATATTAAAGGAAAAGTTATTAAACTTTCTTCGGTATTGTAAACTATATTTTACGTTGTCAATGGTGCTTTTCGCACCTTGACAATCGTAAAATATACACAATGGGAAATATTAGGACTAAGTATGTTGTCAATGTTGCGAAAAGCACCATTGACAACGTATCTAAAATATTACAAAACCCAAAAATAAACCTAATTTTATAACATATTAACACCAAAACAATATATGAAAATTTCAAAATTAATGATAGGAAGTTCTTTTGTTTTAGCCCTTATGTTTGGCGTAGAGCATAATTCTTACGCACAATTTGGCAAATTGAAAGAAAAATTAGCAAATGCAGCCAACGGCACAACAGAGAAAAAAGAAGGTGGCAAACCCGCAGACCCTTACAAAGAAGATTTTGAAGATGCAAGTGGCACTTCAGGTGCTTATTCTTGCTTAGTGGGTGCAGAAGTTCCACAAGGAATTGGCAAAAAATGGCAAAAAACCTATAAAATTAAGTTTACAGAGAAAGAAGGCGGAAATTTTGTGAATAGAATGGAAATTTTTGTCAATAAAGATGGTTTATCGATGAAGTTTAACTTGAATGACAAAATGACTAAAAAAATGGGTGGTCGTGTGTTCCGCACTGATGATTTTCACTCCATTTGGTTGGTCGAAGTAGAAAAAGGAATGTTTTTAGAAATGCACAACGCAAGCACACACCGCGAAGAAATAGACGGTTCTGAAAAAGCAGAAGATGTGTATGCAAAAGATGCTGCCAAATTAGAAGGTTGGGATAGAGATGTTGCAAAAGCAAAATTTGATGCAATGTTTAAATCTGGTGCAAAAAAAGATGCTGCCAAATTGAAAGAAAGATTAATGGAATACAAAGCCTATAAAGAAAATGTAGGAAAAGTAGTTTTTGTGCCACATTTTAACGTCTTTAACTACCAATATTCTGACAAACCAACAGAAGACCCAACAAAATTTATCAAATCGCAAAGTATGGGAAAACCTTTGTATTGGGGTGCATATTTGGATATGCCTTTGGCTACAAGTTGCGGTGCTGATTGCGAAAGAAATGTAGTCTATGAAATGAATGGAATTAAAGCAGACAGAGTAGCTTTACGCAATAGCGAAGCAAAATGGAACAAAATGATTTCGAAAAAAGAAGCATCAAGCAATTTCTGTATCAACAATGGCGTGCAATTATGGAGTCCATCTGAAAATATTTTAGATTATGCGTTTGCAAAAGTTTTGTACGAAAACAAAGCTAATTTCAAAAAAGGACAAACGTATAAATTGACAGCTACAGTTTATGGAAATCGTGATGGAAATAATACCGAAAAAGTTGCAGAAGGTTCTATCAATTTGATTTGGGACGATGAGGCAATAAAAGTAATGGAAGAAAAACTTTTCAAAATGTTTAGAGAGTTTTTAGACGAATAATTGAGATGTTAATTTAGCTGATAGAAGCTACCTTTAAACCTCCTAATTTTTATTAGGAGGTTTTTTCGATTTATAGGTTTTTTTCCAAACAAAATGCCTATGCAAAGCATTATTTGATAGCTATTAACGAATATTTGTAAAAAATTATCAAAAAGTAGTATATTTGCCACTATACAAAACTTACATATTTACATACTTATGCAACAACTTAGTGAACAAGAAATTTTACGCCGACAAAAACGAGAAGACCTTATCAAATTAGGAATTGAGCCTTATCCTGCCGAACTTTTTGAGGTCAATGTTACCGCAGAGGATATTCATAGAAATTACGAAAGAGATAAACTCAACTATAAAAATATTGCCATTGCAGGTCGTATAATGGGTTTTCGTGTGATGGGAAATGCGTCTTTTGTCGAATTACAAGACGCAACAGGACGTATTCAACTCTATTTTCGCAGAGATGACCTTTGCCCAACCGAAGATAAAACTTTATACAACATAGTTTTCAAAAAATTATTGGATATTGGGGATATTATTGGGGTAAAAGGCTATGTTTTTACCACACAATTAGGCGAAATTACGATTCATGTTACAGAATTTAAAGTTTTGAGCAAAGCCTTGCGAGGACTGCCAATCGTGAAAAGAGAAATTGACGAACAAGGTAACGAAAAAGTATATGATGCCTTCGAAAATCCCGAACAACGCTACCGCAAAAGATATGTAGATTTGATTGTGAATCCTGAAGTGCGTGAAACATTCCGCAAACGGACACAATTAATGAATGTGATGCGAAATTATTTAGACGAAAAAGGATATTTGGAAGTAGAAACCCCTATTTTACAGTCGATGTACGGCGGTGCTGCTGCAAGACCTTTCAAAACACACCACAATACTTTAGATATGACTTTGTATATGCGAATTGCAAACGAATTGTATCTAAAAAGGCTTATTGTAGGTGGCTATGACGGAGTTTATGAATTTTCAAAAGATTTTCGCAACGAGGGAATGAGTCGTTTCCATAATCCCGAATTTACACAAATTGAATTATACGTTGCCTATAAAGATTATTTGTGGATGATGGATTTGGTAGAAGAAGTTATTGAAAAAATTGCAATTACGTTACATGGAAAAACACAAGTACAAGTTGGCGACAATATCATAGATTTTAAACGTCCTTGGACAAGATTCACGATGGCATCTGCTATTCAACATTTTACAGGCGTTGATATTTCGGAAATGAATGAAGATGAATTGCGTGAGGCTGCCAAAAAATTAGGTATTGCAGTGGACAATACAATGGGAAAAGGAAAGTTAATTGATGAGATTTTTGGGGAACATTGTGAGAAAAAACTCATTCAACCAACTTTTATTATGGATTATCCTATCGAAATGTCGCCATTGGCAAAAAAACACCGTAGCAAAGCAGGTTTGGTAGAAAGATTTGAGGCAATTTGTAATGGGAAAGAAATTTGTAATGCCTATTCAGAATTGAATGACCCGATAGACCAACGTCAAAGATTCGAAGACCAACTCGAATTAGGCAAACGTGGAGATGAGGAAGCTATGATGCTTGACGAAGATTTTTTGCGGGCTTTGGAACATGGAATGCCACCAACGGCAGGACTTGGTATTGGAATTGACCGTTTGACTATGATTATGACAAACAGTAATTCGATTCAAGATGTGTTGTTTTTTCCACAAATGCGACCAGAAAAAGTAGTTGTAGCACCAACAGAGGCAGATTATTTGGCTTTGGGAGTACACCAAGATTTGGTACAAGTGCTTATGAAAATGGCATATCCAACTATAGAAGATTTCAAAAAAGCTATTCCAACAAAATTACATAATGATGTGTGTGGAATGCGTAAAAAAATGAAATTGGAAAATGTGAAAAATCCTACCCCTGAAGAAGTGGCAAATTGGTTGAAATAGGAAAGTTTGAAAATACCTAAGCAATGTGTTACATTCTATGCAAAGCATTGCTTAGGTATCCTATATTTTTTTTAAGGCTAAATAAATTACTAAAGGAGAGCCTAAAATAGCAGTAACAATATTGATAGGCAAAGTAAAAGAAACTGTAGGTAAATTGCATAAAATATCGCAAAATAACAACAAAATAGCACCCAAAATAGCAGTAGTAGGTAACAAAACACGATGGTTTGCGGTTTTTGCCACAAAAAAAGCTATGTGTGGTACTGCAACTGCCACAAAACTAATTAGCCCACAAAAAGCAGTTACACCACCCGACAAAATAGCCACAGAAAGTATCAAAAAAAACCTTGTTCGCCGAATAGGAACTCCTAAACTTTGTGCATAATTTTCGCCAAGTAGCCAAATATTGAGAGATTTTTGCAAATAAATAGCTGAAATAACACCAACTAAAACCGTAATAGCCAAATAAGGTAACTGTTCCCACGTTACATTTCCCATAGCACCATACGACCACATGATATATTGTTGCAAAGTTTCGGCACGACTAAAATATTGCAATAAACTTATCAAAGCACCCAACAAAGCCGTAAACATAAGCCCTACAATCAATAAATGCGAAGAAGTTATTTTGTTTGCTACGCCTAATAAAATGAGTAAAACAAAAAAAGCACCACAAACCGAAGCAAGTACTAAAAGCCATTGCCCCTGCAAAAAAATAAAATCGGGCAAGTTATGTTTTGCCAAAATTACTGTAGCAACGCCTAAAGATGCCCCTGCACTCATACCCAACAAATCGGGAGAAGCCAAAGCATTGCGAAACATAGTTTGCATTTGTAAACCACTGATAGACAACGCAATACCAGCCAAAATAGCAGTAATAGCCTTTGGAAATCTGTATTCTACGAGAATAATTTTCCAACTTTCTTTGCTAAAATCACCAACAAAAAAATGTGTTAGTTCTTGGTAAGGAATATGCACACTGCCATACAAAAGGTCGACTATAAATAAGAAAAATAGTAGAAAAAATAGAAATAGAAATTTTATTGGCATTGGGTAATGGTATGAAATTAATAAAAAACAAACTTTTCAAGTTGTCAAGGCTTGGAAAGTTTGTTTTTACGCAAAAATTAAATTTGTAAATAAATTTTATACAAGCAATTAAGAACCTGAATATTCTGCTAATTCAGGCACTTCGGGTGCTGGAGGCATAATATATTCGTTGCTGCTATTGATAGACAAAATTCTGAAAGGAATATCATAAGGGTCTAAATCCATTACGTGCCATTCGTCTTGCCACCAAAATTCAAAACCATTCATCAAATCCGTAACCTTAAATCTATCTCCAGCATTGATTTCTAAAGTAGCTAATGGAATTTTGAAAAAACATTTTTGCGTATTTCGTGAATCCATATTGATTAGCACAATGACTTTATTTTTGCCATCATCACTTACTTTGACAAACCCTATTACTTTTTCGTTTTCGGTTGGCAAAAATTCTATATTAAAAGTGGTTTGCAATGCAGCATTTGTATTTCTAATTTGGTTTACTCGTTTGATAATTCGTTTGAATTTTGTATCTGCAAACCAATCCCAAACTTTAATTTCAAATTTTTCGGAGTTATAATATTCTTCTTTGTCATCTAATCCGTGTGTCCACATCAATTCGTAGGCAGGTCCATAAAAACCATAACTTGCAGAAAGTGTAGCAGCCAAAGCAAAACGAATCACAAACATATTATCGCCATCAAATTGTAGGCTTTTTGGCAAAATATCTGGCGTGTTAGGCCAAAAATTTGGGCGGAAATACTCTCTTTCTTCTGTTTTGGTGAGTTCTGTAAGATATTGTTGCATTTCGGCTTTGCTATTTCGCCATGAGAAATAGGTATAAGATTGTGTAAAACCTGTTTTTGCCAAATGTTGCATAATTTTTCGGCGTGTAAATGCCTCTGATAAAAATATCAAATTGTTATATTTGGCATTCAATTCGGCAATACACCATTCCCAAAATTTAAAAGATTTTGTATGTGGATTATCTACCCTAAAAATAGTAATTCCTTTTTCTATCCAATATTCGAAGATAGATTTTAGTTCATTCCAAAGATTTTCCCAATCTTCTGTTTCAAAATTTATTGGTAATACGTCTTGGTATTTTTTTGGTGGATTTTCGGCATATTGTACTGTGCCATCTGGTCGCCATTTAAACCATTGTGGGTGTTCTTTTACATAAGGGTGGTCTGGTGCACATTGGTAAGCAATATCTAAAGCAATATCAATGCCTAAGCCTTTTGCAAATTGTACCATTTCTACAAAGTCGTCTATAGTTCCAAGTTCAGGGTGAATTGCTTTGTGTCCACCTTCATCAGAACCAATAGCCCAACAGGAGCCAGGTTCCCCTGGTTTTGCGTTTAGGGTGTTGTTTTTGCCTTTTCTGTGTAATTTTCCTAATGGGTGAATTGGTGGGAAATATACCACATCAAATCCCATTTCGGCTACGTGAGGCAAAATTCGCTGACAATCTTTGAAAGTTCCGTGTTTATATGGCGTTTCGGAGGTAGAACGAGGAAAAAACTCATACCAAGTGCTAAATAATGCTTTTTTAAATTCTACGTTAATATGTAATAGTTGCTCATAGACCGTTGCGTTGCTCTTGTCCGCATATAGTTCATATAATTTGGATAGTTCGGGACTCACTGCAGCAGCTACAGATTCTGACATTTGTGGGTGTGTACGAAACGAATGTGCATACAAAAGCATTCGTTCAGAGTCTTTGGTAGTGGCTTTGAGAGCAGCTTTTTCTACCATTCTTGCTCCTATTTCGAGTTCTACGGTTACATTTTGCCCATCATCAAATTTCTTTTTTACACCTTTCTGCCAAGTGCTAAAATGATTTACCCAACCTTTTACGGTATAAACGTATGGTATTTGTTCGGTAATCGTAAAATTTCCGCCCCATCTATCTACCGAAATTACTTGCATTGGTGCTTCAGACCATTCGGCGTCTGTAATTTTTTTGTAGAGAATAACGGCTTTTACGTCATCATGCCCATCAGTGATAACATCTGCGGATACGCTTACTTTTTCGCCAACTGTACGTTTGATTGGATATTTGCCGCCATCTAATTGCGGGCTTACATTGTCAATAATGACTCTGCTTTTGCCAGTGTTTGCTTCCACGATATATAAGTAGTTTTGGATTATGGTTTCTGACTTGTATTAGAAATTGATAGCAATTTGCAAGATAAAAGTCAATATTTTAGTAGCTCTAATTACTTTATTTTTTTGACTTACAAAGGTGCTAAATTTTATCGTATGCAATTTATAAAAAAACATTTTTTTTCAAGTTTTTTTAGCAAATTTGTTAAAAATATTTTGATAATTGATAAATTACGCAAAAAAATCTATTTTTTTTGGCAAATTACATTCTCTTATCTCTTATTTAGCCAACTTTACGAAGTTTGTATTGGTAACTTAACGTGAACTACGGATACCGTATATTCGCCTTTAGGCGAATGAGTCGGGTAAATTGAAAGAAAAATAGTAATTATTTCTCAAAATTTGTGAATTTATAACCAAGTTCGTTTTTATCTTTACATTTCATTCGCTTAGGCAGCCCCGCCTAAAGGCGAATATACGGTTGCTACGCAACTTATTTATTAT
>JBIKRY010000385.1:0-3760 GCA_044348925.1 Bernardetiaceae bacterium
TAGGCGTTGGGTTAGCTGCACTTGAGCAAAATGGTGAGCCTGTGTAAGCAATACTTGCGGTTGGCAAAGTTGTAATCGTAACATTTGCGGTTGCGGTTACTGCTGCACAACCACCTGCGGCTGCAATGGTATAAGTTACTGTATAAGTTCCTGCGGTACTTGTTGCCAAATTAATTTGACCTGTGGCAGTGCTTACAAAATTTAAACCTGTTGTTGAACTAAATACGCCTCCTGTAGTGCCTGTAATGGTAGGCGTTGGGTTAGTCGCATTCGAGCAAAATGGTGAACCTGTATAAGCAATACTTGCAGTTGGCAAAGTCGTAATCGTAACCGAAGAAGTAGCTGTTTGTGCTGGACAACCACCTGCGGCTGCAATGGTATTGGTTACGGTATAAGTTCCTGCGGTACTTGCTGCTAAGTCTATTTGACCTGTTGTAGTATTTACAAACACTAAACCTGCTGTGCTACTAAATGTACCTGCTACGCCACCACCCGAAAAAGTTGGGCTTGGATTAGTCGCATTTTTACAATATGGCGAAGCTGTATAACTGAAAGTTGCAACAGAAGGACTTACAACGGTTAAAGTAGCAAAAGAAGAAGTAATAGGACAAGCCACGCCTGAAGTATTGGTAACAATACATTGGTATTGATTGCCATTCATACCTACAGTTACCCCAGTCAAAACTAAACTTGCTGTATTAGCACCACTATATACCCCAGTATTGCTAATATTTACAAATGTACCTGCACCTACTTTTTCTTGCCATTGGTAAGATAAAACTCCAGAACCTGTTGCTACTACATTAAAACTTGCATTTCCATTTACACAAGCTGTAGTATTTGCAGGTTGTGTGGTAATTGTTGGAGCTTGAATAACTGTCAAAGTAGCAGAAGTAGAATATTTTGGACAACAAAATACGCCAACTGCAGCACTACGATAACGATATGTATTCATTGCAAAAGTTGCATTGGTAATAGTTAAATTAGAAGTAGTTGCATTGGAATACACGCCACCATTATTTACTGTACTCCAAGAAAGCCCATTGTCTGTACTTACTTGCCAAATATATGTTAGTGGAATAGCAACTGTAGTAGTTGCATTACTTGTCAAAGTAGTATTTGCACCTACACAAACAGTGGTATTTGTAGGATTTAATGCAAATACAGGTAGTGCAGGTAGATAATTAGAGGGTGCAAGTTCTGTATTTACCGTTGTAGGTGCAGTGTAAGTAACACGAACTTTTACTATTTGTGAAGGATTTGTGTTTACTGTATTGCGAACTTTGATAATATACCAACTTGTGCAATTTGGTGTAAAAGTAGTATTCAACAGATTTCCTAAGCCATTGACTGTACTTACTACTTCACCACAAGGATTTTCCACAACAACAGTAATATTTTTTGTCAAATCAGTTGGGCGAAGGTCATAAGAAACTTGTTTTCCTATTTCTGCATAAATTTTACCTACAGTTCTCCAATCTGTGCTATTGGCAGGCAATGCACCGCCTTGTTTCAAAGATAAAGCATGACTATCTCCCAAATCATCTGCCATTTCCCATTCTTGCGTAGTAGCTCTTTGTGCTGGATTGTAGGTTGCACCTGCGGTAGTTGGTGCCCAAATAGAATAGCCTCTGCGTCCATCATTGGCAGTACCATCACAAGGTGGAACAGCTATTCTGAAAGCATTACCTGGTCTTGGATTTGTGCCAAAGCTTGGGTTTAGTGGGTCTATTGCTCCTGCTGCAACTACAGTACGTAAAGCTAAATTGGAAGCTCCCGAAAAATCTTTTAATTGTGTACCAACAGGAAAATCTACTTGCACCCATTCATTTCGCCAAGTACTCCATTGGTCATTTGCACCAATTACAGCTTTTGCACTTCGTTCAATAACCAATAAATCATTGTCCTGCCAACGTATTCTTTCGGGTACAGTCAAAAATTGTAAATTTTGACGACACCAAAGAATATTTAAAATATCATCTCTTGTAGGCAAATCTGTTACACTGGTTGGTCTGTGTGTATATCTTTTGCCTGTTGTTCCAACATCAAATAAATCTTCAAAAAAGATTTGTGGAGAACCATCTACAGCACAAATAACTGCATAAGCAGCCGAAAGACGAGGGTCACGAGGGTCTATATGCTTACCTAATTGACTGCCCAAATTCCAACCCGAATCATCACCCAAAGGTTTTGTATAATTGCCTACAGCATCTAAAATAGGACGAAAAGTATCATGATTATTGACAAAAGGCACTGTTCTTAGACGATTTCCCTGTCTTTCATTAGTCAAATTACCAATATTATATCCACCACCTGCACCAATCATTCCTCGAATACCATCTGTAGTAAATCCACGAATAGCAAAGTCAAAAGTACCCGACCTGTTTTGTACCGCATTACACCAATTATCTAAATCTGTGTTGCCACCAACCCACTCTCCAACTGAAAACATATCTGAAGTGGCAGTAGCAAAATCTGCATTATTTTGTAAATTCCATAACCAATCTTCTACAGCTGCTTGTGGATAATGTTTTACGGCATCAATTCGTAAACCATCAAAACCTGTTTGTTTTTTATACCAAATTAGCCAATTTCTTGTTTCTCTACGCATATAACCATTACCGTCTTGTTCGCAAGTGCCTGCATTGCCATCATCTGTGCCGCCAACTTGTATAGGATTAAAAATTGCATTGGAACTTTGTCCTTGTGAAGAGCCACAATACGCAATATCAGGTCCAAACATCGGCTGGCACCAATCACCAGATAAGCAATTAAACCCTGGATTTGCGTGGAAATTTTGCCAATTTTTTGGGAAACGACCTTGTCTGCTTAAGTAATCTGTAGCACTTTGGTCAGTGGCTGGGGTTGCAAAACAAGAATAACGGAAATTTTTCCAAGGGTCATTGTCAGGACGAAAAGCAACCGCAGCAGGGTCTTGTCCACCAGCCCCTGTATCAGAACCCGCACCCATTAAGTGATTAGGCACAAGGTCTTGCACGACATCTATGCCATTGGCGTGCATTACCGCAATAAGACGTAGTAATTCGTCTTTGTCCCCAAGACGGGTTTTTACATCTCCTTTTTGGTATTTGTCGCCCAAGTCATAATTATCAAATGGGGCATAGCCTACTCCTTTGCCACCAAAAGATTGGTTTTTAACACTTGGGGGAATCCATATTGCATCAATTCCCAATCCACGAAGACGTGGTGCTAATTCTGTTAGATAATTACTCCAACCATCTACATAGTTATTATTCCAATAATCCCACCAAAAGCCTTGAAAAAGCACTTTGCGGGGCGGTGTTTGGGCAGAAGCATCTAAGCTTATACCCAATAGGAAGCATAACAAAATAAGTATTTTGCCTGCTCGATTAGTGTGTTGTGTGATGTGCATAAGGTTACTCGATGAATAAAAGTTAATCTACGTAAAAATAACAAATAATTCATAAAATTGTTATTTAATTAGATTTTTTTATCTTTGTAATGTAAGTTACGTAGTAAATACCGCATCCTTTGGCGGGTTTGCCTCCAACTACAAGGTTTTAATAATTTTATTGTTATTTTGCAATAACCTTACTTCCTATAGGCTGTGGTACAATTTACTATAAAAATTAGGTTATTTACAAAACAAAAAAACCGTAAACCTATTTGTACAAATAGATTTACGGTTTTTTTATTTTATTGCATTGAAATAGAAATCATTGCAATCAAAAATACGATTGGCAAGTTTTTTAAAACCTGCCAATGTATTATTTTCACT
>JBIKRY010000117.1:0-13504 GCA_044348925.1 Bernardetiaceae bacterium
GGGAGTTTTTACTTGCTTTGCAAGTAAATTTAACTCTCCAAGAGAGTTTTTCTCCCCTCCCAAAAGGGGAGGGGCAGGGGGTGGGGTTGGTAGTTCAACTTATGGGTAATCGATAGGACTTTAGTCGGGTACGTCTTAGTCTATGCTACAAATTATGATAAAATATCCCACAAAATTTAATAAAAATATACATGGATTTAAAAAATGCCAAAGTTTTGCTAACTGGAGGCAGTTCTGGAATTGGGCTTCAAACAGCCAAAGAATTGATTGCACAAGGGGCAAAAGTAGCTATCACAGGGCGAAACAAAGAGAAATTGATGCAAGTAGCAGCCGAAATTGGTGCAGAACCTATAGTGGCTGATGTAAGCAAAGAAGAAGATGTGCTACGAATGATACAAACAGTAATAGAAAAATTTGGTTCTTTTAATGTCTTAATCAATAATGCAGCCTACGGAACTTTTGGCAATTTGGTTGATATAGACAGCCAAAAATTTGTAGAACTATTTGCAACCAATGTCATAGGTGCTATGTTGGCAGGACGAGAAAGTGCCAAACATTTTATAGCTAACCAATATGGCAATATTATTAATATTTCGTCCACTGCGGGCAATGCAGGTTTTGCTGGTGGCACAACTTATGTGGCATCTAAATTTGCCCTTAAAGGAATGACAGAATGTTGGCGTGCAGAGTTGCGTAAGCATAATATTCGAGTAATGTTGGTAAATCCAAGCGAAGTGCAAACAAATTTTTTGCCTAATGCAGGTTTGCAATTACGTCCAATCAATGATAGTAAATTAGAAGCCCAAGAAATAGCACATCTAATTATTGCTATGCTAACCATGCGAGATAGAGGTTTTATTACAGAGGCAAGCGTATTTGCTACAAATCCACAATAAAAATTGCAACATCAGCAGCATTTTTTAGTATAACATTAAATAGTAAAACTTTTACATAAATTATGTATTTAGATACAATAAAACAGTGGTTAGAAAATGCTAATGCCATAGTCATCAATACGGGTGCAGGTATGGGGGTAGATTCAGGACTTGCCGACTATCGAGGTGATGGTGGACAATGGGGTAAAGTAGAAACGGATACGGAAAAAAGTGTATTTGAAGTGGTAAATCCACAAGCATTTAGTGAAAATCCAATATATAGTTGGAATTTATTTGCAAAACGAATACAAGAATATTCTGATACAATACCACATCAAGGCTTTTATATTCTTAAAAATTGGATAGAAAAGTATAAATTAGATTATTTTTGCTTGACATCAAATATCGATAGTCATTTACAAAAAACAGGATTTGCAGAAGCAAATATTAGGGAGTTACATGGCAGTTTAGCCTATTTTCAAAGTGAAAATCCTAAAATAGATAGTGAAATATGGAAAAACAACCTAACAGCTACTGAAATATTAGCAAATATATCCAAAGGTATTTTTCCAACTTGCCCAAATAGTAATCAAAATGCAAGACCAAATGTGTATATGTTTCGAGATAATACCTACATAAATACAAGGTCAAAAGAACAAGAAAAAAACTTCAAAGAGTTTTTAGAAAGAAATAAAAATAAAAAAATTGTAGTTTTTGAAATAGGTTCTGGTCCACATGTACAGACAATTAGAGCTAAAACCAGAATGTTAAAAACTGAATATGGTGCAAATATTATTCGTATTAATCCCAAAGATTATATCATAAAAGCACCAAATATTGGAATACCAAAAGGAGCATTAGTAGCATTAAAAGAAATAGATGATTATTTGAAAGGAAATGTCTAATCAATAACTTTCTTCAAAATTCTTGTAATGAATTTTATAAATTATGAAAATTGAATAGAGTTTATGAATAATTTGTATAATAGACTTTAGTCTGTTTTTAAGTAGTTGAAAATCAATAACTTGCACAGACTAAAGTCTATGCTACAGCAATTATTCATAAACTCTAATAATTTAAGTAAAAGTAAATAATTAATTGACATTTTTTTCAGTCTAAATCCTTGATTTTCAATTACTTATATTTATTTTTATTATGAAATAAATTTTTCTTTTTACTTATATTAATTAATAAGTAATGTAAAAATTGCAACATAATTCATCTAATTTCGTAGATATATTTTATTTCTTAACCTTACAAAACCAAATAAACGAAAATGGCAATTGTATTAAAAAAAGGTGGTTCTTTTAATTTGAGTAAAAAAGAACCTGCACTAAAAAAATTAATGTTAGGCTTAGGTTGGGAACAAAAAGCAGGCAATACGATGGATTTAGATGCCTCTGTATTTATTTTAGGTAGCAATGGCAAACTAATTTCCGAAGAATATTTTGTTTTTTACAATAATCTCAAATCACCAGACGGAGCCGTGCAACATACAGGCGACAACCGTACAGGGGCAGGTGATGAAGATGATGAAATGATTTTGGCAAATTTGGCTCTAATCAATCCCGATGTAGTAGAAATTAGAATTGTGATTAGTATTCACGAATCTACTACTCGCAGACATCATTTTGGCTTGTTGCAAGATGCATATATTAGAATTGTAGATGTAGAAAATAAACGCGAAGTGCTACGCTATGACCTCGATGCCGAATTTAATGGCAACAGTGACGTAGAATTTGGCAAACTACAAAAAGTAGACGGCGATTGGACATTTGTGGCTTCTGGTATTGGCTCTAATACAGGTTTGCAAGGTTATGTAGATATGTATGCCTAATTTTGTTAAATAATTTTTATCTAATAAAAAAATGTAATCTTATCGGATTACATTTTTTTTATTCTATCCTTATAGCTGCATGATGTCTTTTTTCAAAAACTTATTCCTATACAACCGCCAAACAGTTTTCTATCTTATTACTATTTTTGTAGTACAATTAATCTGTACCACCCTATTTGGTAGCATAATTTTTCAGGACAGCCAATATTTTGCCCCATTTACTTGGCTTGTTTGTCTAAAAATATATGCAATTTTTGCTATTTTTATGGCTTTTTCTATCCTTCCAAATTCTTTTATAGCTTTTTTTGGTGCTTTTTTTTTGGGTTTTGTAGCAATTATTCCTTTTTCTATTAGCTATATTTTTGCACTTATTTTAGGATTTGTGATTGCAAAAAAAATAGACAGAGGTAATTTTAGCAAAAGTTTACAAACGTATCCCAAAATCAAGCAATTTTTGGAAGCCTTGCAAGATAATGAAATTTTGTTGGTGCTAACAGCTCGGTTCTCTCCTATTTTTCCTTTTGCCCTCATGAACCAAATTTTGTATAGCACCAAGGTAAATTTTACAACATATTTGTGGGCAAGTGTGTTGGGAATGTTGCCAAGAGCATTGCTGATGACCTATATTGGTGCTGAAGCAGCAAGTCTTACTGATTTTAGTAAAGGTAATATGACCGAAAAAGCTATACAGTTTTGCCTACTTTTAGTAAGTATATTCGTTTTTACATTAGTAATTCGAAAAGCAAGAAAAAAAATGGAAACAATGCAAAAAAAAAATGAACAAAATGAACTTTTGTAATTAAAAATACATTAATTTAGTATTAGAATAAACTTAGAAACATATTAGAAAACAACTAAGTAATTTTAATCAATAACTTTACGACTATGGAAACTTTACAGAAAAAAAAATCACGCATCAAAAAAAACAAATCAAAAGATAAAGCCTTAAAATTAGCTTTAGTTTTTGCACCTGTTACTTTCTTTTTGTTGGTGTATTTTCTTTGTGCATTAGCATTTGATTATACTTCCAACACACATTCTCGTTTAAACTATAACGAAAAAGTAGAGGGTTTGTTGAATATGCTCAAAGATAATGTTTTTGACGAAAAACCAGCACCTAAAAATAAGGCTCTTTTACAATAATGTTACGAAGTAATATACATTGTATAGAAGTAGTTTTTAACAAAATACAAAAAATTAGTCATTACTACGTAATTTCAAAAAACAGACTTTTTGCAAAAAACCTAAAAGGATTTTTGCGAGAAGTCTATTTTTTTTAGTATTTTGGAAATAATATACTAATCAAACCTGAACTACGGATTAAAAACCTATCTAATATAAGTTATTACACAATCTATATTAGATATAGTATAATTTTTTTTATACAAAAGCAATTGTTGGCTTGAAAAAAAAGCCCTTTTGTAGGATAAAATTTCATTGTATCTATTTTTTTTATAAATTTGTATATACCAATATTTATCAAAAAAAGGAAAACAATGAAAAAAATAGGCAAAGTTTTTTTAGTCGTTTTTTGTATGCAGTGCATACTCGGAACTTTTTTATATGCACAAGAAAATCGTTTTGGCAACGAATGGATAAATTATACTGCACCGTATGCAAAAATAGGCGTATATATTCGTCCCACGACAGACGAGGCAGACGGCATTTATCGTATTACATACGCAAATCTTGAGGCTGCTAATTTTCCTGTAACTTCGCTAAATCCCAAACAATTACAACTATTTAGGGAAGGCGAGGAACTTGCTATTCGTGTAGTTGGCGAAGAAGATGGCAAATTTGATAAGACAGATTATATAGAATTTTATGCTTCGGGAGTCTATAAAAGCAAATTAAGTCGAGATTTGTATCACGACCAAGCCGAAAGTGATGCCAATCCTTACGCCAATATGTTTGGAGATTATGTGTACTTTTTTGCTACAGTTGCCGATAATGGTGTCAAAACCAAACGTATGGCAATAGATAATGAACGAAATGCGGTGTTAGTACCCGAAGTTTCGCATAGACAAGAAACATTTTTTATGCCAAGAGCAAGGTATAATTATGGCAATTTGCACCCTGTTTCTTTTGTTACAGATGACAATATTCACGGAGCTTTGTTTTCGCATTTTACCAATGGCTATTGTATTGTTTGGAATGGGGTAACGCAAGGTGCAAGTGCAAATCCTACATTTAATTTTACAGATTTTGTCAATAAATCGAAAGTAAATGTAGAAGCAATGTTTGTAGGTCGCAAAAATACTACAGGCGAAATTACGCTAAATTACAAAACCAAAACAATCGGCAAAATTACGACCAATAGATATGAAGGAAGTAAATTTTTAGGCGAAATAGATTCGGTAGATATTGGCGGTAATAGTGGAGTTTTTTCGCTAAATTATACGAATACAAGTGCTGTAACCTCTAATGTTGTGCTATCTTATATCAAAGTAGGTTATAGACAAGGTTTTGCAATGGCACAAAGTAATTTTCGCAAATTTAATTTAGATGCCAAAACTTTTGGATTGGCAAAGATGACTTTGACAGGAGTTTTGCCTGCTACGAGGTTTTATGATGTTACCGACCGAGCAAATCCACGCCTAATTATGTATGATAGTACAGGTAATACACGTACTATGGTAATTCCTAATGCTACGATTGCTAAAACTATTATTGCCGAAAATAGAGTCAATCCCATTACTACTATAGAAAAAGTACAATTTAAACCCATAAATCCCGATTTATACAACTATATTATTGTAGCTGCCCCTGAATTATTTGCTCCCGCAGGCAATACAAGCAATGTAATACAAGCATACGCAGATTATCGTGCAAGCCAACAAGGTGGCGGTTTTTTGCCTTTAGCTATTGATATTAAAGAATTACAAAATCAATTTGGGCATGGATTTTATACGCCACTTGCTATCAGAAGATTTGCAGATTTTATGACCAACAAAAGCAAAAACCGTATGCGAGGTTTGTTTTTGATAGGACGAGGAACAAAATTTATAGACTTTACCAGAGATGCCGAAAACAAATTATTAACCTACGGCTATCCTGCTTCGGATAATGAATTTGTGAATGGATTGTTTGGATTGTCGAGATTTACTCCTGCAATTCCTGTAGGTCGAATTCCTGCAATGACTACTACTGAAGTGCTAAATTACCTAAATAAAGTTAAAGAACATGAAGCATTGCCAACAGGTTTGGCGTGGCGAAAAAATATTTTGCATCTTGCAGGAGGGACTTTTAATAATGAAAACGTAGTTTTTAAAAGTTATATGGATAATTATAAATACAGAGCCGAAAATGGTGTTTGGGGAATGAATGTAAAAACATTGCAAAAACAAACCACAGAATATGTAGAAAGAGTAAATATACGCGAAGATATAAACAATGGCGTTGCTTTGATGACCTTGTTTGGGCATTCGTCCTTTGAATATACAGACATCGAAATTAGTAATCCCGCAGACGTGCAAGCAGGTTACAACAACAAAGGCAAATATTGTATGGTGTTTCAAAATGGTTGTAGTGGCGGTGATGTATTTTCGGCACAACGTGCAAACTGTGAAAAATGGTTGTTTGAAGCCAATAAAGGTGCAATAGCTTACTTAGCACATACGCATTTGGGTATAGATTCCTACTTAAATTTGTATGCAACTACGTTTTATGAAGTGGCTTTTACAGAAAAATCTTTTATCAATGCTACGCTTGGCGAAATTATCCAAGAAACTTGTCGCAGAATTACTACTTTTTATGATGGTGATGCCGTTGCAATTACCCAAACACAACAATCTTTGTTGCAAGCAGACCCTGTGTTGGTTATGTTTGGCAAACGAAATGCAGAGCCTTTTCCTGATTTTGAAGTTACCGAAAAAGACATTGCCATAGAAACATTTAAAGGCGAAAAACTAACGGCAAATCTCGATTCTTTCCAATTAAAAATAGTGGTAACAAATTTGGGGACAACAACTCCCGAAAAATTAGCAGTTTCGGTAACACGCCGTTTTTCTGATTTCAGCACTGTTGCTTATCCTACAGTATTTTATCCGCCTGTACGTTTTAGAGATACCTTAATTTACACCATTACGACCTCCAAAGAATTGAAAGCAAAAGCAGCAGGAATAAATACTTTTGAAGTAAGTGTAGATTTTGGAAATAGAATTTATGAAATTAATGAGGCTAATAATATCACAAGTTTTACTACAAATCTAAAAAAAGCAAGTATGTTGCCTATTGCACCTACCGAATATAGCATTGTGAGCAAGCAACCTGTATATTTTGTAGCCCAAAACACAGACGCATTTACCAAAGAAAGAACTTATCGTTTTCAGTTGGATACGACTGCTACTTTTACAAGTCCTTTCCGCAAAGATACTGTAGTTTTTAGTTACATTACGCCTCAATGGACTACTAATTTGGTGGCAGATACTAAAGCAAATGATAGTATTGTATATTATTGGCGGGTTCGTTATGCAGAATTGCGAGCAGATGATGATTCGAGTTGGGTAAATTCGTCTTTTGTCTATATCAAAGATAGTCCGAGTGGTTGGTCGCAAAGTCGTTTTCCACAATTTGCCAAAGATATTCAAAAAGGAATTTCGGCAAATGTTCCCACCAAAAAATGGGTATTTCCCGAAATTACCACCAAAATAGACGTAAATGTTATTCCTTACGATAATAATCGGGAAACAGGAAAATGGAAAGATTATTATATGAATATCAATGACAAATTATATGCCTACGAAGCAAGTTGCACCGAAGTAAATTTTGATAGAGGACTTGGTTATCGAAAATTGCTTTGTATGGCTATAGACCAACAAACAGGAGAATTGTATAATCCTATTATTGATTTAGGAGATTATAATACAGGTAAGCAACCTTGTGGCACGTCTTTATTGGTGGCGGCTTTGTCTGGAGTTACAATAATTTCAGGTTATAATTATACGCCAAGTATTTCGCAATATTTTTCGAGAGTTAAAGATGGAGATTATGTAGTGCTAATGCCCGCAGGAGAAATAAATATGCAAGATTTTGTAAATTTTCCTGATGTATTGGCAGCTTTCAGAACTATTGGCGTAGAAATGGCAAATATGCAAAAATTACCATACAATACGGCTTTTTTGTGGGTAGGACAAAAAGGTGCAAAAACATTACTTTCCGAACAAATTGCACCCGCAGGACAAGCATTAAAAACAACTTTTACCATTCGCAGACAATCTTATCAAGGTACTATTTTGTCGACCTTAATAGGACCAGCAGCATCTTGGGGCAATGTATTTCGCACTATCAATGGCGTAGATGCAGGACAAAATGAAAGTTACCAACTTGATGTATTGGGCGTAGATTTCACAGGAAAAACAACGCCATTATACAACAATGTACGAATAGATGCTTTGGATATTCGCAATGTAAATACTACAGAATATCCTTATTTGCAACTCAAAATGCAGGCAAAAGATTCTATCAAACGGACTCCATACCAACTACAAAGATGGCAAGTAGTGTATAAAGAAGTCCCTGAAGGAATTTTGTTGTACGATACGTTGAGTTACCGAGAAAATACGGTTTTGCAGGTAGTAGAAGGAGATTCGATAAAAGTAAAATTTAATTTTCTAAATGTATCGGGAAATGATTTTCCAGAACCTCTTACGGTACAGTATAAAATTAAGAATTTTGCTACAGGTAGAGATACCGTTTTTAGCGAAAAATTGAAAACTAAACTTTTGCGAAACCAATTCCAAACTCTTAGTGTAAAACTAAATTCGTTTAATTTTAAAGGCGACAATTTGCTAACGGTCTATGTAAATCCAAAAATATTGGCAGAGCAAATTTATGAAAACAATATTTTGGAAGCACGTTTTACTGTAAAACCAGATGACATTAATCCGATTTTAGAAGTTGCTTTTGATGGAAAACACTTATTAAATGGAGATATTGTTTCGCCTACGCCAATTATTGCAATTAATCTCAAAGACGAAAATAAGTTTTTGCTCAAAAAAGACACTACAGGCATAGATATTTTTCTGAAATCTTGCGACAACTGTACCGTAAAACGAATTAATTTTAATGATATAAATTTGACTTGGACAGCAGCAAGTGCTGGAAATGGAAATAAATTTGCCATCGAATACAGACCAAATAAATTAGCAAATGGAAATTATACGATGGTGATTCAAGGAAAAGATGTAACAGGAAATCAATCGGGTAAACAAGCCTATCAAATTACTTTTAAGGTAATTAATGAAAATACAGTTACTAATTTTTATCCATATCCAAATCCATTTTCTACCAATACCAGATTTGTATTTACGCTAACAGGCGAAATTCCTGAAGAAATTAGGGTACAAATTTTAACTATAACAGGCAAAGTAGTAAAAACATTGTTTAAAGAAGATTTGGGAACTTTGCGAATTGGGCAGAATATTACAGAATATGCTTGGGACGGTACAGACGAATTTGGCGACAAACTCGCAAATGGCGTATATCTTTACAAAGTAGATATAAAATCGGCTGGAAAAGATTACTTACATTCCTCGCTATCGTCTGATGACTTGTTTAAGAATGGCTACGGAAAAATGTATCTTATGCGGTAAAAAACAAGCACAAAGATAAAATTTATAATTAATTGATTATCATATAACTATAAATTTTTTAAGTGCCGTTAGGCACGAAAAAACAAATTTCTTAGCCGAACAGCATTGGACTAGGCGTCCCCGACTAAAGTCCAATGCTACAACAATTATTCATAAACTCTTTTGTAATTTTTTTATTCCATTTTAAATGAAACGCCAAATTGTATATTTCTACCCATTTGTGGCATATATTTCAAATCTACATCAAGTCCTGTGGCACTCAAACCTCCGTATTCGGCATCAAAAACATTCATTATTTTTACAAATGCACTAATATTTTTACTAAATGTATAACGAGTTACCATATCCATTGTATAATAACCTGCAATAAATTGCCTTGATAAATCTATATTTGGATTTATAAATTTTGGATACCAACCACTCATTGCAACATTATCAAAATTAATATATAATTTTTTGATTGGGTTTAGCGAAATTCCCCATTGTAAAGTATGTATAGGTACTTGTCTATAATATTGTACTTCGCCTTTGTTGTCGCCAAGTGTTTCGGAACCAGCTTGATTGGTATAAGCAAAATTTGTATGTAAACCAATTGCAGGAATAAGATTTTTGGCACGCAAGACAAGTTGCAAACCGATAATTCCTGCTACAGTATTAGAATTATTGCGGTATCGTCTTACAGTATTACGTTCTTGAGCAAGAGGATATTCCTTTTTGTTTACAGTATCTGGAACAGCTACAATCAAATTATTAACAGAAGTAAAAAAACCAGTAATATCTATATAAATATTAGGATTGGGAACATAGCGAAAGCCAATATCTATAGAGCCACTTTCTTCGGGTGCTAAATCTGGACTTGGCAATACTTGATAAGCTATTTTGCCATTAGGTTCTTTGTAAACCATATTCAAAGTATCTAAATATCTATCTGTAAGAGCAACAGATTGATAGGAAATATTGAGAGTTGGTGCTTTGAAAGCATAACCTATAGAAGTACGAATAGATGTTTTGCTCGATAGTTTGTACAATGCTGCTATTCTTTGATAAGACCTTGCCAAGTAATTGGAAGGACTATCAAATCGTATTCCTATTACTACGTTCCACTTTTTACTACTAAAGTATCCCTGCAAAAAAGCCCCAAAATTGTTAGAAGTTACGGGATTGATACCAAAATTTCCAAATAGAGGGTCTGGTTTTGGTTTTTTGTTCGTAAATGGTTCATAATCAGACGGGTTAAAAGGCGTTGCCAAATCTCTGGTTTGTGGCAGAGAACTTGCTACTTTGTAGGAAACTCCGCTGGTTAATTCCCACTTTTTGGTTAAGTTGTAATTGATTAAGACTTCGCCAAAAATATCATCAGAGGCTTGATAAAGATATGCTTTTCCGTTATTGTCATAATTTGTTGCTAAAGAAGATTGTGTATCATATCTTTCTCGCAGATACATAAGGTTGGAAGTAAAAGTTAGTTTTTTCCAAGAGTTTGTATAATTTAGGGCTGTAACCTGTACTTTTTCGCCAATAAAATTTTCGGGATTTTGGTAGCCAAAAAACAAAGGATTGCGACCAAGCGAAGAATGGTCTTGCCGATACATTTCATTATAACTAAATTGAAAATTGCGGTATTTGAGCTGAAAACCTAATAAATAGCTACTTTGTGGCAAATTATTGATACTTGGATTAGCATAACTACCTTGATAATACGGTGCTTGTAGGTATAATTGTCTGCGAATTAGCACATCGTTGGGCGGGGTTTTTGCCAAATTTTCCAATTCTTCATCCGTCATATTATCAGGAATATTGCTAAAATAACGCAATGGACTAAAAACTCTTTTGTGTTTGCCTTGTGTAATATTTAAAGTTTGGCGTGTGCCTTGATTGGCATAAAAATTATATTGCAAAATATTTTTATTGCTACCTAATTTTCCGCCTGCCATCAAATTAATATGTCTATAACCATATTCGCCTACAAGTGCATTGATAGTAGCAAAAGATGAATTTTGGGTACTTTTGGTAATAATATTGATAACCCCTGCCATTGCATCTGCCCCATATACCGCAGACGAGGGGCCATAAATGACTTCAATCCGTTCTACTTGTGCAATCGGTAATTGTTCTCCAATACTTAAAATACTACTTACTGTAGGTTGAATAGGTAAATTATTAAGTAAAATTTTGGTATAAACATTGCCTTCCAAACCACGCAACAAGAAAGTTTCTCCTGAAACTCCGTTTCCAACTTTGGAAACCCTAACGCCTGGCACCATTTTTAGAACATCAACTAAAGTTGTATAGCCATTTTTGAAAATATCTTCTTGGCTAATGATATACACTGTAACAGGCAAGTCTGCTAATGTTCTTTCAGACCTGCTTGCACCTACTACTTTTGTTTCCGTCATAGATTTGCCCGAAATAATTTCTTTTACACCAAGTTTTTCCATTTGTGCCTCTGCTAAAGTATCTGTTTGGGCAAAAGCCGAAGCATAAAATAAACATAAAATACTGCTAATACATAGAATATTTTTCATTTGTAAAATTTTTTTAGGTGCTACATAATTAGACAAATTTAAAATAAATTTGCCTTTAGGCGAATGTGTCATTTGTGGATACTATTGTGTATTCTCATGACACATTTTCCTAAAGGCAAATGTACAATTATTACCTAAATAATTACTTTTTTAATAAGAGGCTTTTTTGATTTGGTACAAATGGTAATAAATATTTTGTTTGACAGCACGTGGCGTTGCACGCATACGCATAAAATTAAATTCCTCCATCAATACTTTATGTTCTTTAATATCAAACACAACAGTATAAATAATGGTATCATTTTTTTTGCTTAGCAAATAATACAAGCCTACAGGTGGAAACAAAACTACATTCATAAACAAATTAGGATTTTGTATAAGAGAATATCTATTTCGCAATGAAATTACGGTAGTAAAAGCAATGTGCGAAGTTCCCAAATCATCTACAATTTCATCTACATCTTCTTGTCGGCTATTGATGGCAGGCATAGAATGAATCATTTTTTCGGAAAGCCATTCTTTGATAATAGCAATATTGTTGAGTGTTTCCGCATTTGGTGATTCGGATAATTCTTTGGCATTCAACATAATAGAATTTAGATTTAATTTCTTAGAAATCTCAGAAATATAATCAAACACTTCGCCTTGCAACTCTTCTGAAGCAATAAAATCTACGTTATTTTCTTTTTTGGTAATGTCAATTCTTGCTGCTGCTGGGTTCATAAAAATAACTTTATTGAGTCCCAAACGGTGTCCAAAATTTCTAATTTTTGAGTATTTTTGATATGCTTGCATTTGTGCCGCATAATTTTTTGATTTTTTGGCAGTAGAAGCTATTTTTCTTGCCGACATAGATTTAGAAGCCCTTTCAAAAGCAACTATCAGTTCTGCCTCTTTGCGAAGGGTATCCCAAGCATTTTTGATACTTGTTTTGATTTCTGCGTCTAATTTTCTTTTTCGCATTTCATCTACATCTTTTGCGGTCAAAGGTTTTGCATTTTTTGCTTTTTTGGCTTCTGCTTTTTGCTTTTCTTTGTCTGCTTTTTCTTTTTCTTTAGCTTCTTTTTCGGCTAATTCTGCTTTTTCTTTGGCAGTCAATTTTTTGGTAGATTTTGGCGTTGTTTTGGTATTGCTTGCTGTTTTTGTTGGTGTGGTAGTAGTAGTTTTGGCTAATACAGGCACTTCTTTTTTGATTTCTTCTTTGAGAGAATAGCCATGAATTGCTTGCATATCTCCTAACAAATCTTCGGCAATATCTTTGAGATATACGTCCTCTGGATATTTTTTTCGCAAAGCCCAAATGTTGGACAAAGCCAAAATATTAAATTCTTTTGCAGTAAGCTCTTCTAAAGCATAATACCAATTTTTCCCTTGCCAATCTACCTCATCATAATCCAACATAATATAAATTTTTTGGTCATAATTTTGGTATTTTGCAATGCCATACAAAGTTTTTGCCATACACATATCCAAATATTTACTTTGTGGAAATTGTTTTTTGAGCAACAAAATTTGGTAAAAAGCATCAATATAATTTGCCCGAATGATAAACATATCACAAAGGTCAAAACGTGCCATTGTACGCACACTTGCAAATTCGGCTTCTGAAGTCAAACAAAGTGCTTTGCCTTTTCCCTCCGTAAGCATACTTTGAATAAGTTTTTGTCTTTCTTC
>JBIKRY010000386.1:0-3748 GCA_044348925.1 Bernardetiaceae bacterium
CCTGGTTATGGCGACAAACTGAATCGTAATGACAAAAAACGTGCAGGTTGGTGGCTCGAATCTGCCTTAGTTTATGGATTAATTGGAGGTAGTATTTATCTCAATAATCAATCGCAAGATTATTACAGACAATATAATGCAGCCTTAGAACCCGAACAAAGAAATACACTTTTTGATAAAGCTAACTTATACAATAAAATTTCTATTACAAGCCAATGGACAGGTTTAGCTTATTGGGGTTTGGATATTTATTTGGCATATAAAACTGCAAGAAAAATGAAAAATCAAAGTAAAAATTATAACAGCTTTGCTCCAATATTACAAAAGCCAAAACCATTTTGGTCGGCAAATATACAGCCTTCAGGTTTCTGTTTAGTTTATTCATTTTAGTATCAATCACTATGAAAAAAAATCTTTCTATAATCTATACTTTATTAGTAGCTACTTTCTTAATAAATAGTTGTCGTAAATGGGAATTAGAAAAAGTAGAACTTTTGCCAACAGTAAAAACTACAAGCACGAAAAATATTGCACTTACAACCGCAACAGTAGGTGGCATTTTCGAAATTGTAGGTAGTCAAACAGTCGATGAATATGGACATTGCTGGTCAGAAACTCCTAATGCAAACATTGGCAATACTCGCAGTACACAAACAGAACGAAAAAAAGTAGGAGAATTTTCCTCAGAACTTACAAATTTAAAAGCAAATACTACCTATTTTGTACGTGCTTATGCAAAAATTGGTAATAAAATAGTGTATGCAAGCAATGAAATAAATTTTAGAACTTTGCGGTTACCAAGCATAGAAATTACTGAAAGTCGGGATATAACTGCCAATAACGCCAAAATATTGGTAAATTTTACTGATTTTGGTAGTCCAGATGCTACAGTTTACGGACTTTGTTGGGCAACAACACCTAATCCTACTATTATAAGTACACCTAATCGTACTACAATTAATGTGAGTAATATGGGTACTTTGCAATTATCCATAAGTAATTTACAAGTCAATACAACTTATTATATACGTGCATACGCAACAAATGCAGCAGGAACAGCTTACAGTAGCAAAGATTTCATTTTACAAACTTCTTGTAGTCTGGCAAACCTTACTTTGCAAAACAGTGTTCTTAATCTTCAACCAAATTCAGCTACACTAATTATAAGTTCTATACAAATGAACTGTGATAAACTGAGTGTATTAGAGTTACAATACGGGGAAGAAGCTAATTTTAGTAATCGTCAAAAAATTAGTAATATATCGAATGGCGTCAATTTTTCTGTATTTTTAGAAAATTTATTGCCCAACACTACGTATTTTGCCCGTATTTATGCTGCAAATTCTGGGGGAGTCTCGTTAAGTAATATTATTTCGTTTAAAACTCCTTGTGCTTTGCCTGTTCTAACAACTCAAAATGTATCTAATATTACCACAACTACAGCTTCTATTTCTACTGTTATTAGTCGAATAAATTGTACTAATTTAATCAATTCAGGTTTTTCCTTAGCCACAAATTCTACATTTTCAAATGCTACAAATTTTCCAAATATAAGTAATAGCACAAGTTTTAATCAAACTTTCACTAATTTAAGTCCAAATACAACCTATTTTGTACGGTCTTATGCCACAAATTTAGCAGGAATTGCTTATTCAACTACCCAAAGTTTTACAACCATTGCAATTTTATCTGTTGGTGTACAAACTGTAAATGTTACAAATATTACTTCTACTTCCGCAACTTTAAATGGAAATATCACAAATTTAGGAAATAGCAATAGCGTAACAGCAGGTTTTTTACTTTCATCTTCTTCACAAACTCCTTTGCTTAATGGTGCAGGTGTCAATAATATTGGCGTGCAAACTCGTACAAGTACAGGAATTTTTAGTACAACGGTTAGTTTACAAAGTGGCGTAACCTATTATTTTAGAGCATATTCGATTAATTCCTTAGGCATAGTGAGCTATGGAAATATATTAAGTTTTATTACTGTTAGTTTGGCAAGTGTTACAACATTAGAAGCAACAAACCTTACGCTAAATGCAGCAAATTTACAAGGTAGTTTGCAAAGTTTAGGCAATGTTGCTACTGTTAGTGTTGGTTTCGTTATATCTACCAGTAATCAAAACCCTTTGCTGAATGGTGGAAATGTTACCAATATTTCTTCAGGAGATTTCTCTTCGGTAGGTAATATTTCAAGCATTATCAACAGTTTACAACAAGGTACTACTTATTATTTTCGTATTTATGCAACCAACTCAGCAGGTACAAATTATGGGCAAGTGCTAAGTTTTACTACTTTGTCTTTACCAACAATAACAACCTTAGCCACAACAAATATTACTTCAAGTACCGCAATTTTTAACCTAAATTTGACAAGTTTAGGTAGTCATACTTCTGTAAATACAGGTTTTGTATTTTCAAGTTCCAACACAACACCAACAATAGGTGGTTCGGGAGTTCTGAATTATGGTATGACTTTAACAGGGAATATTGGTATGCAAAGCATGAATGTTACCAATTTACAAGCAAATACAACTTATTATGTTAGGGCATATACAAGTACAAATACAACACCTGCAACGATTGTTTATGGGCAGGTTCTTAGTTTTATGACTTTAACACCGCTAAGTGTAACGACCTTACCTACAACAAACATTACTTCAAATAGTGCAACTTTTAATCTAAATCTCACAAGTTTGGGAGAAAATTCCTCTGTAAACACAGGATTTGTATTTTCAACTTCAAACACAAATCCAACAATAGGTAACACATCAACAATACAATTTTTATTTCCAAATCTTAGTACAAATACTGGGACGCAAATTATAGGTTTTTCAAATTTACAATCAAACACAACTTATTATATTAGGGCATACGCAAGTACAAATACAACTCCAAGTATTATTGTTTATGGTCAGGTTCTTAGTTTTATGACTGCATCAAATTGTGGATTAGTAAATTCAGGACTAATTTCTTGTTTTTTATTTGAGGGGAATTTAACAGATGGCACAGGAAATTACAGTGCATCACAACAAAATACAAGTTTAATTATCAACCGAAAAAATAATGTCAATAGTGCTTTGTCTTTTGGAGGAACAGCCACCAATAGCCGTTTAAGTATCAATAATCCCACTTATTCTACTAATAACGTAAATTTTACATTATCTTTTTGGCTAAGAGCAAATGAAACAAATCGTGGGCAAACCATATTTAGCACAGTTAATTCTACACAACAAATTTACATTTCTCAAAATGTTTTATACTATTATGCAGATAATAATAACCTTGTTGGCATAGGTATCAATACTTCAAATTGGTATCATTATATAGTTTCCTACCAAGCAAGCAACCGAACTACAATGGTATATGTTAATGGGAATCTATTAAATACTCGAATAGCCTCTAATACAATAACACTTAGTCCCACACTTTTATTTGGGCATAACGGACAAACTGCTGCTACAAATGCAGCAATTTTTAATGGAACTATTGACGACATTAAAATCTATAACCGCAATTTAACACAATCCGAAATAACCCAACTTTACAATGAGTAAATACAAATGCGAAAAAAAACTCTATTGTCGTACTTTATGTCTTTACCTACGATATGTACACATAAGTAAAGGTAAATAATTAATTGATAATAATTTTCTATGCAAATACTTGATTTACAATTATTTACATTTATTTTTACTATCAAATAAATTTTTCTTTTTACTTATTTGTAGCTACTTAATTATTA
>JBIKRY010000387.1:0-3733 GCA_044348925.1 Bernardetiaceae bacterium
AGATTTGTTAAGTTTATTTAAGTTTAAAGACAAATTGGCTACAGATGGTAAAAAAATTGCCCAATATTTTAGCAATATAGACAACTTAAAATACCAATTAAAAAATTTATTGGAAATGGAAATTCTGCCAAAGTAAGCAGTGTTGGAAAGAGTATGTTTTTGTTTATGGTCTTTGTTTTTGGTAAGTATCATAGGCTTTTTGCTAAACGTACAAGAAGCCTATGAAAACTCATTATATTAGATAGTCTAATCTATAGAAAGTATAGTAGTAGTTTTTGTGTGGCAATGAATGGCGAATAATCAACCAATTTTAATGACTTTACTAACTATAAAGGCAAAAATAAATAAAATACCTGCAACAGTCGACATAGCACCTGCAATAGAACCATCTAAAACAAGAGCTAAATAATAACCAAAAAACGCAGTCAAAACCCCAAAAAAGGAAGATAAAACCAGCATCACACGCAGCTTGTTGGTCAATAAATAAGCAGTTGCAGCAGGACAAATCAATAAAGCAACCACCAAAATAGCACCCACAGACTCAAAAGCAGCTACTGTAGTCAAAGAAACTGTAGCAACCAATAAATAGTGCCAAATTTGTGTACGCATACCTAATGAATTTGCAAAAGCACTATCAAAAGAACTAATTAAAAGTTCTTTGTAAGATAAACTAATGAAAATAATGGTAAGCAACAAAACCGAAGACATAATCCAAACAGACCGAGGTCCCATATTTTGTTTGTTTACTATCCAAACATCTATAGGAGTATAGGCTATTTCGCCATATAATACACAGTCTGTATCTAAATCTATTTTGCCCGCAAAAGCACTAACCAAAATAACACCTAAAGCAAATAATGCCGTAAAAGTTACGCCAATTGCAGCATCTGATTGTAAATTGCCCTTGCGGTGCAAAAACTCAATAATAACTGTAGTAAGCAAACCTAATATTCCAGCACCGATAAGCATCACCACACTATCTCGCGAGCCTGTCAAGAAAAAAGCAAACAATATCCCAGGCAAAACACTATGTGAAATAGCATCACTTACCATTGCCATTTTGCGTAATATCAAATAACAACCCAACAAAGCACAGGCAACTGCCGTTAAACTTGCCGTCAAAATAGTCCAAAATGCAAACACGATATAAAAGTTAAAGTAATTTTGAAAAAATTAAAAATTAGTAAATGCTGTAAGTAATGTAATTAATTGGTAGTTGCCTTTGTTTTTTCCAAATTAACCACAATTCTAATTTTGTCATAAGGTATTTCGCCTGCAAAATAATCAAAAATAGGCTTTAAAGCCACGTCATTATGTTGTAATTTGTGGATTGCATTGGCTATTTTTGTATATTCTTCTTGACTAATCAACCGCATAATATCGATAGGATAACCGTTTTCATAGAGATAAATCAAATGTCCACTAATGGTTGCAGGGCTTAGTTTTCGTTCTGTTGCAATTTCTTCGGTACTTTTTCCTTCTTTATAGAGAGCATAACTTAATAAATTGCTTGTTCCTGTAATTTTTGCCCCTTGTTTTACTTTTTCTGTGGCAAAATTGACAATCGTAGTCAAAAATTCGTCGCCATACATTTCCATTTTCTTTTCTACTACTCCTGCTATATTTCGCAAAGCCTGTGCTATGAATGGTTTTTTGTCTGCCATTTCGGTTAGGGTTGCATCACTAAAAATAACATAAGGAGGTACTTTTTGGCGGTCTGCAATATTTTTACGCAAAGTTTGCAAAACCTCAAATAACTCCTCTCTAAGATTTTCGGCTTCACTTTTCGATTTAGAAATAAATGTTTCGTTTGTTTTTGGCTCAAATCTTTTGAATTGTACAAAGGTGATTTTGCGATTGCCAAATAACACATCATTACCAAAATTGGTAATTTTCAAGGCGTAATGGTCATCATAAGCAATTTCTATCAAACCCAAATTGAGCATTTGTAATAAGGCTTGTTGCCATTCAAAAGGATTCATATTTGCACCAGCCCCGTATGTTTTTATTTTGTCATATTCTTTTTCCAGCAATTCTTTGTTGCGAGAACCACGCAAAACATCAATTAACATATTCATACCTACTTTTTCTTTCAGACGTGCAATAGCCGAAAGTGCTTTTTGTGCTGTAATAGTTCCGTCTATGTAAGCAGGCGGATTTTTGCAAACATCACAATTACCGCAATATTCAGTCAAATTTTCACCAAAATAACTAAGCAATATTTTTCGCCTACAAATTTGTGCATCTGCATATTGTTGCATTCTTTCGAGCTTGGCAAGTTGCAATTCACGTTGCCCACTTTCTTCGGCAAATTTTCGCAACATCATCACATCAGCCATAGTGTAAAACAAAACAGTTTCACTTGGCAACCCATCTCGACCTGCACGTCCTATTTCTTGATAATATCCTTCCATGTTTTTGGGCAAATTATAATGTATTACCCATCTCACGTTAGATTTGTCTATTCCCATACCGAAGGCAATCGTAGCACAGATAATAGGAGTTTCATCTCGCAAAAAATTTTCTTGTACTTTTGCACGTTTTGCTGCGTCCATACCTGCATGATAGGCTTCGGCTTTTATACCTTTTGCCATTAATTTATTTGCCAAACTTTCGGTAGTTGCACGCGAAAGGGCATAAATAATGCCTGATTGTCGAGGTCTTTGTTGGATAAATTGTTCAATAGTTTTGAATCTATCTTTGCCTATTTCTACTTGCAAAGACAAATTTGCCCGATTGAAAGATGCCAAAAATAGTTCGGGTTCTTCTAAAGCTAATTGGGTAATAATATCTTTTCTGGTAATTTTGTCGGCGGTTGCTGTCAATGCTACTACAGGAATTGTAGGAAAATGCCTTTTTAACATCTTGAGTTGGGTATATTCTGGTCTAAAATCATGCCCCCAAGATGATATACAATGTGCTTCATCGATGGCAAACAAGTTGATTTTCAACTGTTTGAGGAAAGAAATCATCGCAGTTGTCATTAATTTTTCGGGAGAAATATAGAGTAATTTCAGTTTTCCTGACAAAGCCAATGTTTCTATGCGTGCATTTTCTGTGGATAATTGCGAACTATTGATATAGGCAGCAGCAACGCCATTTGCTTGCAAGGCATCTACTTGGTCTTTCATCAAGGCTATTAATGGAGAAACTACCACACAAATTCCATCTAAAATAATAGCAGGAATTTGAAAACATACAGATTTTCCGCCACCTGTGGGCATAATTACCACTGTATCTTTTCCTTTGCAAATATTTTCGATAATTTCGGCTTGCATTGGGCGAAAATTATCGTATCCATAATAATTTTTTAGGGCTTCTAAAGGAGTCATTCCTATAATATATTTAGCTATATAGCTACAAAAGTAAACTAAATTTTTATAATAATTGTAAATTTTGGAGGGTTTTCTGTGTCAAAATTATTTTAAGCACATCGATGGTGTAGCAACCGTATATTCGCCTTTAGGCGAATGAGTCGGGTAAATTGAAAGATAAATAGTAATTATTTATCAAAACTTGTGAATTTGTAACTAAATTTGTTTTTATCATTACACTTCATTCGCCTAAAGGCAAATATACGGTTGCTAATAAGGCGAATGTCCTAATTTTTTAGACTTTGAGTGCAAATAACTGCTATTTTTGTTTTAGTTTTTTGCCTTCTTTCGGTTTTGCTACACAAGATTTAATGCCTTAAAAAGTTTTTCAAATCGGTGCTGCCAAGTATGCAATGCAA
>JBIKRY010000389.1:0-3712 GCA_044348925.1 Bernardetiaceae bacterium
AACTAAAATATATTCATGACTTACACTTATATCTGTATCATTTTGAATAGATTGTCTTGCTTGCCAAACAATAGAAGTTACAAAATTTCCTGCCCCAAAAATTTCATCACACAACAATTTCAAATTAGCTTGTTCGTTATCGTCTATGGAAATAAAAATTACGCCATCATTGCGGAGCAATTTTCGCAATAAGGTTAATCTTGGATACATCATGCAGAGCCACTTGTCGTGTCTGCTCAGGTCTTCTGCTTCTTTTCCTACGGTTTTGCCGAGCCATGCTTGCAGTTCGGGACTATTTACGTTGTCGTTATATACCCAGTTTTCGTTTCCTGTGTTATACGGCGGGTCAATATAGATACATTTTATTTGGTTTTCGTATTCGGGCAATAATGATTTTAGGGCAATGAGATTGTCGCCATGAATGATTTTATTAAAATCTGAAGTTTCTGTAACTTGTCCCAAAGGTAAAATCCCCTCTTCTATTTTGGGCTTAAAATCATACATTTTTTGTAGTGTATGAAAGGGTACTTCTATATGGTGGTTGATAACTTTGTCTTTTCCTATCCAGTTGAGTGTTGGCATATTCTTATTTTGTATTTTTTGTAATAGAAACAAATGTACTAAAAAATAATTGTTTTTTTTATAGCATGCAAGTTGTATAGTGCTACGTAGCTCCAGCTATATACATTATTGTTAGTAAAAATCAAAATTTAATCTAATAATATTCTTTTTTTAGATGAAATATGTACAAAAATTACACATTTGTCTTCATGCCAATAGCCCCAAAAGCAATTTACTTGCATGAAGACAAACAAATGTACTTAAAATTTATTCTGTTTTTCGTATAATTTCTGCCCCTAAAGCATTCAGTCTTTGGTCTATTAATTGGTAACCTCTGTCTATTTGTTCGGCATTTTTTATTACACTTTTACCTGTTGCCGACATGGCAGCAATCAACAAAGCAACGCCTGCACGTATATCAGGCGAAGTCATTTGAATACCTCGCAAAGGATATTCTTTGTTGAGTCCAATAACTGTAGCTCGGTGTGGGTCGCAAAGAATAATTTGAGAACCCATATCAATCAATTTATCGACAAAAAACAACCTACTTTCAAACATTTTTTGATGCACCAAAACCGTGCCTTTGGCTTGCGTTGCCACCACCAAAACAATACTCAACAAATCAGGCGTAAATCCAGGCCAAGGTGCATCTGCGACTGTAAGCACCGAGCCGTCAATAAATTTGGTAATTTCATAGTGTTCTTGTGTGGGAATAAAAATATCGTCATTTCTAAATTCCATTGCAATTCCAAGTTTTTGAAATACCGTAGGAATGATGCCAAGTTGGTCTATTCTTGCGTTTTTTATGGTAATTTCGGAACTTGTCATAGCTGCCAATCCAATAAAACTACCAATTTCTATCATATCAGGTAGTAGGGTGTGCGTAGTTCCGCCCAAAGATTCTACGCCTTCGATGGTCAAAAGATTAGAACCTATGCCCGAAATTTTAGCACCCATTCTATTTAGCATTGCACAAAGTTGTTGCAAATAAGGCTCACAAGCAGCATTATAAATCGTGGTATTTCCTTTTGCCATTACGGCTGCTAAGATAACATTAGCAGTGCCTGTAACAGAGGCTTCTTCGAGCAACATATAACAACCTCGTAGATTGGTAGCATCTACATGATAAAAAGCATCATTGGTATCATAATTAAATTTTGCACCGAGTTTTTCAAAACCCAAAAAATGTGTATCTAAACGGCGGCGACCAATTTTGTCGCCACCTGGTTTTGGTAATTTTCCTTTGCCAAAACGTGCCAACAAAGCCCCTAAAATCATCACAGAACCTCGCAAAGCAGCAGCTTTTTGGCGAAATTCGGCAGTTTCGAGATAGTCTATGTTTATGTTACGAGCCGTAAATTCATAGCTACTGCCCGCAGGTTGTTCGGCTATTTTGCGGACTTCTACCCCGAATGCAAGTAGTAAATCTATCAATTTGTTTACATCATGAATATTAGGTACATGATGCACCGTAATTTTTTCGCCTGTAATCAACACAGCACATAATATTTGTAGGGCTTCATTTTTAGCTCCTTGTGGCACTATTTCGCCTTTTAAACGTCTATTTCCTGTAACTTCAAAAGTGGTACTCATTTAGGTTTATATTTTTATAAATTAAAACTGTAATAACAACTATTTTTATGATTTTCGCAAATCAAAAATTGCAAAACTACACTAAAAAATGACGAACTACAAAAATTATAAACTATTTTCAAAATTTATAGAAAGATTTTAGATTACAAGCTATAGTTACAAAAAAGTCCCTATCTTTGCACCCAAATTTAGAACCGTTATCCTCGTGAAAACAAAGAGTCTTAGAAAAGATAAAATTAATGTAATAACTTTGGGTTGCTCAAAAAACTTAGTAGATTCTGAAGTTTTACTTACCCAACTCAAAGGAAATGGACTCGAAGCAGTCCACGAATCCACCAAAAATGATGCAAATATTATTGTCATCAATACTTGTGGTTTTATTGACAAAGCAAAACAAGAATCTATTGATACTATTTTGCGTTTTGCTGATGCAAAACAGAAAGGAAAAATTGATAAATTATATGTAACAGGTTGTCTATCACAGAGATATAAAGATGATTTGGAAACAGAAATACCTCAAGTAGATGCTTTTTTTGGCACTCGTGATTTGCCTTTGTTGCTCAAAAAATTTAAAGCAGATTACAAACATGAACTTATTGGCGAAAGAGTTTTGACTACAGCCAAGCATTATGCCTATTTAAAAATTTCGGAGGGTTGCGATAGACCTTGTTCTTTTTGTGCTATTCCGTTGATGCGTGGCTTACATTTGTCCAAACCAATGGAGGAAATTATTACAGAAACAAAAAATTTGGTAAAAAATGGCACCAAAGAATTAATTTTGATAGCACAGGATTTGACTTATTACGGATTAGATACCAATAAAAAACGAGAATTAGCAGATTTGCTCAAGCGGATTTCAGATGTAGAAGGGGTAGATTGGATACGTTTGCAATATGCTTATCCTGCTGGTTTTCCTCTCGAAATTCTTGATGTAATGGCAGAAAGAGAAAATATTTGTAAGTATTTGGATATGCCTTTGCAACACGGCTCGACTAAAATGTTGAAAATTATGCGAAGAGGTATTACAAGAGAAAAAACCGAAGAACTTATCCAAAATATTCGTGCCAAAGTGCCAAATATTGCCTTAAGAACTACGCTTATTGCAGGACACCCACAAGAAACTGAGGAGGATTTTGCAGAAATGACAACTTTTGTCGAAAATATGAAATTTGACCGTCTTGGCGTATTTGCCTATTCGCATGAAGAAAACACACACGCATATAGTATGGTAGATGACGTACCCGCAGAAACAAAAGAGGAAAGAGTAGCAGAAATTATGGAAATACAAGAAGGAATTTCGGCTGCACTAAACCAACAAAAAATCGGCAAAAATTACAAAGTTTTGATTGACCGCAAAGAAAGTGGCTACTGGGTAGGACGTACCGAACACGATTCTCCTGAAGTAGATAACGAAGTGCTGATAGATGCCAGCAAAACTTACTGTAGAATAGGAGATTTTGTGCAAGCTACGATTACCGAAGCAAGTGAATTTGATTTATATGGAATTGTCTAAAATATAGACCATAGCATATATTTTGCAAAACCCTACGTAGCAGAT
>JBIKRY010000390.1:0-3711 GCA_044348925.1 Bernardetiaceae bacterium
TAAGGATAAAAATGAACTTGGTTATAAATTCACAAATTTTGAGAAATAATTACTATTTTTCTTTCAATTTACCTGACTCATTCGCCTAAAGGCGAATATACGGTATCCGTAGTTCACGTTAAAATAACAAATTTATGGCATATTCAGATTTTACACTCGAAGATTTAGAAGAAAAACATGGTTTGGTAACTCGAATTAAACCACTTTTTTCTACAATTACGCCCATTCAACCATCAGATTTTTTATTGCAGCAATTAGAGTTGGCAAAAAACTTTCCATTGCGAAACGAAAAAGTAAAATCAGAATATCTAATTGTGCCTGTACTTTCGTCTGTGAAGATGCGAAATAAAGATTTTGCCCAGCTATTTTCGGGAGAAAACTTGCCTGCCGATAAAAAAGCAAAATTAAATGGCGAAGTTGATTTTATTTGGGTGGGCAAGCCCGATGCCCAAGAACTTCAAAAACCTATTATTAGCCTTTGTGAAGCCAAAAAAGGGGCAATAGAAGACAGCCTTGCACAATGTGCAGCCCAAATGTATGGAGCAAGAGTATATAACCAAAAGAAAAAAAATAATATTTTTGATATTTACGGTTGTGTAAGTTCAGGCACAGATTGGCAATTTATGAAACTCGAAGGGCAGACAATTTGGAAAGATACAGAAATTTATACTTTGTCAAATTTGTCTGAATTGTTGGGAGTTTGGCAAATTTTGATAGATTTTTTTAGGGATAAAGTATAAATTATGTTGCATTTTCGCCACGAGTTATTGCAAGATGCGTTGGGGAAGTAGTTCATAAACCTTAGTAGGTTTTATTTTTGACTTTGCAATAAAGAATTCCTATCTTTGTGTATTCCTAAAATAACAAATTTATGGCATATTCAGATTTTACACTCGAAGACTTAGAAACAAAACACGGATTGGTAACTCGTGTAAAACCTCTCTTTTCTACTATTCCACCTATTCAGCCATCTGATTTTCTGCTACAACAATTAGCATTAGCAGAAAACTTCCCCTTGCGAAATGAAAAAATGAAATCAGAATTTTTAATTGTTCCCGTACTTGCTACTATAAAAATACAAAATAAAGATTTTGCTCAACTTTTTTCAGGAGAGAACTTGCCCGCCGATAAAAAGGCAAAGTTGAATGGCGAAGTGGATTTTATTTGGGTCGGAAAGCCTGATGCCCAAGAGCTTCAAAAACCTATTATTAGTGTTTGTGAAGCCAAAAAAGGTGCAATAGAAGACAGTCTTGCCCAATGTGCAGCCCAAATGTATGGTGCAAGAGTATATAACCAAAAGAAAAAAAATAATATTTTCGATATTTATGGTTGTGTGAGTACAGGTACAGATTGGCAATTTATGAAACTCGAAGGACAAACAATCTGGAAAGATACCAAAACTTACACATTGTCAAATTTACCCGAATTGTTGGGAGTTTGGCAAATTGTGATTGATTTTTTTAGGGATAAAGTGTAAATTACTATTGGATAGTACGTAGTAGGAACTACGTACTACAAACTATGCAACTTATCTACTTTATTTGTTTTGTAAAAATAGAAATAGTTAATTACATAATTAAATTTATATAAAAAATAATTTTATTGCAATAAATAATTATTTTTCTAATATTGTAATCCTTCTCTAACTATTCTCCTTACTTTTTTTACACTGCTTTTGAATGGCAGATAAGCATGTAAAGTAATTGCGTGCTGATTGATATAATCTAATTTTCCTTGCCCTAAAATAAAATTATAACTGTAATAGAGATGTGCAGTCATACCTGTGCTTGCCAATAATTTTGCTGCACTGATGCCAAACATAGGACGAAAAGCAAAAGCAGTATTGGTGGTACTTTGCCCATTATTGCTGCTTTGATAGATATATCCTGCTGCTGCTACGCCATAAAATAAAATTCCCTCCGACCAAAAATTTACACTTGCTCCATAATGATTTTGCCATGGTGCTAACTCAAAATTGAGGGACATAGCATAAAATATGTTGTTCCATTCAAATTTGCTACGTGCAAGCCCTATATCTATGTATGCTGCTTTAAAATATTGGGCACCTGCAATAATTCCCCAACTTTTTCGAACTTCTTTGATTTCTCGGGTGTCTTTAAAAGTTGTATCATTAATATCACAAACCCTATATACTTCAATAAAAACATCATCAGAAGTCCGTTTTTTGTCGGTCATTATCAAGCTATCTTTAGTAACTTTGCTAATTAGCAAATTTTTATATACCCAGCCATTTTGTTTGCGTAAATACAAGGTATCTCCATTCAGTTGCCAAGTACCTTCTTTTTCCAAATCGGTAGATAAAAATTTGCCGTTTTCTGTAATTTCTATATATTCATTTTGACAATCATGTACTCTAATCAAAGTATCATATAAATTGCCATTTTGCTCAATAAAATAGGACAATCCCCATCTTTTGCCCAATAATTCTGTTTTTAAATCTTTATTTTGTGCAAAAGTCAAGGTAGTACCAAGCAATAAAGAACAGATTAGATACCAGATTTTTTTATACATATTTTCTAAAATAAATTTGAAAGTGCTAAAGAATAATTTTTTTACGCAAATAGTGGTACAAGCAAACATCTGCCCACCATAGAAAAATAGCCTCTATTCCCACATATTTTAAAGGGGAATAAGTCCAAATATACAAAGGAGTTTCTAAAATTTCATTATGTAAATATCCATTTATCCATTCCATTGCCCAACAAATAGTACCTGTTAGGATATATGTTTTCCACAATGGTATGTTCTTTGGAATAAAAACATAATGATAGAAAGCTGCCATTACCGTCAATGCTATTGCCCAAGATGGCAAAGTACGAAACGAAAACCAATGAAATTGCTCAAGTGGATAATACCAACCATATTGCCCAAGTAGAATTTTGTAAGCCAAATTTTGCAATATTTCTACAAACCAATACAATGGTGTTAGTAACAATAATTGTATTGGTAATGTAGGTAGAAATTTTTGGGTTTCTCTTGGCATTATTTTACTTTCAGGCATTTGGCAAAATGTTAGAAATAGCTGTTTCTGGCACAATCTTTCCTATCAATGCTTCAAATTCTTCTACGTCCCATTGGTCTATAATCAGTACACGAGTTTCGCTGTCGTCTATATATTCCCAAGACAACATTTCTGCTCCTTCATCTTCTGCATCTGCTGTATTTCGGAAAAACCCTGGTGTTTCTTTTTCGCGTGTGTATTTAACTCCTTCAAAAGTAATTTCGCGTGGAGGTTTTTCGTTTTGTCTTAGGTGATTTTCTACATATTCGCCGAGTTTGCTAAAACGAAGTTTTTGTAACAAATAGCAAAGGGTTTGTTGTTGCTGTTCTATACGTAGATACAAACTTTCATTGGTGCTTGTAATTTTAAATTCATAGCTAAAACGGTTATTTCCCCAATCATATTCGTATTCGTCTTCTACTTGCCAAGTTTTAAAATCGTAATCCAATAAAAAACCTTTGCGAATATCTGTAACTTTGATAAATGTAGGGTCATAATGTAAAGCAGGAGTTTCCTGTTTTTTTTTCTTAAAAAAGTCGAACATAGTTTAATTGTTAAGTTTTTGTGTTTTTGGAAGTTAGCTTTACAAATATATACTTTTTTTGAAATTTTTAGAATTTTATAGAATAATTTTTCTGCCTCGCAGATTCAAGCTGTAAAAGTCTTTCAAAATCTGCTCGGCTAAGGGA
>JBIKRY010000391.1:0-3693 GCA_044348925.1 Bernardetiaceae bacterium
GACGAATTTTATTACATAAACCTTACTTTAAAATTTTGATGCGGAAAACCTATAATTTAAGCAAAGTCTTTGCTAATGAACCGCAAAGTTGCTAAGTTCACAAAGAAAATAATGTAAATTTATTTTTTCTTGTTACTTAAGTAATTGGAAAAAATAAATGTATCACAGACTTTAGTCTGTAATCTCTTGATAATCAAAGTATCACAGACTAAAGTCTATGCTACAAACCTTAATAACGTCTAATTATTTATTTTTATTTATGCACATTATTTTAGCAACGTATAATTATTATCCTTTTGCATGGGGTGGCTCTGAAGTATATGTACACGGTTTAGCAAAATTTTTGCAAAATATAGGTCATTCTGTAACAGTCATTGCAGCAGTAGGAGAGGAGTTTACAGAGCCAAAACCACATAGAAAAATACAAACTACAAATTTTGATGTGTTTGCATACATGTATGATGGCATTGAAATTTTGGGGGTGCATCTCAAAAACGAAACTACCGAAGAAGTATATAGTAGATATAATGCTACTTGGATAAAAGATTGGCAATTAATTTTGCAAGAAAGTGGTTTAGCCCAAAAAAACATAGATATTTTGCATTACAACGGTTTTTCAAGCGTGGTTAGTGTGGCTATTGCAGAGGCATTGGCAAAAGAACAAGCAAAAAATAATTTTTTTAAAAGCAAAGTTTTAGCAAGTTATCACACACCTATCAGTTGCCCAAACGGAAAATTGCTTTATTTTAGGGAACAAGCCTGCCAAATAATTCCTACTGCTACTGTTTGCACAGCTTGTTTTATCCATTCACAAAAGAATATGCCTATTTGGGGAGCAAAAATATTGGCAAATATTTTACCAACGCAAAAAATACCTATTCCACAAATTCCTAATGCAATATATGTTAAAAAATTTGTGGGAAAAAGCCTACAATCTTTCCAAAAATTAGATAATCAAGTAGATAAATGGCTTGTATTTTCTACTTATATTCAAACTGTGGTAGAAAAAATGGGAGTACAATCCGAAAAAATACGTATGTTGCGACATGGCATTCACGAAGATTTTTTGACAACACAAGCACAAGAAAACAGTAGGAATACGGATAAAGATACATTTATTTATGTAGGACGTTTTGAAAAAATCAAGGGTTTTCCTACGCTATTACAGGCTTGGTTGGCATTGCCCGAACAAACAGAAAAACGTATTTTACAAATTGTTGGAGATTTGCAATCCAATAATGAAGAAATAGAACAACTAATAAAAATTGCAAAAAATAGAAAAGATATTTTATTTTTAGGTAAAAAAAATGCAAAAGAGATAAAAAAACTGTTGCAACAAGCTACTTGTATGCTTATTCCTTCGGAATGGGTAGAAATAGGCCCTTTGGTGTTGCATGAAGCTATTGCTTGTGGTACTAATGTTTTGGTTTCGGCTATTGGTGGCACAGGCGAATTAGCCAAATTTTATGGAGAAGGTTGCACAACTTTTAAGATGGGAAATAAAAAAGATTTGGAAGACAAAATTTTGACATTTCGTTATCAAACTATAACACATAAAGTACGTAGCCAAGCCGAGCATTATACATTGGTGCTGGAAGAATATAGGAGAAAATAAATCAATAATTAGTTGTTTCTAATTTTATTTGTATTACTTGCATGCATTTCATTTAAACCACTATTTTATCCAATGAAAATTTTAGAAAATATAAAGGTAATAGAGTTGGCAACAGTTTTGGCTGCACCTGCGGTTTGTCAATTTTTGGCAGAACTTGGTGCCGAAGTTTTGAAAATAGAAAACCCAAACACAGGTGGAGATGTTACGCGGAGTTGGAAACTTGGCACAGAAAACCCTGAAAATACAGTTTCTGCCTATTTTTCTTCGGTTAATTGGGGAAAAACATCTATTCCTTTAGACATCAGCAAAGCCGAAAATTTGGAAATTCTCTACCAATTTGTAGAAAAAGCCGATATGATTGTGGTTAATTATAAAGCAGGAGATGCCCAAAAATTGAAAGTATCTTATGAAGATTTGCGAAAAATTAATTCCAAAATTATCTATGGACATATTACAGGTTATGGAATTTATAATGAAAAAGTGGGTTATGACGCAGTAATTCAAGCCGAAACAGGTTTTGTATATATGAACGGAGAACCTGATGGCAAATCTGTAAAAATGCCTGTTGCCATGATAGATTTATTGGCTGCCCACCAGCTAAAAGAAGGTTTGTTGGTGGCTTGGATAGACCGTTTACAAAAAAAATTACAAAACATTGCTAATCAAAACAATGAAAATATTAGTTCTGTAGATGAAAGTTGCTATGTTACAGTTTCTTTATTTGATGCGGCGGTTGCATCGTTGGCAAATCAAGCCACAAATTGGTTGGTTGGCAATACAATTCCAGAAAAATTAGGCTCCGAACACCCTAATATTGTACCATATGGAAATATTTTTGCTACAAAAGATAGTTCTGCTATTTTGATTGCAGTAGGAAATGATAAACAATTTAGAGAATTGTGCGAAATTTTGCAACTGCAAGCAATGGCTATAGATAGTCGTTTTTTACACAATCCCGATAGAGTAAAACACAGAATTGTATTAAATGCACTATTAGCCGAAGCATTTTTAGGTTTTGATAAAAATTATTTGTTAGAAAAGTTTGCCATTGCAAAAATTCCTGCGGGTGCTGTGCATACCATGCAAGAAGTTTTTGCTTTAGAGTTGGTAAAGCCTTTGCTTTTGAAAGCTAATGAAATAGTAGGAGTTCGAAATTTTGTTGCAAATTTTTATAGTAATGAACAATGGCATACGCCACTTCATTTGACTGCACCACCCGAATTAGCAAAATAAAATTAATTATTTATACCTTTGCGTTACTATTCACCATTTATGTATTATGTTTATATGAACTACAGAAATTTATTTATACTTGCAATAACTTTTTTAGGTTTTGCATCTTGTGAGGAAGACACAAAAAATGGCAAAGTTTTGGACACACCTACCAGTGGCGAAATAAATATAGCAGTAGATGAGTCTTTTCAGCCGCTGATGATGGCAGAACTTGACGGTTTTCATCTTACTTATCCTGCAGCCAAAATAAAGGCAGTTTATAAACCAGAGGCAGAAGTAATACGAGATTTGTTACAAGATAGTATTCGTTTGGCGGTGGTTTCGCGTGATTTTACAGCTGAAGAAAAGGAAGAATTTACTCGCCAAACTATTACCCCACGAGCTTATAAAATAGCAGTAGATGCGGTTTGTTTGATTGTGAATAATAAAAATATAGATTCTGCCTATACTGTGCAACAAATTTCGGATATGCTTACAGGCAAGACAAGCAAATGGTCTGATTTGAATCCCAAAAATAGCAAAGATTCTATTCGTATTGTGTTTGACAACAATAATTCAAGTAATTTGGCTTTTATGAAAGCAAAACTAAAATTACCTACAGATTTTGTACTTGGCAAACATATATTTGCACTCAATTCTAATACCGAAGTGATGGAATATGTCAATAAAAATCCAAATAGTATGGGGGTAATTGGTATTAGTTGGATAACAGATTCGTCTGCGAATGAAAAAGAAGTTCGCCGTTTTATGAAACAAAACAAAGTTTTGGCAGTTGTTCCCGATACTACAGCCCAAAAAGTAACTAATATTCACACAGATTTAGACCTTAATCGGTATATTCCTGC
>JBIKRY010000118.1:0-13287 GCA_044348925.1 Bernardetiaceae bacterium
TTCATTCGCCTAAAGGCGAATATACGGTTGCTACGCAACTTATTTATTATATATTTTACTTGTAACTTCTTGATTATCAATAAAGTAATCCGTAGTTCACGTTAAATTAATAATAAATTTACTTTAATGATTTATTAGTAAAATAATTAGCAAACAACATACTCTATGAACTTTTTTAGCAATACTACGTATTTGTAGTTTGTACATGTTAGACATTAGGCGGATAAAAGACTATTTTTACAATTTCTTTCATATTTTTTATAAAATAATAAGCAAAAATATATCTTCTAATTGGTTATGATGCTGCATTTCACTACTACACTACTACACTAAATTTTATTTGTATGCAAAAACTAATTATTTTTCTATTTTTTTTACATTCTTACCTTGTCTTTGGGCAATGTCCGCCAGCAGCCCCTACAGCCCCTATTTGCACCAATACTTGTGCAAGCACTACTGCAGCCAGTAACGATAATCTAAACGCAGGTACAACACGATGTTTTATATCAGGGACTTCCACTTTTGGGACTTATGGGTTAAATGGTGGTACATTGGTGGTAACAGGTGGTGATTTGACAGTGAATAATTTTGATATTGGAAATGCTGCAAGTACCATTATTGTTACGGGTGGTACGGTAAATATTTCTTGGCGAAACTTGAATACTTTAGGTAATTTGCTGATTTGCGGTGGCACTGTTAATGTTACAGGCGGAAATTATAATCAAGGTTTTAATTTTAATGTTGGTAGTGCAGGCAGACTCAATATCAATGCGGGTTTTAATGCCTTAGGTAATTTTACAATTTCTAATGCTGGTACGGTTGGTTTGACAGGAAATGTCAATTTGAATAATAGCACCAATACCATTACCAATTCGGGTACAATTTTGGGAAGTGCAAATATGACTTTGAATAGTGGCACCAATATTATTAACAACACAGGCACAATGAATCTGAATAACTTAACGGTTAATTCTGGAACAAATTCGATAAACATGGGCAATAATGCCACGCTAAATATCAATAATTTATCAGCAAATAATACTGCCAACTCTTTTTGTGTAGCACCCGGTTCTTGTGCAAATTTTAATGTAGCAGGTACTGCACAAATGACCAATCCCCTATCTTCGAGTGCAGGTTTGCGATATTGTGGTCCTACAACAGGTTTTCCTCCTACTGGTGGTCTTGGCTCTGCTACTTCGAGTTGTGTATCTTGCTTGTTGCCTTTACCTGTTACTTGGATAGATTTTTATGGAATTTTGGAACAGAAATCTGTAAAATTAATATGGAAAACGATTAACGAGATTAACACAAATAACTACGAAATAGAATATAGCACAGACGAAAAAAACTATACAAGTTTGGGAAAAATATCTTCAGCTAACAAAATTAGCCTAAATGAGTATTCTTTTACCCATAATTTTAGTAATGAAGGCATAGGATATTACAAAATAAAACAAATAGACAAAGACAATGCTTTTAGCTATTCCAAAATTATTGCAATTAACAAAGGGAAAATGCAAAAATTAATTAAAACCATTTTTCCAAATCCTACACAAAATCATATCTATTTTCAGCTTGCACAAGCTATTGAAGAACCATGTCAAATACAAATTACAGATTTGCAAGGCATCGTAAAATATGAAACTATGCTTGAGAAATTAGATGCCAATATAAATCTAAAAGTTGATTTTTTGGCAAAAGGTGTATATTTTTTACGGATTAGCACACAAGATGTAACAGAAATACATAAATTTTGTATGCAATAGAAGGACGTATAAATAATCTACGTTGCATAGTAAAAATGCAAAAGAAGATTTTTGCAGATAGAAAATTAGCACAAAATCTAACAATAAGTTAGCAAATATAGGGTTTATCGGTAATTATAGCAAAGTATCTCCAAAAGATAAGTGTTTGTTAGAATTATTGATAAACTCTATTTGCTATTTGGATAGCTAAAAAATATTTTTTACATTTGAAACTAAGGAATGGCTTGAAAATAAGCTATAATATTTATATTCAGTAGTAAGTAGTAATTATTTTAGAGTATATCTATTGCTAAATTATTGATAACCAAATAGTTAAATAATTTAGAACTTAGAATTTAAACTTTACAATTACTTATTTTTATACGCATTTAATTATACTATTCGTAACAAAACGCATGACTTACGAAGAATTACAAGCAGCCTATCAAACCTTGCAAAACGAAAATGCAAGTTTAAAACTTAAGCTAAATGAGCTAACTTTTTTGCAAAAAGAGGTCAGTTTTGCCTTGCCAGAAGCAGAACGTAAAGTGCAACAAGAGGTTAGCCAAAAAAATGCTATTCTTAAAGCAATTCCCGACCATATTTTTATTATGAATAAGGAAGGAGTTTATATAGACCACCAAGCCAACGAAAAAGATTGGTATAGCAATCTCGAAAATATTGGTACAAATATTAAAGAAGGGCAATTACCTACCGAAATTATTAAACAAATTATAGACCACAATCAACGTGCCTTTGAAACAGGCGAAGTCCAACTGATAGAATATGCTTTAAACACTCCTATAGGTATTAATTATTATGAATCGCGAGCAATAAAATATTCTGAAAATTTGGTAATTCGTTTGGTACGTGATATTACTGCACGCAAAAAAACCGAAGTCCGTATAAAATTAGCCGAAACATACAAAAGAGTGATTCTAAAAGTAATTCCCGATATGATTTTGTTGATGAATGAAAAAGGGGATTTTACAGATTTGCGAGGTAATTATGAAAATACAATGGCATTTAGTTATGCACTTGGGTCAAATATTGCACAGGCACAAGTGCCACAAAGTATCAAAAATATTTGGCTTCAAGATAATCAAATAGCTTTGGAAACAGGCAAAATACAGTTTTCGGAATATAAATTGGAAATTGGTGAGCAAGTATTTCACTATGAAAGTCGTACAGTACGCTATACTCAAAAACAAGCCTTAAAAATAATTAGAGATATTAGCAAGAAAAAACAAGCCGAAGAACGAAGTATAGCCGAAGAATCTCGTAAAAATGCCATTTTACAAGCTATTTCTGATATGATTTTTGTGATGAATGAAAGAGGAGATTATATGGATTTTAGCGGTGGATACGGAAAAGTGTTTATAGACAGCCAAACAATTATTGGTTCTAATATCAAAGATTCGAAAATGCCTCAAGAAGTTATACAACTTTTGTTAGATAGCAACAAAAAAGTATTGCAAACAGGAAAAACAGTGTCTTTGGAATATAATTTAACTATTAATAACGAAATACACTATTATGAATCGAGGGCAGTACGTTATGCACAAAACCAAATATTACGTATTGTAAGAGATATTACAGAACATAAAAAAGAACAACACGAAAATAAACACCTCATTGCAGAATTGCAGATGATAAACGAAGAACTCATTAGCAGTGAGGAGGAAATACGACAAACTTTGGAACATACTGTTGAGCTAAAAAATGAAATAGAAAGACGAGAAATTTATTATAAAACCTTGCTCAAGGCATCACCAGATGTAGTAGTATGTATTAGCAACAAACATACAATAGAGTTTATTCATCTACCTTATGGAACAGCAGAACAAGAACAAAAATTAATTGGTACAAGTTTTATTACACTCATTAAGGAGCAAGAAGCAAAACAAAAAGCACAAGAGGCATTAGAATATGTATTTGCAACAGGAAATACAATTTCTTACCAAATATTGCACTATCCAAACGAGGCATTTGGGATTAGACATTATGAAACCTATTTTTCACCTATACAATCTAATGGCAAAATAATTTCGGTATATAATGTAAGTAGAGATATTACAGAAAGCAAAATAGCAGAAAATAGAATCAAAGAAATAAGCCGCAATCTACAAACTACGATTGATAACAGTTTGCAATCTACTATTTTGGTAGATACAGAAGGAAAAGTAATTTTGGCAGATGCCAAAACCATTCAAAAAATCTATCAATATTTTGGTTGGAAACTTACTATAGGTACACATATCTTACAATATATTCCCGAAGATTTGAAAAAAGGATTTATACGAAATTTTGCGAATGCCAAAAAAGGACAAACTATTAGAACCGAAAGAAAAGTAAAAACTCTCACAGGCAATCGTTGGACAGAGGTGATGTATGCACCTGTGGTGGACGAACAGCAACAAGTTACGGCAGTGGTCGTTGGGCAGATGGATATTACCGAAAGAAAAGAAACAGAAGAACATTTGCGAAAAATCAACGAAGAACTTATTAACCAAAACAAGCAGTTAGCACATTATAGCTATGTCGTTTCACATCATTTAAGGTCGCCTGTAGCAACTATTTTAGGGTTGGTAAATTTATTGGAAATGGAAAAATACCAAGATACAAGCCTCCAGCAATGGTTAGAAATGTTGCAAACTTCAGTTACCAAATTAGATAATGTAGTAAAAGATTTGAATGTAATTCTATCTGAAACACAAATTGTAAGCGAAGATAAACAAGTTATACATTTTGAGGAGGTATTAGTACCTATTTTAGAGAATTTGCGAACACAAATTCAACAATGTCGTGCAAATATACAATATGATTTTGGGCAAAATCCCACGATTGTTGCCAGCAAAACTTTTATTCACCATTTACTTTCCAACTTATTGACCAATGCCATCAAATTTAGACGAAAAAATAGTGTTCCCTCTATTTTTATCCAGACAAGCACCGCAAACAAATTTATTTGTATTAGTATTCGAGATAATGGTTTGGGAATAGATATAGCAACGCAAAAAGAAAACTTGTTTAAATTATATAAACGGTTTCACCCAAATATTGATGGAAAAGGTATTAATCTGTATATTTTGAAAACGCAAGTAGAAATGCAGGGCGGAAAAATAGAAGTAGAAAGTGAGGTAAATATTGGAACTACTTTTAAAATATATCTGCCAATAAACAAAGAAGCATAACATACAGAGTTGCTTAGAAAATAGGAAAATCTCAAAAATAAATGTAAATCTTAAAGATTAGTAAGTTTTGTAGTATAAACTTTATTTTTCTATAACTCCTTGATTACCAATAATTTACAAATAAAAAATAAAGTCTATAATTATTTCCCTAACCTTTTATCACAAAATAAATGAATACACTCAAAAAAAGTATGCTCTTGCTACTCCTTGCCTGCCTTTGTGCTTGTGGCAGAGAAGAAAATCTTGCAGCACAAAATAAGCCTAAGCAAAAAACAGTGAAAGAAGCCTTATGCAGAGAATGGCATTTAGATAAAATGCAAAATACGGATATTTACACACAAAAAGATACTTTTGGTATTACTTTCTATCCTAATCACACTTTTATACTTCGTATAGACCCTAAAAAACAGAAAGGCGTAAGTTATATAAAAGGTACTTGGAAATTTAAAAATGCATGGGAAGAAGATTATATTTGTGATAGCAGTGATGATAATATCTGTACACGTAGTACAGAATTGCAATTACTTAGTGATACTTATATAGAAAATTCGGGTTATTGTCTGTATATGTTTCAAAAAGACAGATACAGTAAAATAGGATATTTGAATGATAAAGAATTATGGTTAAAACCCCCACTTGCTCATTATGAAGACCAAAGATATTTTGAATTTTCACCTAAAAAATAATAACCCATGAAAAATTTAATTTATACCTTATTATTATTGCTTTTTAGCTATGTTACTTTTGCCCAAAAGGAAAGTTGCGGAGAAGAACTGTATAAAAAACACTTGACAGAAAATCCAGAGTTGAAGCTATTGCATGACAACTTAAAATATCAATATTTGATAAGTATGGATAAAGGAGAATTAGGAGGAGGCAGACCAGAGGAAATAGAGATAAGAATTCCTGTATAAGTCGTAATTTTCTTTTTTCTAAAAAAAAACTTACATTTTCCTGCTATCTTTGCACCAAATTTTTAAAACCTAAAAACAATTTTATGAATACACTCAAAAAAAGTATGCTCTTGCTACTCCTTGCCTGCCTTTGTGCTTGTGGCAGAGAAGAAAATCTTGCAGCACAAAATAAGCCTAAGCAAAAAACACTGAAAGAAGCCTTATGCAGAGAATGGCATTTAGATGTAGTAAGTAGAACCAATTATTACACACAAAAAGATACTTTTGGTATCACTTTCTATCCTAATCACACTTTTATATTTCGTATAGACCCTAAAATACAGAAAGGTGTAGGTTATATAAAAGGTACTTGGAAATTTAGAGACACATGGGAAGAAAATTATTTATGTGATAATGATAGTGTGGAAGGTTGTACTTATAGTACTGAATTACAATTATTGAGTGATACATATATAGAAAATACGGCTTCATGTTACTTGATGTTTCAAATAAATAACTATAGTAAAATAACTCGTTTAGACTTTGAGCATTTATATTTACGTCCACCACTTGCCCATTATGAAGACCAAAGAACTTTTGACTTTTCACCCAAAAAATAACTAACCATGAAAAATTTAATTTGTACACTATTATTAATATTTCTTAACTATATTGCTTTTGCCCAAAAGGAAAGTTGCGGAGAAGAACTGTATAAAAAACATTTAACAGAAAACCCAGAGTTGAAGCTATTGCACGACAACTTAAAATATCAATATTTGATAAGTATGGATAAAGGAGAATTAGGAGGAGGCAGACCAGAGGAAATAGAGATAAGAATTCCTGTAGTGTTTCATATCATACATAAAACAGCAGATGCTATTGGGCAAGGGTCAAATGTAACTAAAGCCTTAATAGACAAGCAATTAGCTATACTAAATCAAGGTTTTGCAGGACAGCTAAAAAAGAATGTTCCTAATTCTAATATTGTATTTTGTTTAGCTAAGGTGAATCCTTACTTTTTTCCAACAAGTGGCATTGTACGAGTAGCTACAAATGAAAATTTTTATCCAACAAGTGATGACGATATGGTAATTAATGTTGATAAAAGGCTCAAAAAAGCATCTCCTACATGGAAACCTACCGAATATCTTAATATTTGGGTAACAGATTTTGGAGGCAAGCCCAAAGGATATTCTTCTTTTCCACCAACAGGAGTTTATGGGATAAATAATTATCCTTTCTCTACTTCAAGACCTGGAGGTGGTGATGGTATTGTGATAGATGTGCGATACTTTGGTGATGGTGAAGCAATATTGAATAGAGGTAGAACATTGATACATGAAGTAGGTCATTATTTGGGTTTATGGCATACTTGGAATCTTCAACCAGAACAAAGAAGTTCTTGTACTGAATCAAACTGTACCTATTTTGGTGATGAAGTTTGCGATACTCCGCCAACAGATACAGAAAGATTTTATCATCCTGCTCAATGTGATAGTGCTTTAACTTGTAAAGGTAGTGCTTTTACAAAAAAAATAATTTCTGCTCAGAATTTTATGGGCTATAATGACAATGATAACTGTGTTACACACTTTACCGAAGGACAAATCAGGCGTATGTGGCTTTATATTAAAAATGCACGAACAGCCTTTTGGCCTGCTGCAGGTGGTCGTACAGAAGACTGTGTTTGTAAAAGTTGCCTACCTGCCTCTCCCAAAATCAAAGGAGATTCTCTTTCTTGCGAAGGTGATATCAACACCTATAAAGTAGATGCTGCCACACCTTATGGTTGTGCTATTACATGGTCTGTTGTTGGTGGCAGTTTTATAGACTATAACAATACTGTTGCACCTGTTACACTGCCCTTCGGTTTTGCAAATTTTACAGATAGTATTCGGGTAAAATGGAACAATAGTAGCAGTCAGCCTCGTATTTCTTGCGTCCTTACAAATTGCGAAAACATAGATAATGTCAGTTTTCAGACCGTTGTGAAAGACGTTATCATGAAACCTTTTAAGCCCATTGCGTTTTTTCAAAGCCCTATCGAAATTGGTTGTACTACCACCGAATTTAGTGTTCGTGTGGATGCCGCAGGTATCAGTCGTTTTCAGTGGCAGTTGCCCGCAGGCATGACTTTGACCAATGCAGTACCCAATTCAACTAATATTACAGATGTACCAGAAGCCCAAATAAGATGCACAAGTGGCTCTATTATAGGAGAAATTAAAGTAAAACCTTTGTCCACAGCTTGTAATCAAGATTATATAAGCAATAGCATTGTTAGACAAAGTGGCTCTCCTACTATGCCAAATGATACAAAAGTATTTTGCAAAACCGCAGGAAAAGACAAAGTATTGCTAAGTATTTTGGGAGATTATGCTGATGCTATTTCATATATTTGGACATTGCCTTCTGGATTTATCAACTTAGGTGCAGATGGTTTAGGCAATAATTTGGGTGCAAAGCAAGTATGGGTACAAGTTTTACCAAGTGCAAGTGATGGAAATCATATCGTTTGGGTGCAAGCTGTTACGGCTTGTGGCTCTTCTTATTCAGGGGCACAAAATATTTGGGTAGGTTTGCCTGTAAATTGTAGTATTATTCAGGATTTATCTCTAAGTCCTTGTTATGAATATCAATCTTATGCCATTGTTTACAATAATGGTGCTTTGCCAACAGGATGGGATGTTACTTGGGTTTTATCAAATATGAGACATTATAACAATGACTCTGAAATTATTGTCAATAGTCCCAAATGCACAAGCATTTTATCTACAAGTGACAATACTGTTTTATTAATGATAAAAAAAGATTGTAGAGCAACTTTAAAGGCTATTATAAGTAATGAGTGCGGTGAACAAACTTGGCAGATTACCGTCTCTCGCGGAGATTGTATGTATGAAGACCCTAATCCTATGGAAGCAGCTTTACAAAGTTTGGTAAAAGATACACTTTCAAGTGCAAAAACCACTATTGAAAACATCAATTATCAGGCTTGGTTAGCAAAACCGAGTTATGTGGCAGGCGAAAAGATTACAGCAAATTTATTTTATGCACAATTACAAAGCAAACTAAAACCAATAGCTTATTTGGTAGACGAAAACGGTGCGTTGGCTTCGCCAATTGATACCTTGAGAAATTTAAGTAAGTCATCAAATATAGCTATTTGTCAAGTGCAACTGCCTATTTATCAAAGACTTGCATCAGGGAACTATTTTGTAAAAATTGTGATAGCAAAAAATGTCATTTTATTGCCTGTTACAATTTTAGCAAATCCAAATATCTATGTATCTTCGGCAAGAAAGGAAATTGCAGAAAATACATCAGCAAATCCTAAAACAAATACAGAAATAAGGGCAGTAGAAAATCCAAAACATATTGTTTTACAAGCAAATATGCCAAATCCTTTTGCAGAAACTACCACAATTCGTTACTTTTTGCCTCAAAACTTACATGGATTTTTGGTTATTCGCAATGTTTTAGGGATAGAAATGTATAGAACAGAAGTAATAGCCAATGCTGAAACTTCACAAGAATTGATTTTACAAACTGCAAATTGGCAATCAGGCATCTATTTTTGCTCTTTATATGCAAACGGCGAAATAGCAACGCAAAAAATGGTGTTGATAAAATAAATTTGTTTCATACATGATTTTAGTTACAAATATTTCAGAAACAAACTAATTGCTACCCCTCCTATATTTGTAACTAAAATACTTTACAATATCTTTGTGAAAGATATTGCAAAGTAAAACCACCTATTCCTTAAATTTTTATGCAAATTAGCACCGAATCCGACTCTTATTACACAGACTTAGAAAAAATGTCTGTCGAAGAACTACTCCAAAATATCAACAAAGAAGATAAAACTGTGCCTTTTGCTATTGAGAAAGCAATTCCCAAGATAGAAATATTGGTAAAGCAAATAGTAGCAAAGATGCAAGATGGCGGTAGATTGTTTTATATTGGAGCAGGCACCAGTGGCAGATTAGGCATTGTAGATGCTTCGGAATGCCCTCCTACTTTTGGTGTGCCTGCCGATATGGTCATTGGATTGATGGCAGGTGGTGATACTGCAATTCGCAAAGCCGTAGAATTTGCCGAAGACAATACCCAGCAAGCATGGCAAGATTTGGCAATCTACCAACCTTGCTCCAAAGATACCTTACTCGGTATTGCAGCATCAGGCAAAACACCGTATGTATTAGGAGGTTTGGAAATGGCAAAACAATATGGTTTGACAACTGCTTGTATTGTTTGTAACGAAAATTCGCCGATTGCAAAAGCAGTAGCTTATCCAATAGAAATTATTGTAGGAGCAGAATTTGTTACAGGAAGCACCCGTATGAAAGCAGGAACAGCACAAAAATTGGTGCTAAATATGATTTCTACAGCCGTAATGATTCAATTAGGCAAAGTAAAAGGCAATAAAATGGTAGATATGCAGCTTAGTAACCATAAACTCATAGACAGAGGAATTAAAATGCTTGTAAATGAATTAGGAGTTTCTGAAAATATTGCAAAAAAATTATTAGAAGACCACCAACAAGTTCGCAAAGCCATAGAATATTACCAAAATTTAAACAAAAATTAGCAATGTTAGCAGTGCAATCTATTTGCAAAACGTATCCCAATCAAACACAATTTGCTCTTAAAAATGTGTCTTTTTCTTTGCAAGCAAAAGAAATACTTGCGATTGTAGGCGAAAGTGGTAGCGGAAAAACAACTTTGTTGAAAATTATAGCAAACATGGAAGATAGTGATAGTGGCACTGTTTTTTTACATCAAAAACAAATTTTTGGCTCTGCATATAGTCTTGTGCGTGGACACAAACGTATAAAGTTGGTACAACAAGATTTTGATTTATTGCCAAGACACAAAATTTATGAAAATATTGCATATCCTTTGCGTTTGTATCCAAAAGATGAGCAACAGGCACGTATCGAGCAACTTTTGCAGTGGTGCAATCTCGAAAAACTTGCCGATAAATACCCCAATGAACTATCAGGTGGCGAATTGCAACGAGTGGCTTTGGCGGTGGCTTTGGCAGACAAACCCGATTTGTTATTGTTAGATGAGCCTTTTTCGCATTTGGATAGACCTTTGAAACTACGACTTCGCAGAGAAATCAAAGAAATTTTGCAAAAATCAGGCATTGCTGCTATATTAGTAACCCACGAAATAGAAGACGCATTTTATTTGGCAGAAAAACTTGCCATTATGCAAAACGGTGAAATGGTGCAACTTGCCAACGCAAAAGAAATTTACCAAGCCCCAAAAAATAAATATATTGCAAATTTAGTAGGACATAGAAATATTGTAGCTTACAAAAATATACGTCTATTACTTCCAAAATATGCAAAACAAGATGCAGAAAAATTTGTAATTATTCCAAACCACGCAATCAAAATAGATAGGCTCAACAAAGCAAATGCAAAAATAAAAGAGTGTATTTTTTTAGGGGAATATTACGAAGTTGTCATACAATATAAAGATATTTTACTAATTTTAACCCAACAAGTAGCTATGCCAAAAAATATTTCTATCCATGTAAGCATAGAATCAGATAGTTTGTATGTAATAAATTCCTAACCTTAAAACTTTTATGGAAAATAAATCTTTACTCAACAAAAGTGAATTATTGCCCTCACTACTTGAACCTGCAACCGCAGTCAGTAGAATACTAAATATTTGCTTAGATATGTTTTTTATAGCCATTTTTATGTTCACTTTCGCAGGTATTTGGGGATTTGTTAGCGAATTAGTGGCACAATTATTAGATATTAATAATGTAAATAATATTGGTTTGCTTAAAAATATTTTTCAGGTACTTATCTATGTACTTCCTTTTGCGTATTATATTGTTTTGGAAGTTATGATGGGAAAGACTATAGGCAAAATGATTACCAAAACAAAGGTTGTTTCCAGAACTACAGGGCTACGACCACCATTAAAAAATATTATTGGACGAACTTTGGCTCGTTGCATTCCTATCGACTTTATTTCTTATTTTACCACCAACCCTATTGGTTGGCATGATAGTTTATCGGGAACAATGGTCATTAGTGATACTGCTTTCTATCATAATCAAATACAAGACGAAGAAGAAAGATAAAAATAATAGATGCTATGTAATTTCTATCATAAAACTATTCTATTGATACATTCTTGCATAGCATCTATTGGCAATTTATTTGCTTTCATAGGCAACTTCAGATTGCACCGACATTTTCATAAACTTCAAATCTAATTCCATATTTGCCGTACCATTCGAGTTTTTTGTCCAGCCCGTTGTTTTGTCCAAAATTGCAGTACCTTTCATAGCTTTTGCATTATTCATTCCCATCAATTCCATATCTCCCAAATACGAAATATGCACTTCATTATTGATTACTTTTTCTAATTTGTAGGTAATTACACTTTTTATGGTCATACCATTGGTGGTATCTTCGATATTTTCTGTCCAAGAATCTCCTATTTTTACAGGTTTTTCGGGTAAAATAGTAGCAAAACGAAAATTACGGATAAACTCTGTACCTTCGGGCAAACCTTCGGAACTAATAAATTTGCCTTGTGCTGAAAAATACATCACAAAAGGAATGTTAAGAAATTTGCGAATTTTCTCGTCAAAATTATTCAATTTTGGATTTTTATTTGGAATTTCCGAGTTATAAGGTAGGTTTTCTTTGTCTATTTGTACAATGGCGGTAACTTTGCTAACTTTGCAGTCCATTTTTACTTGTCCGTTGTTAGCTATATTTTTGCTTACAGTGGACATATACACAATCATATCGTTTTTTGTATCCTTCGAATCTCCCATTCCTGAAGTACCAAAAGCAAGTTTAGTTTTTAAAATTACAGTGTAATTTTTGTCTTTTTGTGGTGCAAAACGCAACTGATGCACTTGTGCAAAAGAAAAGCAAGAGAAAAATAGGCAAACTAATTGGAATATGATAAATTTCATGGCAAAGTAATTTTAATGGTTTTTAGAGATACAATAATAAGAAAATAAGATGGAAATGAAAAAAATTGTAAAAGAAAATAAATGTAGTAATTTTGTAATAAAACTAATAATACTATGAATATTATTTATGAGGATAATCATTTATTGCTTGTTAATAAACCAAGTGGTATGTTGGCACAAGGTGATGAAACAGGTGATATGCCTTTGGCTGAACACGCAAAAAATTATTTGCGAGAAAAATATCAAAAAACGGGGAATATTTTTTGTGGTGTAGTGCATCGTTTAGATAGACCTGTAAGTGGATTAGTTGTTTTGGCAAAAACTTCCAAAGCATTAGAAAGAATGAATGCAATGTTTCAAGCACGAGAAGTGCAAAAAACCTATTGGGCAATCGTAAAAAAACGACCTATGCAAGACCAAGGGCATTTGACACATTGGTTGGTCAAAGATGCCCAGAAAAATATGGTCAAGGCGTATGCCAAAGAAGTAAA
>JBIKRY010000120.1:0-13134 GCA_044348925.1 Bernardetiaceae bacterium
ACATTTGTGCAAAAGCAGCATCTGTTTCGTGCCATTTTTGGTCTATGCCTTGAAAATTAAGCCTAATTGGCAAATATATATCTGTGTGTTGCAGCTGATTTTCTATTGCAAACAGGGTGGTAGTTTTGCCATATTGACGAGGACGGTTTATCGAAAAATAATGCCCTTCGGCAACCAACGCATATACTTTTGCTATCTTTTTGCTATTATCCATCATATAATGCTTGTCTGCATAGCAATTTCCTGTAGTATTAAATTTCTTTTGCATATTTTGTTCTATCTTTGTTACAAAGATAATAATATTCTCTATTTTTATATCACTTTATTATTAGCATTTTAAAATGCTAATAATATTTATTTTTTTGGTAACAATATATAATTTATATCTACTTTATTACATACATGAAGTAGGTATTTATTTTATCTAAAATTTCAAATCACTAAAATTATTATTTTTATTATACATAAAGTTATGAAAAAATATTTTTTACTTTCTCTACTACTCTTTTTGAGTTGTTTTAAAACTTTTGGACAAACAGTAAACACACAGGCTTCATTAGAAAGTGTCATAACAAACTACAATATTGCCACTTCGGGAAGTTTTACCATTACTTTTGCAGATAGTATTGTATTAACTACTGCATTGACTCCTATTAATAACACAAATGGTGCAACCTTAGTAATTAATGGCGGAAATTATGCACTTGGTAGGGATATTATGGCTGGTGCCTTTAGAATTTTGGAAATAACCAATGGAAATGTTACTATCAATAACCTAAAAATACAAAATGGCAATGTTGATGGCAACGGGGCTGGCATCTTAAACAATGGTGTTTTAAAAATAGTAGATTGTCAAATACAAAATAATACTGCAACAAATCTAAGTCCTAGAACATTGGTAGCTGGTGGCGGAATTTATAATACAAATAGTTTAACGATTTTACGTAGTACAATTAGTAAAAATATTGTAACCAATACTAGTTTTGTTAGTGCTGGGGCAGGGGCAGGTATTTTTCATGCTTCTGGCAATTTAGCAATGGATTATAGTACCATTTCGGGTAATCAAATTCAAAATACAACTGGTTTTGCTAATATTGATGGTGCTGGCATGTATTTGAATAATTCCAACTTTCAACTAAATAATATAAGTGTAGTAAGTAATATAAATGCTGCGGGCTTAGCTATTTTACCAACTTTTACGCCTACACAACTTCAAAATTCATTATTTCTTGCCAATACTGTAGATATACGTTATTTGACAGGTACGCCTAACGTAGATATTGGTTCTCAAAAACTATTGTTTACAAGTACCAATGGAAGTTTAACAACTGCCACAAGCCAAATTGTTAGTTCTGCTAATATAGCCAATATTATTTCATCTACTCTTGCCAACAATGGTGGCATAACCCAAACCCACGCTTTGGTTGCAAGTTCAGGAAATGTTGCTATTGAAGGTGGAACTGCTGTTGTGGCAGGTGAAACAGACCAAAGAGGCGATGATTTATTAGGGACTAACAAAGATATAGGTGCTTACGAATTTGGGACTTTTTGGGTAGTGAATAATAATGGGGCAAGTGCAACAGGTTCTTTTGGGGCGGCTTTAGCAGGTGTAAATACAACGACTAATTTAGGCAATACAATAGTCAAAAAAATAAAATTTAATATTCCTTCTCCCAATAATACAATTACAGTAAATTTTAATCCCAGCTTAGCACTTCCAGCTATTATTGATGCAACTACACAACCAAATTATATGCTTGCAGCAAACTCTCGTGTTATTATTGCAAAAGGAACAGGAAATGCTGGAACAGGCTTAAATATTATCTCACCAGCTCACAATAGTAAAATTTTGGGGTTAAATTGGGTAAATTTTAGTAGTAATGGTATCGTTGTCAATGCGAATAATGTAACGATTGGAGATTATGTAAGTTCACCACTTTTTAATGGTTTAAATGTATTTCAAAACTGTGGTTATGGCATCTCTATTTCACCAAATATTAGCCAAACGAAAATTTATAATAATTATTTTGGCTTAAATGAAAATGGAACTGATGGTGGGGCAACTATCTACAATGATTTTGCTGATATTTTTATAGATAATGGGGCAAGCAATACAAGTATTGGCGATGTGGGCAAAAATAATTTTTTAGCTGCCAAAAATGGAGGCATTTTCTTTAACTTTGGTACTGTAGCAACTACTAATACCGCAATTATTGCTAATGTAATAGGAGAAAGTGTAACAAGAGAAGCAATAACATCAAATAGCAATGGGATTTATAACTTTGGAAGTGTTGATGGTTTAACTATTAAAAATAATGTAATTGTCAATAAATCTAGCGGTATTTATCTTAGTGATGACAAAAATGTAACTATCGAAGAAAATCAAATAGGATGGCAGTATAATACCTTAAATGTGCCTGAAGCAAGACCAAATTTTCAAGGTATTTTTATACGACCTTCAGCAACAAACCCAAGTGCTATTACAGGAATCATCATAAGAAAAAATAGTATTGCAGGCAATTCACAAGATGCTATTGCCATTGATGATGGCACATTACTTCCAAATGCTATGCTTATTACTGAAAATCGTATAGGTTTGGCTAATGATACCAATGAAACTATCCTACTAAGTACCAATGGAATACGTACAGGTAATACATCTACTACGCCCAGCATCTCAACAAATAATTTTTTAATTATAGATAACAATGTCATTGGAGCATCTTCAGCTTGTATTGTGGTTGGAAGGTTTCTGTTAGGTGCTATACAACCTGTGCAAATAACAAATAACAAAATAGGCGTAAAAACTGATGGCACAACAACAATAGGAGTTGCAAATGGTATTATTACGAATGCAGATAGCACTACGCCACTTACAGCAAGTCTTGTTATTACAGGGAACACTATCGTAGGGGCAGGCAATATGGGTATAGATTTAAGTGGCATACAAGACAATGCTCACGTAATCACAGGCAATTATATTGGCACAAATGCTAATGGTAATACAGGTTTAGGAAATGGAACAGGAATTTTGATAAATAGCACTTGTACAAACTTAGTGATAGGCAGCCTTTCTCCTGCTTTGCCTAATATTATTTCGGGTAATATAGAGGGAATTAAAATTATAAACACGAATGGCGTTACTATTCAAAATAACTATATAGGTACAAACCCAAATGGTACTTCGGCTCTTGGAAATTCAGGAACAGGTATTATTGTTCGTGGAACAAGCACCACTTGCACTATCCAAAAAAATGTAGTTTCGGGCAATGGAGATGCTATTACTTTAGAAACAGGAACAAGTAGCACCACCATAGATAGTAATTTAATAGGAACAACTGCCAATGGATTAGGAGTAATTCGCAATACAGGCGTAGGAATTACTGTTTTGAATAATATTATAGGCACAATTATCAAAGCAAATACCATTTCGGGAAATAATGATGGCGTAGTTGCACAATCTCCACTACAAAATTTTCAAAATAATAAAATTGGTACAAATGCCGCAGGAACTGGTTTTTTAACTGGATTAGGAACAGGCAATGCTATTAATGCAAAAGGTATTTCTTTGCAAGCAGGTACAATAGGCTCTGTTATCAAAAATAATGTCATTGCAGATTGTGGAAATCAAGGTATTTATATGGTAGATAGTGATATAACTATTCAAAGTAATCGTATTGGTGTAAATACGACAGGCAGTTTGGCAATGCCTACGCAACAAGGCATACAAGTAAGTAATAATCTATTAAATATTCTTATTGGTGGCTCGTTGGCTACAGATGGCAATATCATTTCAGCAAATTCTACAGGCATAGATATTATTGCAAACACTTTATTCTTTCCAAGCAATATTACCATTGCTAATAATTTGATAGGAACAGACGAAACAGGCTTGAAAATACCAACAAATACCACATCTACACCAACACTCAATAGCATAGGAATACAAGTAGGTGCAAAACACGGAGGACTAAAAATTATCAATAATACCATTTCTGGAAATATAACAGGATTAAATCTAAACAGCCCCTTAAGTAATACAACAGATTTTGCAAATAATATTTTTGGTTTAAACAAAAATGCAGATGCAAAACTTATAGGACTTGCAGCAGGACAATATGCAAATACTACAGGTATCATAGTCAATGCAAATGCAGCAGGGACAAATATAGACACACAGATTTTTTCGGACAATAATACAGCTATTAACTGGTCAGCTTCAGGCACAAGCAGCACTTCGACCATCAACAATAACAAAATAGGAGTAGATAAAACAGGCACAGTTGCTTTGCCAAATAGTACAAGTATTGTAATCAATAACGTAGCAACAGCAACCTCTCTATTACAGATTACCAATAATACAATGGTATCTACTTTTATTGGCGTATCTTCAGTAAAATCTGTTGAAATATTGAATAATAATTTTGGAACTGATGTTACAGGAAATATACCTTTACAGACTGTTTCTGCCCAACAAATTAGTTTGCAAGCAGGGGCAGATAATAGCAATATCCAAAATAATGTAATTGGTGGGGCAAGCAACTCTACCCCAATAACAGTTGCAGGAACTACGGTTACAGGTTCAGGCAAAGGAATTTTAGTAGCAGCAAATGCAGTTACCATAGACAATAATAATTTAATAGGAATTACCCGCAATGATAGTCCTTTCCCAAATGATATTGGCGTTAGTTTGGAAAGTTCGGTAGCCATAACCAATAGTTTTGTCGGAAATTTTGGCTCAGGAAATACCATTTCTAACAACAAAAATGTAGCTATTTATTTGTCTTATCCAAATTCCTCGTCTGGAAATAGCATATTTTTTAATAATATAGGAATGAAATCTTTGATAGATGAAGTAGCAGATAATACTACCGAATTTGGTATTGTTGCAGAATCTGGAGTAATAACTTTGAACATAGATAACAATGTTATCAACAAAACCAACATTACAGCCATTACTTGCTTGTCGCCAAGTGGTATTACAAATAATACTATCAACGAAAATTATTTAGGTACATTAAAAGATAAAACAACTCCATTAGCTAATGCCAATAATGGAGATGGAATTTCTGTCGTTTCCAAACATACTATATCTTCTAATGTAATTCAAAACACCGCAGGAGTTGCTATTAAAATACAGGGAGTTTTTAATACCTTATATAGCAATATTATTAGAAATAATGGTTTACAGGGTATTAGTATTTCATCAGGTTTTGCAAATCGTATTGGAGAAAATGCCATTTATGCAAATGGTGGAACTACTACTCCAAATCCTAAAGGCATAGACCTCAATTTAACTTTGCCATTGGCACAGCAAGGCAACAACGGACAAGCAGCACCTATAATAACCTCTGCCTCTATTCTTTCTGCAACACAAGTAGCTTTGTCGGGTACAGTCGTGATTGCAGATGGTACACATTTATTTTATTTTTACCGTACCACTTCAGCAGACGTAGGCGGAAATGCCGATTTAGTAGAAGGCAAAGACTATCTCGGACAAGCAAATATTAATGTAGTTGCAGGAGTTTGGAGTACAACTATTACCTTGTTACCTACTTTGTCGCCTGCCATTAGTCCAACCGATTTTGTAACTGCAAACATACAAGATTTGGTAGCTTCTAATACTTCTGAATTTAGCATACCATCGTTATTCTGTTCAACCACCATTACAGGTATTACCACCCAAAGCACCCGCCAAACTTGTGCAGGCTCTTTGACTGATGTACGTATTAATTTAACTACTAATACGAATATTGGAAATTTGTTTAATGTAGATACCAATGGAGACGGAATTTATGAATACACAAATTTAGCTTTACAAAATAGTCAAACAGGGTTTTTTATACTTATTCCTAATATAAGTAGTACTACTTTTAATAATACCAAAGTTTTTGACCAATTTGCAAGTTGTACTTCGGCGAGTTTTGTGAGTCCAAATCCAATTATTATTTTGAATAATGCACTACCATTGCCTACTATTGTTTCGGCAACTACTACACAAGCAACGTCTTGCAATACACCAAACGGACAGTTATTAGTAAAAATCCAAAACGGCATCGTTGGACAAAGCTACGAACTAAGTACCAATGGCGTTTTTGGGGCAGAATATTCTGGATTAGTTTTGGGAACAGATAATATATTGCGTGTAAATCTTGGAGTAACCGAAAGAATTGGAGATTTGCAACTCTATCAAGGCATTAACCAATGTGTTTCGCCATCTTTTAGTTTTAGTAGCCAAATGGTTACGCCATTGCAAAATATAGATTCCACTTTGACAGTACAAGTAGTAGTAGATGAAATTTCGCCAAATTTTAGTACCGTTGTTTCTTTGCTCAATACACAAGATAGTGTTTCTTACCGTTTGTTTAATCGTACTCTCAATAGATTTATCGGCATTGCACAGCTTGGAAACCGTGCTACTTTAAATTTTACTACAGATACTTTGCAACAAGTCGGAAGATATACCTACGAAATTACTGCCACCCATATACGCACAGGTTGTAGTCGTACTTTGTTGAAAACAGCACTTGTGCAAGTAATTTCAGGTATTTTGCCCGAAGAATTAGATGTTTTGCGAGCAGTTTATACAAGCACCAACGGAGATTTTTGGAAAATAAAATGGGACTTTAGCAAAGATATTTCTACATTTTTAGGGGTAAGTATTTTTGGGGGTAGAGTTACAAATATTTTATTGCCTAACAATAATCTAAGTGGAACTTTGACCAACAGAGTTTTAGCTTTGCGAAAATTACGCAATTTGGATATTGGAAACAATAGCCTTGATTTTGCTTCAGTAGAGTCTTTTGTAGGAGCAGGCTTTACATTCAACTACAAAATCCAAGCAAAAATAAATACAGAAATAGATACTACCGCCTACAGCAATACCAAAATGGAACTGACCGTAAAAACAGGCGGCGGACAAAATAGATACCAATGGACAAAAGACAATCAGCCGATTAGCAATGCAAATTTGCCAACTTTAACCCTAAATCCCTTGCAACTCACTGACGCAGGTATATATGCTTGCACAATTAGTAATGCTATTGGAACAGAACTTATTTTAGAACGAAAAACTATCCGTTTGCGTGTCAATAGTAGAAATATTCCTACTACAGATTCTCTTTTATTGATTCAACTAAATGATGCTTTGGGAGGACAAAATTGGAAAAATAAATGGGATAGAACAAAACCCGTTGCAGAATGGTATGGAATAAGCATCACAGGCGACAAAATTACTGCCATAAACTTAGCAGATAACAATTTAGTTGGAAAACTTCCTAATATTATTCCACTTACAAGCAATATTTTATCTAATTTGATTTACTTAAATTTGTCGGGCAATCGTATTTCGGGAGAAATTCCAAGTTCTTTAGGAAATCTAAGCAAATTGCAATATCTTGACCTTAGCGAAAACTTATTAGAAGGCGAAGTTATTGCAGAAATTGGCAAATTACAAGAACTAAAAAATCTATTGCTTGCTTACAATAACTTGACAAGCATACACATAGACATTAGTAAACTTACAAAAATAGAAAACTTAGTCCTAAGTAATAATGCTATTGCCACTATTCCAGCAGAGCTAAACCAACTAAGTACACTAAAAATATTAAATTTGAGTAATAATTTTTTGAAAAGTATTCCAAGTTTATCTATTTTAATTAATTTGGAATCTTTTTCGATTGCCAATAATCAGCTTACAAGTATTCCGAATATGTTTGGAAATTTGCCTAAATTAGAAAGTATTTACTTGCAAAATAATCTTTTAACGGCATTACCAACTTCGTTTACTCGTTTAAATGCACTAAAAATAATGGTTTTGCATTCTAATTTCTTAGATTTTGAAGATTTAGAACTTTTGTCAAGTATGCCTATTTTGAATAGTGCAGGTGCAATTTATGAACCACAAGCAAAAATAGGTACAAGTCAAGAAATTCTATTTACTCTCGACCAAGCCCTTAATTTATTGCAAACGGTAAACGGTAAAGCAAATACTTTTCAGTGGTTTAAAAATGGGCTTGCATTGCCTAATGGCAATTCCAATAAGAATAATTTAACAAATAACATGATTACTTTGGCAGATGCAGGTGTGTATCGTTTGGAAGTACAAAATACGATTGCAAAAAAACTAACTTTAGTAAGTTATGATATTATAGTAAAAGTATCTTGTGGAAACTCAACAAGTATTACGATAAATGCAGGTGGCACTACACGATATTGCGAAGGCGAAACCATCAATACCTTGTTGAGTGCAGATGTAACAGCAAATGTGCAAGTAACTGCTTATCAGTGGTTTAGGAATAATTCTGTTTTGGCAGGTGAAACCAAAAAAATATTATCTATTATTCAAGAGGGAAATTATAGCTTACAAGCAACAGATATTAATAACTGTGTATTTTTGTCTAAACCTGTTTTGGTGCAAGTTTTACCAAAACCACGTATCAGTTTGCAACGCAAAGGCGACAGTTTATCGGTTCATGTGGTACAAAGTGCTGGAAAATTGCAATATATTTGGTATAAAGATAATACTGTACTTAGTGAATGGAAAAGTAATCAAATACTTGCAGTTGCAAATGGAATGTATTATGTAGTGGTAACAGATAGTAGCAACTGCCCTACAAAATCTTCTACCATTAATTTGGTAATTTCAGGCATAGAAGATGATTTGGCAAAAAATTTAGTGATTTATCCAAACCCAAGCAATGGCAAAATTACGGTAACATTGCCACCAAATTTTGTGCCTATACATACAAGCATACACAGTATTATTGGTGAATTATTGCTCGAAAATAAGCAAAAACAAGACATGCAAACTTTTGAGATTGTTTTACAAAATGCAGTTTCGGGTACGTATATCCTAACTTTGCAAAATGACAAAGGGCTAAAAATTAGGAAAAAAATTGTAGTGCAATAAAGGTGTAGCATCATCTACACATCTAAATAACGTGAACTACGGATTAAAATATTGATAATCAATAAGTTATTATGTTTTTTATGCTATTTTTATAAAAATATAGCTTTTAGATGACTAGAAAAGTAAAATTTTGCTACCACTTAGACACTAAGAAACACTAAGAAACACTAAGTATTTCTTAGTGAAACTTAGTGTCTAAGTGGTAGCAAAGGTAGTAATACACATAAAATTATTAAAATTAATCCGTAGTTCACGTTATTTAGGCAATTTAGATTACTTATTTTTTGTTTGTTGCATACTTTGCTAATTTTTCACCCAAATTATAACTTAATTTGAATATTTTAAGCAGTTGCTTATTACGGTCTAATACAGGATAATAGGTTGCATCTAAAAGCAAAATAGATTTATTTTTTGCAATTCGTTTTACGTCTTTGCGTACAATTTCGCCATTTTTCAACTTAGCTAAAGTGTCTTGATAATTAGCCCATTCTGCGTTGTCCATCAAGCTACTATAGTCTTTAAACAATAATTCTTCTGCTTTATAGCCTGTTTGTTCCAAAAATTTGTCATTACAACGCAATAAAGTATTGTCGGGCGAAATCTCAATAATAAATAGACACTCATCTGATGCCTTCATCATCGTTTCTAATTCCTTATTTGCTCGTGTTATTCCCTCTTGTGTTGCTACTAACTCTTCCATATTTTGACGTAACTCTTCCTCTTGAGCCCTAATTTCTTCTGCATTTTGCTGTGTTTTTTGCAATAATACTTGGATAGATTGTTCTTTTGCTATTCTTTCTGTAATGTCATACCTTACCCCAATATATTTAACAATTTCGCCATTTTCGCCAAACACAGGGGCAATCGTAGCTTCTACCCAATAGGTAGAACCGTCTTTTGCACGATTTGGGTAAGTACCTTGAAAAATTCTACCCGATTTGATGGTTGTCCAAAGTTCTTTAAATAATTCTTTTGGATTATCAGGGTGTCGCAACATACTATGCGGTTTGCCAATACATTCTTGAGGGGTATATTTTGCCACTTCGCAAAATTTTTCGTTTACGTAGGTAACATTGCCATAAATATCCGATTCTGTTACCAGTGTAGTTTTATTGATAATATTATTACGAGTTTCAATTTCACGTTTTAGAGCATCTACAGTCAGTATTTGTTTGGCAAGTTCTCTGTTATTACGTTCTACATCTTCTTGCGTTGCGGATAGTTCCTCCATATTTTGGCGTAATTCTTCTTCTTGAGCCCGCAATTCTTCGGTGGTTTGTTGTGCTTGGTGCAATAAGCTATTGACTGCGTTGGCTTTTTCTATTCTTTCGGTAACATCATACCTCACGCCAATATATTTGATAATATCGCCATTTTCGCCAAAAACAGGGGCAATAGTTGCCTCTACCCAATAGGTAGAACCGTCTTTTGCACGATTTGGGTAAGTGCCTTGAAAAATTCTACCTGATTTTATCGTTGTCCAAAGGTCTTTAAACAAATCTTTTGGGTTGTCGGGGTGTCGCAAAATACTATGTGGCTTGCCGATACATTCTTCAGGTGTATATTTTGCTACTTGGCAAAATTTTTCATTTACATAGGTAATATTACCATAAATATCTGCTTCTGTTACTAAGGTAGTTTTGTCGATGATGCTTGTGCGAATTTCCATTTCTCGTTTGAGCCTTTCTGTTACTGCCATTTGGCTCGCCAAATCTTCATTTTTTCGTTCTATATCATCACGTATGGCTTGAATTTCCTCCATATTTTGGCGTAATTCTTCTTCGGCACTTTGCAAAGATTCGGTTTGTTGAATAGACGACACAAGTAACTCTTTGGTTTTGGCATTACTTTGTATGCTTTGTAACATCGTTGCAATGTTACGACTCAAACGACTCAATAAATCTTTGTATTTGTCTTCAAGATTGTTGAGAAATAGCAATTCTAAAACTCCGTAGGCTTTTTCGTTAAAAATCAAAGGCACTACAATTACAGATTTTGCACTTACAGTTCCAGAAGATGCCTTTACAACCAAATTATGTGGAGATAAGTCATTAAAATACACTATTTCTAAAGATTTGACCGACTGCCCTATCAATCCTTCGCCAATTTCAAATCTGGTAGAGGCTAAAGAACTTAAGGTACAAGCATAACAACCTGTAGCCTCTATATAACTATCTACTACAGTATAAAAAGCACCGCGAATAGCATTGGTTATCTTGGCAATATTATACACTACAACGTCAGAAAACTCATTCAAAGATTTGTCATAATTCATACGCAAAATATCATCAAATTTGCTTAAAGTGGAATCTACCCACATTCTTTCCTCCATTTGCTTTTGCTTAGCAAGTAATTCTTTCTGTAGTTCTAAAACTTCGGTGGCAGTATAGCTAACTTTTTGTGAAACTGTTTCATTTAAAGATTTACTGTGTATATTGCCATTAGTATGTTCTATGTCGTTTTCCATTTCAGCTATGTTTATAAGGTTTTGGTTTTTGTTATTGCAATATTGACAAAAAAAATGTCATTTCCTACTAAAAAAAAGATGACTTTTATTAGCTTTTTATTAGTTTTTTAGCAGAAATTGTGCTTGTATTGACAAAATGTAAAAAAAAATAGAAAAAGATAAAAAAAAACAGAAAAAATACTATGCTTGCATAATATTTTTTCTATTTTTGTAACAAAAATAGCTACAAAAAGTAGTAGTATAAGCTGTGGCATAGACTTTAATCTGTGCTTTTCAAAGACAAACTAAAGTCTATGCTATCAATAATATTAATTCGCAAAAAATTCTTTAACATTTATAAACACGCATACAACGTATGAAAATTTTAATTTGTATAAGCCACGTTCCTGATACGAATGCAAAAATTCCATTCAAAGACGGGCAACCAGATTTGGCAGGTGCTACTTTTGTAATAGGTCCTTATGATGATTTTGCTTTGGCAAGAGCAGTAGAATTAAGAGATGAAACAAAAGGCAAATTAACAGTATTAAATGTTGGTTTGGCAGAAACAGATGCCACAATTCGCAAAGCTTTAGCTATTGGTGCAGATGATGCTATTCGTATCAATGTAAATCCTACAGATTCTTATTTTGTAGCTTCGCAAATTGCAGCCATTGCTAAAGCCGAAAACTATGATTTGATTATGATGGGCAGAGAAACCAGTGATTATAACGGTGGACAAGTACACGGAATGGTAGCTACTATGTTGGGTATTCCTTGTGTTACGCCTTGTATGAGCTTGAAAATTGAAGGTACAAAAGCTACAATGTTGCGAGAAATAGAAGGTGGCAAAGAAACCGTAGAAGGCAATTTGCCATTGGTTTTGGGTTGCCAAGAGCCTATAGCAGAATGGAAAATTCCAAATATGCGTGGAATTATGGCTGCAAAAACAAAACCGTTGAAAGTAGTAGAACCTGTAGCAACCGATAACAGAACTTCGGTGAGCAAATACGAAACTCCAGCCGCACGTGGAAATTGCAAAATGATTGACAAAGACAATGTGGCAGAATTAGTGCAATTATTGAGAACAGAAGCAAAAGTTCTTTAATTTAGTTAGTAAATTAGTAAGTTATTAATTAGTAAGTTATTAATTAGTAAGTTATTAATTAGTAAGTTATTAATTAGTAATTTAGTAAGTTAGTAAATTAGTAAATTTTTTTATTAGTTAAATAAAATATTGATTATCAACAATTTAATAACTTACTAACTTACTAATTAATAACTTACTAACTTACTAATTAATAACTTACTAACTTACTAATTAATAACTTACTAACTTACTAATTATTTCTATGGGTATTTTGCAAGAAAAAAGCTACATATTTTCTGTAAGAGTTGTTAAATTATACAAGTATTTAATTAGCAAAAATTCAGAAAAATCTTTAATTATTCAATTATTACGTAGTGGAACTTCTGTAGGAGCAAATGTCGAAGAAGCATTAGGGGCACAAAGTGATAGAGATTTTGCAGCAAAACTTTATATTGCTTATAAAGAAGCAAGAGAAACAAGTTATTGGATACGTTTGTTGAAAGATACAGACTATCTTACCGTAGAAGAATCGTCATCTATTCTCAAAGATTGTGATGAAATTCTTAAACTTTTAGGGGCAACCCTCACAACACTTAAAAATAAACAAAAAACTAAATAATTAGTAAATTAGTAAATTGGTGAGTTAGTAAGTTTTTTAACTTTTTAGTTCTTAACTTTTCAGTTCTT
>JBIKRY010000121.1:0-12974 GCA_044348925.1 Bernardetiaceae bacterium
GTTATTAGATTATCACTACAATTGAAACGAAGTAACTTATTCATTTTATATAGAGGGGCTAGATTAGATATTTTATTCCCCTTAAAAACCAAAACCTTTAAATTAGTCAAGTTTCTTAGACTCCATATATCATTTGTATTGTTATCAGAAAAGTATAAGTATTGAAGATTTATTAAATTAGTTAAATGATGTAAACTATCTATATGATTTTTACTACAATCTAGAAAAGACAAATTGCCTAAAAATTGTAAGGCATATAAACTATGAATTTGATTGTCAAAGCAATCTAATAACCTCAAATTTTTTAAGTCTTTTAATGGCATTAAGTCTTTGATATTATTACCATTACAGTATAAAGAAGCTAATGATTTTAAATTTTCTAATGGTGTTAATGAAGTAAGTCCTAAATTTTGAATCCACATGCCACGTATTAAATTTATTTTTTGCTTTAGATTAAATAAATCAACAGTAGTACCAATAGGGAACTTTTTACCTACTTCTTTATGATAATTATAAAAACAATCAGCACTCAAATTATATTTTTTTTCTTTCATTTTCGCCACCATTGTGTTCAAATCAAACTTCCTTTGTGCTAAATCAATGTGTAAAAGAAATATATGCTGATATGTATATTCTGACAACTTGGTACAATTTGTAAATTCACGCAACACCTTACCATATTGCAATAATCCTTCCCACCATTCCCTCAATTCACTATTCGCACTTTCTTGCAACAACAAATCCGTAATAGTTAATTGATTATCAACTACTTGCAAACTATTTTGTTGAATAATTGGTAAATTATTTTCGTTTGGGTTTTGCATATCTTAATGTGTGATTAGAACTAATAGTTATTATTCATTTTCTAATTCTTGTAAGTCTATATCTATCAACCTAATCATTTCAGCCTTAATTTGTTCATCAAGAACACAAAAAGAAAAAGCTAATTCCTGCATTGTTTTTCCTACAATATGCTCTTTTTCAAACTCATTAGGTTTTTGCTGGTTAATTATTTCAAAAACATTTTCATTCACTGGACAATTCCAAGTAACTTTTAAAGCCTTATCTAAATTCTGAAAACTTGTATGGTTGAGTAGATTTTTGATTTCTGGTTGTTGAGCTATGCTTTTTTCTAATTGGCTTTTCATTTTCTTTGCCCAACTCTCAAAAGTAAAATATTTTTTTGACATAATCAACAGGAAAGCACCGATAGGCTGCAACATATTAGTTATCAATAAATCATCAGTTTTTTTGAGATAGTCAATTATCATTTGTTCACAACTTTTTTCAGCCACATCAATATTTTTTGGCATCTCAAATTGAAAAAGAAACTCAAAAAACTCTGTTTCGTCTTCACATTCCACATATTGCATAGATAAGCTAAGCAAACTTTCGCCATCAATAACTTCATTTAAAGCCCTTTTTCGCACTCTTTTTTTCCATTCCTTAAAATTATTGCTTTGCAATGCAGCTATACAAGCCAATTTTAATAAGAATTCAAAAAATTCTGGATGTACGTCTTTCGTTTCATTTGCTATTTCTGTTAGCAACAATTCCGTTATTTGCAACTGTTCATCAGCTATTTGCAAAGTATGATTAGAAATAAGCAATAAATTATTTTTGTTTTCCATATCTTTCTGTAGGTTTCCAAATTACTATTCCCAAAAAATAAACTAAATATCGTTTACTTTTGTATCTCTGCAATAGAATAAGAAGACTTTTTAGACGTAGGAGAAGGGATTTGTATTACATAAAAGCATTTGCTCGTTGTATTACTTAAAGTTGTTTATTTCAAAAAAAAACTTTTTATTTTACTTGAACCTACATAGCCTTACTCATTGATTTTGAGTTCTTCTATAAGTTATTGGTTTAATAGAAGTTTTATATCATTTTCTAAATAGCGAATTATACCTTCAATACCCATCTTTAACTTATCTTTACCTGTTATAAAATAGTAGTCATCTTTTTGTTTTAATTTACTTTTACTGTATGTTTCAAGACTTTCCATACCATCTGTTACATTTATTTCGTTGGTTTGATTTTTCCGATAATAATTGACACTTAAAGGAAATTTAACGGCAAATGTATGATTGAAAACTTCCATCTTTTGATGTAAATCACTTGCATTCTGTTTAGAAATGATTGTTTTGCTAATGTTAGATAAAACAACTTTTAACTGTTTAATTTCATTCTGTATTTGTTCTACTTTTTCCATATTTTTACTTGATAGTTGAGAGTTTTCAGAACTTATTTTGATATAATTATCAATATGTTTTATCAATACTAAATCTGGCACTAATAATAATTGAATAAGTTATAATTTTTGTGTTTCCAAATTTTGTAGGGACATCATATTTTTCTGTTTTTTGGCTAAGTTACAAAGTTAAACGTAAGATTTTGCATTTTTTATGAATAAAAAACCTTATAAGGTCTTTAAGACCTTATAAGGTTTAATTTTTTAATACAAACTCGGAAAACCCGTTGGATTTACCTCATTCATCAATTCATACACCTTATCAAAAACAGTTTCGGGATTTGGTTTTGAGTAATAATCACCATCAGAACCGTAGGCTGGGCGGTGGTCTTGTGCCGAAATACAAACAGGTTTGCTATCCAAATAACGATACGCATTTTGCTCATCAATTACTTTTGTCATCATGTAACCCGTTGCACCACCCGACACGTCTTCGTCTGCAAGAACAACTCGATTAGTTTTCTGAATAGATTTTAAAATATCGTGATTTAAGTCAAAAGGCAACAAACTTTGCACGTCTATTACTTCGCAACTGATGCCAACTTCGGCTAATTGCTGGGCTGCTTCCATCACAATTCTGCACATGGAGCCGTATGTAACCACCGTAACATCTGTACCTTGACGCAAAACCTCTACTTGTCCCAAAGGAACAGTAAATTCACCTAAATTTGCAGGGATTTTTTCTTTCAAACGGTAACCATTCAAACATTCGATAACTAAGGCTGGTTCATCGGCTTGCAAAAGTGTGTTATAAAAACCTGCTGCTTGTGTCATATTGCGTGGTACAAGCACGTGCATACCACGTAAAGAGTTGATAATCATACCAATAGGAGAACCCGAATGCCAAATTCCTTCTAAACGATGCCCACGAGTACGCACAATCAACGGACATTTTTGTCCGCCACGAGTACGGTATTGCAAAGTTGCGACATCATCACTCAAAATTTGAATACCGTATAACAAATAATCTAAATATTGAATTTCGGCAATAGGTCGCAAACCACGCATTGCCAAACCAATACCTTGTCCCATAATTGTAGCCTCACGAATACCTGTATCAGAAATTCGCAAGTCGCCATATTTTGCTTGCAAACCTGCAAAACCTTGATTTACGTCCCCAATTTGTCCTACATCTTCGCCAAAAGCTACCACCAAAGGATTTTTAGCAAAAGTCAAATCAAAAAATGCTTGTAAAACCTCACGACCATCAACGGTAACACAATTTTCGTTATAAACTGCTTTTATTTCTGCAACTTCTGTAGCTGCTTCTGCTGATTGACTGTATAAATGTGAACTAAATTTATTTTGGTAATCTTCGCCAACTGTTTTTACCCAATTTTGCAAAGGTTTTTTCAAATGTTCAGGCTCAAAACGCAACAAACGCAAGGCGTGTTTTATGGCTTTCATTGCCTCTGCATTGGCAGGATTTACAGCTTTTTGCAATTCTTCTTTGAGTGTTGTTAGTTGGTTAGTAATATCAGCTTTTGTTTGTGGAATTAAGTTTTCCAAAATTGTAATGGCAGTCTGCAAATCTGTTTGTATAGAGGCTGCAAAGGCTTTCCAAGCTCTATTTTTAGCATTATTGACTGCTTTTTTCGCATCTTCCTCAATATTTTCGAGTTGTTCTGATGTTGCAAAATCATTGGCAATTATCCAATTTCTAAATTGTTTCGTGCAATCAAATTCGCCTTCCCAAGTTAATCTTTCTTTTGATTTATATCTTTCGTGAGAACCCGAAGTGGAGTGTCCTTGTGGTTGTGTCAATTCTATGACGTGAACCAAAACAGGCACGTGCTGTTCTCTACAAATTTTTGCAGCTTTTTCATAAGTTTCGCAAAGTGCTTCATAATCCCAACCTTTTACGACTAAAATTTCATAGCCTTCTTCATTCTCATTACGTTGGAAACCTGCTAAAACTTTTGAAATGCTATGTTTTGTGGTGTGATGCTCTTTGCCTACAGAAATACCAAATTCATCGTCCCAAACCGACATTAACAAAGGCACTTGCAACACACCTGCTGCGTTAATTGCCTCATAAAAAAGTCCTTCCGAAGTTGAGGCATTGCCAATAGTTCCAAAAGCAATTTCATTTCCTTGATTAGAAAAATTAGTAAAATTTTGCAATTCGGGATTATTGCGATACATTTTTGAGGCTTGTGCAAGTCCCACGAGTTTAGGCATTTGCCCTGCGGTTGGCGAAATATCGGCAGCCGAATTTTTCATTTCCATCAGGTTTTTCCATTGACCATTTTCGTCTAACATTCTGGTCGAAAAGTGTGCATTCATACAACGTCCTGCACTGCTTGGGTCTGCTTCTACGTCTGGGTGCGAATACAATTGGGCAAAATATTGCTCAAAATTCAAGGCATCAATCGCAAACATAAAACTTTGGTCACGATAATAACCAGCCCTAAAATCTCCATTTTGGAAAACTTTTGCCATTGCAATTTGGGCAAGTTCTTTACCATCGCCAAAAATTCCAAATTTTGCTTTTCCTGCAAAAACTTCTTTTCTACCTATCAAACTTGCGTGTCGGCTTTCGAGGGCAAGTTTGTAATCTTGTAATACAGTTGCTGCCGAAAATTTTGTGCTTTTGGTAGCTTGTGCGGTGTGTGTGTGCATATATGTTGTGTGTGTTGGTTATGCTATAAATAATTTTGGTTTATATACCATTCTGCCACAAAAGAAAAAGGATATAATTTTCCTTGTTGGTTTGGGGTGCAAAATTGTTCGATAAGTTTTTGTTTTTTGTCCACATCATTGTCGATTTCTTTTGCGGTTTTTTCTATTGCTTCAATAACTTTTCCCCTTTCTTTTTGTAAATTATCATGATTTAGTCCTAAAACATCTTCAATTTCTTGCAATATACTGGTGTTATTAGTTTGCAAAGCAATAAAATCCTTGCCTTTCTTTTGAGTTTTTTTTAAGATGATTTCTTTTATAAAGTTTGTATCCTGTGGATTTACATGAGTTAAAGGAGCATTATTTCTTTTTAAGTTACAACTCGCATTGGTTTTACAAGAAATGTGTAAATTATCATACCAGAAAACTAAATCTTTATTTGTTTCTTTTTCCAAATAATGTTCAACTGAAACAGGATATGTGTTGAAATTTTCCTGCACAACCAATTTATCTATTTCGTTTGAAATAGGGCTACAACAATAACAACACAAATAATATTGTTCTTGCAATAAACCATTTTGTAAACTTTTCTTTGCAGGAGTATTTTCTATCAATTTTTTCCAAACCTCACCAATACTTTTTTTTCGCAACCAACGACTTACTTCATCTTTTTCTGTATTCGTTTGTAACCAATCAAAAAAGTTTTTCAATTCAGGATTACTACTATTTTTGATAATTAAGTTCATCGGTTTAAAATAGCTTTTTTGTTACGAATACGCATTTTATAAATAGCCAATTCAGGCATTAACGGATTTCTTTCTTCCAAAGGCAACATCAAACTTTCTGCTTTTTCTAATGCCTCCAAAGTTCCAATTTCTATTGTATTTGATATTTCATCGAGCAAATTCTCCACTATTCTATATCGTACAGGTGCATCAATAGTTTTGAGTAAAGTAGTGCTATCACTGCCATAAATTTCGCCAAAAGGGTGTTCTGCCACATAGTTTTGTGTAAGCTCATCTACTTTTATCGCATAAACATTTTCTTTATCTAAGGCACTCAATACCAACTCTGAATGTGTCGTAACAATAAACCGTATCTTAGGAAACTCCTCAATTAGCACATTCAAAATATTTTCTTGCCATTTCGGGTGCAAATAGGTGTCTATCTCATCTATAATTACGGTTGCGGGAATATCATAGATACTTTGCCAAGTTGGATTTTCAACAATAATATTTTCATTTTGATTAAGTAAAAAATCTTTGTAGCTAATGCTGTCTTTTATTTCTAAAATCTCAAATAACCGACTTACCAATTTGCCCACCCAGCCAAAAACACTATTATAACCTTGACTAATAATATCCAACGGAATACCATTTGGCGAGTCGGGAGTTACTACAATCAATTTAGGTTTATTTTCGTCTTTGTAATAGTCTTTGATTTCCAAAGTATTTTTATTTTCTGTATTATCGTCATCACTTGTAATTTTGTAGATAATCTCAAACACAGTCATTACTTGCTTATAATTTTCGTGATTTTTAAAGGCTGGTTCGTGTATTTCTGCCTTTATGGCTTCCAATTTTTCATAAACCCACTCTATAAATGACTGCATTCTATAGTCATCATATTCTAATACCAAGGGCAACACATCATAAATTGAAGGTTTTTTTTCTGCGTTAAAACCTTTGCTTTTATGTTTTTTGTTTTGTGGAAACCCTAAAACAAAATCTGCTAAATACCAAGTGTCTGAACGAAAAGACGTATTTGCAAACATCTCATCTTCTGCCCAAAGATTTTGTGTATTTCTATCTGGAAATTTTTTTCTGTCATCTTTTACAAATTCTACAATTCTTTGACTTTCTTGCTCCGAGTTAATTTTATATTTTAGCGTAATTCTTGCATTTTTTTCATAACTGAGCAATAATTTATTATTTTCATCTTTTTGTGTTGCTGTAATTTTTGGAAAAAATTTAGCCTCTTCTGCCTCAATAAACTCACTTTTCGAATCATCACCAAGCAAAGCAAGTCCAATAGCACGTAAAATAGTAGATTTGCCCGAACCATTTTCTCCAATTAAACAAATTACTCTTTTGTCAAGGTCAAGTTCCACCATTTGAAAATGACCTATATTTTCTAATTTTAAACTTGTAATGTGTGTGGCTTGTTTGTTAATCGTTATTGGCAACTCAAAGTAAATATGATGTAAACTAATTTTGCCAAAAAAATCAATTATCTTGTTGTATTTTATATCAAATTCTGTTTTATTTATGTCCTGCAAATAATTAAAAGCAGGGTTTTTCTTTCTTATTCCGTCTAAAATAAAATCTATGTAAGTTTTGTTGTTTGTAACAAAATTTTTTAAAGCAAACTCAAAATTTTCGTTAGATAAGTTTCTTCTCCATTGGTATTCTTTTTCTCCAATTTGGTTTTCATATCTTGTAAATTGTGTATTTGTATAAATAGACCTAATAAACTCGACAAAAAAATTGCCTTTTTCTGTCGAATCTTTTGCATTTATATAAACAGATAAATAAGGATTTTCAGGATTATTTATTTGGAAATTGAAAGTATAATTATTTCGGCTTTTACTATCCTTACCTTCCCAAAACGAAAAAGAAACAGTATTTTCATTGCCATCAAATAGATAAATCGTAGCATTATTACGCTGTTCGTCAATATCACGCAACGTAAAATTAAAATCTATGATAGTTTGTTCTTTTATAGATTTTAAAACTTCAAAAATTCTTTTATGAAATTCGGCAATTTGAGGCATGATGGTTTTGTTGATTACTTTGCAAAACTACAAAATAATGTAAAAAGAACAAATAATAAAAGGAATTTGGTTTGTGTGTATTTTTAAGATTTATTGACTTGTTCCTATTTTTATTTCAATGTATAACTTGAAATGAAGTTTACAATAAATTTCGGAAAATTGCGGAAAACTTAAAGATGTTTATAGTAGAGTTTATGAATAATTGTTGTAGCATAGACTTTAGTCTGTGCAAGTTATTGATTTTCAACCACTTAAAAACAGACTAAAATCTATTATACAAATTATTCATAAACTCTAATTTATATTTTCATTGCAAACAAAAAATAATACTATAAGTATTAAGTCGAAATTAGTTTAGATTATTTTTATTTATAAATTAATGATAATCAAATATTTACATAATTTAGAACTTACAATTTAAAACCTATAACTACTGAATACTATCTAATTTTGATTAAAAAAAGCCACCAATAACATAGTTATTGGTGGCTTTACAAGTTTTATTACTTTTTGGCAAAATTATTTTTTCACTTCTTCGTAATCTACGTCTGTGTATTCTGCATTTCCTTGTCCATTGGTAGAACCGTTATTTGCCGAACCATTTTCTGTGTTTGCACCTGCATTTGCATCTGCACCACTATACATTTCTTGCGAAGCAGCCTGCCAAGCATTATTCAATTTTTCTAATGCTTTGTCAATGCCATCTATGTTTTTCTCTGCATGGCTCATACGCAAATCTTTCAAAGCATCTTCGATAGCAGTTTTATTTGGTGCCGATAATTTTTCACCATATTCTTTCAACTGTTTTTCGGTAGAGAAAATCATTGCATCTGCTTGATTAATTTTTTCTACTTTTTCTCTTTCTATTTTGTCTGTTGCTTCATTTGCTTTGGCATCATTACGCATACGTTGAATTTCGGCATCACTCAAACCAGACGAAGCCTCAATTCTAATTTTTTGTTGTTTGCCTGTGCCTTTATCCATTGCCGACACATTCAAAATACCATTTGCATCTACGTCAAACGTAACTTCTACTTGTGGAACTCCTCTTGGTGCTGGTGGAATACCGTCTAAGTTAAATTTACCAATGCTACGATTATCTTTAGACATTTGTCTTTCGCCTTGCAATACGTGGATTTCTACAGATGGCTGATTATCGGCTGCTGTAGAGAAAACTTGTGATTTTTTTGTTGGAATCGTGGTATTAGACTCAATAAGTCTTGTAAATACGCCTCCATAAGTTTCAATACCTAAAGACAAAGGAATAACGTCAAGCAATAAAACGTCTTTTACTTCACCTGTCAAAACGCCACCTTGAATAGCAGCACCCAAAGCTACTACTTCATCAGGATTTACCCCTTTTGAAGGTTTTTTGCCAAAGAATTTCTCAACTTCTTCCTGAATTTTAGGAATACGCGTAGAACCACCTACCAAAATAACTTCGTCAATTTGTGCTAAAGTCAAACCAGAATTTTTCAAAGCTCTTTTGCAAGGCTCCAAAGTGCGTTGCACCAAAGAATCTGCTAATTGCTCAAATTTTGAACGGCTAAGACTACGTACTAAGTGTTTTGGTATTCCATTAACAGGCATAATATAAGGCAAGTTAATGTCTGTATTTTGTGAACTTGACAACTCAATTTTAGCTTTTTCTGCTGCTTCTTTCAAGCGTTGCAAAGCCATTGGGTCTTTACGCAAGTCTATATTTTCATCTTTGATAAATTCTTCTGCCAACCAATTAATGATAACTTGGTCAAAATCATCTCCGCCCAAGTGAATATCACCGTCAGTAGATTTTACTTCAAATACGCCATCACCTAATTCCAAAATAGAAACGTCAAAAGTACCGCCACCTAAGTCAAAAACGGCAATTTTCATATCTTTATTTTTCTTGTCCATTCCGTATGCCAAAGCTGCTGCTGTAGGCTCGTTGATGATACGTTTTACTTCAAGTCCTGCTATCTGTCCTGCCTCTTTCGTTGCTTGACGTTCTGCATCATTAAAATATGCAGGAACTGTAATCACGGCTTCAGTTACCGTTGTGCCTAAAAAATCTTCGGCAGTAGTTTTCATCTTTTGCAAAATCATTGCAGAAAGTTCTTGTGGCGTATAAAGTCTATCGCCAATACGTACACGAGCAGTTTCATTTGCACCACTTTCCACTTTGTAAGACATAGTTTCAGCTTCTTTTTTGCTGTCGCTATATTTTTTACCCATAAATCTTTTGATAGACGAAACGGTATTGTGTGGATTGGTAATTGCCTGACGTTTTGCCGAATCTCCTACTTTACGTTCTCCATTTTCCAAAAACGCAACTATAGAAGGGGTGGTACGTCTGCCTTCGCTATTTGCAATCACAATGGCTTCGTTACCTTCCATTACGGCAACACATGAGTTTGTTGTTCCTAAGTCGATACCAATTATTTTTCCCATAAAGCTATTATATTTTTATATTTGTTGTGTTCGTTAAAATTGAAAATATTGCAAACTTATTTCGTATGCACACAAACAAATAAACAAGCCTTGTGCCATTTGCTAAAAATAGTTTTTTGACTGACAAAATGGCATAATATCAATGACATTTTTTAAAAATGCGTATTGTTTTGACAAATTGTTATAACTTTTTGCGTTGCTATCCGTTAATAAAGCTATGAAAACTCTCATAGATAGAAACTTTTTTAGCGAATTTGAATTCCAAACTTCTCGCAGTGGCGGTGCAGGTGGGCAAAATGTCAATAAAGTATCCACCAAAGTAGCCTTGCGTTTTCACGTTGCACAATCTACAATTTTGACTGAAGAAGAAAAGAATTTAGTTGCACAAAAAGCTGCCAATTTGATTACAGACGAAGGATATTTGCAAATAGTTTCGCAGGAAGAACGGACACAATTAGGCAACAAGCAACGAGTTGTCCAAAAATTTTATCAAGTCTTGTTAAAATGTTTTGCCAAACAAGAAGTTCGCAAACCAAGCAAAATTCCAAATTCTATTATCCAAAAAAGATTAGACCAAAAACGAAAAAATGCAGAAAAAAAGCAAAATAGAAAACTTATCTTTTAGCCTTATTTCTATTTATTGTAAGTTGTATAGCAACTTACAATAAAAACTTATTGCTTAGTTGCAGGTTTATTTTTGTATTCTATAATTTTTATGCAAATTTTTACATAAAATTTTTACCTTTGCAAAATTGTAACCTTACAAAACCATTTTATTTCGTGAACTCACTCAGCGTCAATCATTTACTTGGCATCAAACAACTTTCTGTTGCCGACATCGAGCTAATTTTGGAAACCGCAGACCGTTTTAAAGAAGTTATCAACCGTCCCATCAAAAAAGTACCTTCTTTGCGAGATATTACCATAGCCAATGTGTTTTTTGAAAATTCTACCCGTACTCGTCTTTCCTTTGAATTAGCAGAAAGACGTTTGTCGGCAGATACCCTTAATTTTTCCTCTGCCCAAAGTTCTGTTAAAAAAGGAGAAACTTTAGTAGATACTGTCAATAATATTTTGGCAATGAAAGTAGATATGATTGTAATGCGACACGCAAGCGTAGGGGCTCCACATTTTTTGAGCAAGCATATAAAAGCTGCCATCGTGAATGCAGGTGATGGCACTCACGAACACCCAACGCAAGCATTATTAGACGCATATTCCATTCGTGAAAAATTGGGACGAATAGCAGGCGTAAAAGTAGCTATTATTGGTGATATTTCACACTCTCGTGTGGCATTATCCAATATTTTTGCCCTAAAAAAATTAGGTGCAGAAGTTATGGTTTGTGGTCCTAAAACCTTGATTCCCAAGTATATAGATAGTTTAGGAATTAAAGTAGAAAGCAATGTAGAAAAGGCTTTGCAATGGTGTGATGTGGCAAATGTATTGCGAATCCAATTGGAGAGGCAACAAGGCAAAAATTTCCCCTCTCTGCGAGAATATACGCAATATTTTGGTATCAACAAAGCTATGTTAAACCGTTTAGACAAAGAAATTATTTTGATGCACCCAGGTCCAATCAATCGAGGTATAGAAATAAGCAGCGAAGTAGCAGATTCGCCACAAGCTATTATTTTACAACAAGTAGAAAACGGGGTTGCAGTACGAATGGCAGTGTTATATTTACTTGCCGAAAAACTAAACCCATTACAAAAATTATCCTAATACATTAAACTATCATAAATAAAAATATTAAAATCAAATTAGTTATGTCAGATGAAAAAGAAATGTCGTTTTTAGACCATTTAGAGTCTTTGCGTTGGCATATTTTGCGTGCTGTAGCCTCTATTTTTGTATTTGGGGTAATAGCTTTTGTGTATAAAGATTTTTTTCTTGGCGAGATTGTCTTAGGAATGACTAAAACAGATTTTTTTAGCTACCGTATTTTGTGTCAAATTTCTGAAGCTACTTGTATTGATAAACTCAATTTCAAATTGATAAGTATTAGTATGACAGGGCAATTTATGATGCACATGACCTACTCTATCGTAACAGGTTTCATCTTGTCTTTCCCATACGTTTTTTGGGAAATTTGGCGTTTTGTAAAACCTGCTCTCTATGAAACCGAAAAAAACGCAGCAAATGGGGCAGTATTTTCGGTTAGTTTTTTGTTTGCTATTGGGGTGTTATTTGGTTATTATGTAGTGGCACCGTTGGCAGTCAATTTTTTAGTCAATTACCAATTAGACCCAAGTATAGAAAATCAGATAGATATTGCTTCCTATGTTTCTACAGTAGTGATGATGGTTTTAGCTTGTGGGTTGATGTTCCAACTACCTGTGGTAGTTTATGTACTATCGAGAGTTGGCATACTTACGCCTGCTATGATGCGTGCTTATCGTCGTCATTCTATTATGGTTATTTTAATAGTTTCTGCATTTATTACGCCATCACCTGATATGATTAGTCAATTATTGGTAGCAATTCCTGTCTATTTGTTGTATGAAGGAAGTGTATTTATTTCGGCGTATGTTTGGAAAAAACAAACTGCTGTCATTCCCACAGAATAGATAGAAAATGAAAGTTATGTATAGGTTTAGTACGATAAGATACGAAACAACAAGCAATTTTTAACTTAGACAAACAAAAAAACCGTAAACCTATTTTTATTACAAATAGATTTACGGTTTTTTGTTTTATTGCATTGAAATAGGAATCATTGCAATCAAAAATACGATTGGCAAAGTGCAAAAAGCACCATTGCCAACGTATCATTTTCACTAATGAAATTACTGTTTCACTACTTTTTTCACTGCGGTTTTTCCGTCCACGTTTAACAACAAAATGTACGTACCACTTGCATAGTCCGACAAATTAAGTTCGTGGCTGAAATCG
>JBIKRY010000393.1:0-3566 GCA_044348925.1 Bernardetiaceae bacterium
CAAGCACTATTTCGTGTGGTGTAAATAATGCGACATATAGTATTGACCCTGTTTTTGGTGCAGATTCTTATGTTTGGACTTCCTCTAACTCTACTTTATCTACCACCAGCACCAGCAATTCTGCTAATTTTGATGTAAGCAATTTTAGAGGGGTTGCACAGATTACAGTTACCGCAAAAAATAACCGTTGTAATACCGTGAAAACAAAAACCTTTAATGTATCGAGAGTGCCTGCAAGAGGTGCAACAACTGGCGATACAGATGTATGTAGCGATGCCACAGCCTATTATTCGGCAGTAGATATGTCCAACTATTCGCTGCTTTTGGGTAGTAATTTTACATGGTCTTTGCCAACAGGCTGGAATATTACACAAGGTGCAGGTAGCAATGAAATTTATGTGCAAGTACCTTCGTATTTTTCTACTAAAATTAGTTACGTTTCGATTGCTTATACTGCAAATGATGCTTGTGGGAATATGGTAAATGGCTCGATGTCTATACGAATGTTGCCAAATGGACAGTGTGCTATGCAACGGATAGGCAATCCTTCTGACGAAAATATAGAGAATGAAGATGTAGCATTATCTTTATATCCTAATCCATCTTCAGAAAAAGTTACACTTACTTGTGGAGAGCAAGAAACAGGAACACTAAAAATATACAACAAATTGGGCAAAGAAGTTGCTAATTTTGACAATGTAAGCAATGGTTTTACATTTAGTGTTGCTAATTTTTACACAGATACCTATACAGTACGTTATATTACCCAAGACACTGTAAAAACATTCCAATTAGTAGTTCATCATAATTAATAACTTATAACTCCTACAAGCTACAAAATAATCTATTTTGTAGCTTGTTATTTTTTACCATGAAAAATTTACTAAAAATTATATATAGTATTATTGCTTATGTTTGTCTGATGTTACCTATACAAGCACAAAATACAGAAATAGATAGTTTGGCTAAACAGCAAAAACTATTTATTGCAAAAAGAGATAGTATTGCAACACATCAAGAAAAATATCCCAAAAATTTGCTAAAAATTCAGTGGATACAAAATAGGTCAAATACTCCTTGGGTGGTTCCTAATGGACTACGTTTTGAGAGAATCTGGGGGAAAAATACCACTTACGAAGTCGGTTTTTCTTTTTCTAATCTTGGTGGTAATGATATAAAAGAATATGCTTTGTATGCGGAAACTCGTTATTATTTTCGCAAAACTCGAAAACAATATACATTCAAAGGCTTTTTTGTACGAGGTGGGGCTGTATATTCGCACCAACAAGTATTAAATTTTTCTATAGCATCTCCAGCAACAACAAGTTTAGGATATAGAAATACTTATGCAGCTTTAGTAGGTTTTGGTTATCAAACCATGTTTTTAAAGCATTTTAGTTTTGAGACTTGTATTGGTACTTCGGCAGGTTGGTACGAAACCGATTTCATGGATACCAAAAAATTAGACGCATTCAGATGGAATGAGTTGGCTTTTAAATTTGGCTATGCTTTTTAGCATTTGTCCTCACTAACAAGTCCATTGTGGGTTTGACACAAATAATGGCGGAAAAAGCAAATTACCTCAGGAATATTTTTAAATTACAAAACCTATTTCTAAAATCTTATGATAAAGATTTTAGAAATAGGTTTTGTAATTTAAAAGTGATTGGTATTTTCAATCATTTCCTATTATTCATACATTGTACCACCTTCTGCCAATAAAGCAACCAATAACCATACAATAAATGCAGCTGGTAAAAGAATTGCTAAAGCCAAAGTTTTTACCTCGTGGCGTAAGTGCATAAAATCTGCAACAATATAAAATGCTTTTGCAATGGTAAGGATAATGAAAATAGCATTTCTTGCCATTCCTGCGGGCATGGTAAATGCCAACAAAAATTCTACGCTGGTAATTCCAGCCAAAATGCCTGTTACAACCAATACACGACGCAAGTTTTTCTTTCTACTTTCTTCGTGTGATAAATGTTCTGTGTGTGCTGCCATAATTATATGAGTAGAACGGAGTTTTGTCCGTTTTGTTTGTGAATAAAACCGTTTTCGTGGATTTTGTATGAATAAAACGGACTATAGTCCGTTTTACAGATTACACCAAATAGAAGAAAGTAAAGACAAATACCCAAACCAAATCTACAAAGTGCCAATATAAACCTACTTTTTCTATCATTTCATAATGTCCAACTTTTTCATATTGTCCCATTGTGCAGTTATAGAAAGTAATAATGTTGATAACTACGCCACTTGCTACGTGAGTGCCATGGAAACCTGTAATGAAGAAAAACAAGTCGGCAAAGGCAGGAGGTCCATATTGGTTATGCACCAAGTTTGCACCCATAAAGTCTAAAACGCCATTTTCCATCAAAGAAGCATCAGCTTTTCCATGAATAAAGTGACTCCATTCCCAAGCCTGACAACCCAAAAAAGCAAAACCACCGAGAATTGTCCAAAGCATATATTTTTCTACATCTGCTTTATCCATTCTATGTCCAGCTTCTACAGCTAAAACCATGGTAACACTACTCACAATGAGAATAAATGTCATAATACCCACAAAAACCAAAGGCAAATGCACATCAAGAAACGGAAGTGCATCAAAAACCTTTTCGGGGATAGGCCAGTGATTCTGTGAAAACACAAACGCATCAGGCAAACCCGCAAAGGCAGGCTGACTATAACGAATCATTCCGTAAGTAATCAATAGGGCTGAAAATGTAAATGTATCGGATACTAAAAAAAACCACATCATGAGTTTTCCGTAGCTCGCATTCAACGGTTCTTGTCCACCGTCCCAAATACTGCGTTTGCCTAAATTGCTAGAGGCAGATGTAGATGTTGCCATATTTGTTTTATTAAAATTGAGTTTTTATATTTTGACTGTAAATATATTCAAAAAACTTTCACAAAAACAAAACCTTATCTAAAAAGTATTTTTTATTTATGTAATTCGTTTTTTTTTGCCTACTTTTAACAAAAAAAGCAAGTTTTTTATGCAAATGTTTACAATTTTTTTACAAAAAATCGTAATATCATTTTACGTAACCAAACAAGTTATAATTAATTTTTGTTATCTCTGTAATTTTTTGTAATTAAATGGTAATTTTATACGAAGTTTATGCAAATTCATTTTCATAAACAAAAAACTTACTTATATTTGACTACAGATTATTTCTAACTTATACAAATTATGCTCAAAATACCTACCATGGCTGAAATGGCAGCAAAAAACGAAACCCCTGAAGTATTGTTTTGGGTGGGTTGTGCTGGCTCTTTTGATGACCGTTATAAAAAAGTTACTGCTGCTTTTGTCAAAATCTTGAACCACACAAACACCAAATTTGCGGTGCTTGGCACAGAGGAATCCTGCACAGGAGACCCCGCAAAACGTGCAGGAAATGAATTTCTATTCCAAATGCAAGCTACGAACAATATTCAAATCCTAAATGGTTACAACATCAAAAAAATTGTTACTGCTTGTCCACATTGTTTCAATACCTTAAAAAATGAATATCCTATTTTGGGTGGAAATTATGAAGTATTGCACCATTCGC
>JBIKRY010000122.1:0-12877 GCA_044348925.1 Bernardetiaceae bacterium
TTCCTCCAAGTGCCGTAGGCACGACATATTTCGTGCCTACGGCACTTGGAGGAATGGAAAAAGGCACTGCTATAAATATTTCGTGCCTACGGCACTAAAAAAATAAATTTCTTAGCCGAACAGCATTGGACTTTAGTCTGTGCTTGTAAATTATTGATAGTCAAGGACTTACAAGCACAGACTAAATTCTATGCTACAGAATTTAATAATCTATATTTTGTATTATACTTTTTTGTACTGTTTAATAAAGTGAACTATGTGAAACAGTTTTCTTTGTTAAACAGTACAAAAACAATCTACCACTTAAAGTTATGCTACAACTGCTACGCTTTTCAAGGCTTCTTGCAAAGGCGTATAAGGCAAATTCCACGCTTCAGATACAGCTTTATATACAATTTTACCGTGCAATACGTTTAAGCCTAACATAAGTTCTGCATTTTCTGCACAAGCTTTTTGCCAACCTTTATTTGCTAATTGTATTACATAAGGCAATGTTGCATTGGTTAAAGCAATAGTAGAAGTATAAGGTACAGCACCAGGCATATTAGCTACGCAATAATGCACCACACCGTCTATAATATACGTAGGGTCTTCGTGTGTTGTAGCTTTGGTAGTTTCAAAACAACCACCTTGGTCAACTGCCACATCTACCATTACCGTACCAGGACGCATCATTTTCAACATATCTCTTGTAATCAAAGATGGTGCTTTTGCACCAGGAATTAAAACTGCACCAATAATCAAATCAGCAGTTTTTATTTCTTCTCTAATATTATATTTTGTCGACATCAAACAAGTTACGTTTGCAGGCATAATTTCATCTAAATAACGTAATCTTTGCAAATTTACGTCCATTAAAGTAACTTTTGCACCCAAACCTGCAGCCATACGTGCTGCTTGCGTACCTACAATACCACCGCCTAAAACCAATACATTTGCTGGTTTTACGCCTGGTACACCTCCTAATAAAATGCCACGTCCTTTGATAGGTTTTTCCAAATATTTTGCACCTTCTTGAATCGACATTCTTCCCGCAACTTCAGACATAGGAATCAACAATGGCAAACTTCTATCTGCTTTTTCTACAGTTTCGTATGCCAAACATACCGATTTGTTTTTCAACATTGCATGCGTAAGAGGTTCTGAAGATGCAAAATGGAAATAAGTAAACAATAACTGCCCTTCTTTTATCAAGGGATATTCTGTTGCAATAGGCTCTTTTACTTTTACTATCATTTCAGCAATACTATAAATTTCTTCAATAGTAGAAAGTATTTTTGCACCTACAGAAACGTATTCTTCGTCTGTAAATCCACTTCCTTCGCCTGCACTACTTTGGATATATACACTATGTCCACGTTCTACTAATTCTGTTACGCCTGATGGTGTCATACCGACACGATTCTCGTTGTTTTTGATTTCTTTTGGAACTCCAATAATCATTGTTTTAAGTGTTTTGGTGTATGTAAAATGGTATTGTCAATTTTGTTGTAAATCTACTTATTTTCATAGAACTACAAATATTTTTCTTTGTATTTTTTAGGACTTTTGTTGTTCCAAGTGAAAATATTATTGCTTTAGCTTGCTTTGTAGATGTTTTAAAGCCTTGCATCTACCATTTCCAAATCAAAAAATGATTTAATATCATAAACTACCGTAGTAGGTTTTAAGAATTTACTTAGTGCAAAATCTTTAAAAGCATCATGTTTTACTGCCAAAATGATGGCATCATATTTTTCTTGTAATTGTTCCACTAATGTAATACCATATTCGTGTTTTACTTCTTGTGCATTTGCCCAAGGGTCATAAATATCTACAGTAGTATTATAGTCTTGTAATTCTTTGATAATATCAATGACTCTGGAATTACGAATATCGGGGCAATTTTCTTTAAAGGTAATTCCTAATACCAAAACTTTTGCATCAGGCAAATTATGCCCTTTTTTTAGCATAAGTTTTACTACTTTATTAGCAATAAAAATACCCATATTATCATTGATACGTCTGCCTGCCAAAATTACTTCAGGATGATAACCCAAACTTTCTGCCTTGTGTGTCAAATAGTAAGGGTCTACCCCAATACAATGCCCACCTACTAAGCCTGGTTTAAATGGCAAAAAATTCCATTTTGTACCAGCAGCCTCCAAAACTTCGCTTGTATCGATGCCCATACGGTCAAAAATCAAGGCTAATTCATTGACAAAGGCTATATTAATATCTCTTTGTGCATTTTCTATAGCTTTCGAAGCTTCAGCCACACGAATAGACGAAGCCAAGTGTGTACCTGCGGTAATAATAGAATTATAGAGTTCATTCACTCTTTTTGCAATTTCGGGGGTGCTGCCACTAACTACTTTTTTTATTTTTGTAACCGTATGTAATTTATCCCCTGGGTTAATTCTTTCGGGGGAATAGCCACAAAAAAAGTCGACATTAAATTTGAGTCCACTATATTTTTCTAAAATAGGCACACAATCTTCTTCTGTGCAACCAGGATAGACTGTAGATTCATAGATTACAATATCGTTTTTTTTCAATACCTTACCTACTGTTTCACTTGCACGTATAAGTGGCGTAAGGTCGGGTTTTTTATATTGGTCTATTGGCGTTGGTACGGTAACAATATAAATATTGGCTTGTTGTAAATCTGTCAATGTACTCGAAAAACGAATATGTATAGAGGATTGCAACTGTTCGGCAGACACTTCCAAAGTGTTATCTATGCCTTTTTGAAGTTCTGCAATACGCTGTTGATTAATATCAAAGCCTATTACTTCATATTTTTTGCCAAATTCTACCGCCAAAGGTAGCCCAACATACCCTAAACCAATAACAGAAATTACAGTCATAGTTATTATAATTATAAAATAAAAAAATGAAATTAGTAAATATTCTTAAGGAATGTATGATACACTTTAGCGTGTTGGAAATTTACCTTAACAATCTCTATGCTTTAAATAAATTATTTGGACGGAAAAATAGTGCCAAATTTTGAATTTTTCAATAACTTACTTAACAAAAAGCCAATTAAATAGTATGTTATTACAAATAAAATACTTGCCAATAAATTTGTTTCGCTAAATTTGGCTTGTAACGCAGGATTAAGAATGGTATTTTTTACATACAAATAGTTGAATAAAAAGAAACTTACAAAGCCAATGATTCCCAAGCCAACAAAGCCCCAACGGCGTTTGCTTGCGTCTTGTGGATTTTTGCCTCCTTCGTATGCAATACTTTGTGCTACGACAAATGCCAAGCCTAAAAAAATAAATAGAGCAATGATAGCCAGCAAGTAAGTTTCGGATTGTAAGGCTTCTAATTCTCTGATGTTGCGAACTTTTGCCTCCGCCCAGATTAATAATATGGTCATAATTGATAATTATGTTTGGAATTTTTTGCAATATATAAAAAATCAAACAAACTATTTTTCATTATCTACAAAAATCTTTATTTTTAGCCTTATAAATTATTTCTAATGCAAAATTATGTAGTTTTTCAGGCGTATGGCACAACCGCCATTTTTCAAGAAGCCATTTATGCTATTTTATCTCTGCACCGTTTTGAGGCAGATAGAAATTATCAAATTGTGATTTATACAGATAACAAAGCTGTTTTTCAACAATATTTACACAAAATTCCTATTATTTATGAGCCAATAAACACTAACTTAATTAAAGAATGGCGTGGCGAAAAAAACTTTGTCCATCGTTTTAAAATTAAAATGTTGCAAGATTTTTTTAGTAAATATCAAGGAAACCTATTATATGTAGATACAGATATTGTATTTAGGCAATCTATAAGCAGTATTTTTACTGCAATAGCCGAAGGACAATTTTTCATGCACTTGGCAGAAGGACAAATAGACCAACAAAAAGGCAGTTTGAGCAAAAAAATTACCCGTTTTTTACGTAATAATCAGTTTGTACTAAGTGCCGAACAAACTCTACAAATAAGTGCTGCTACAGTTATGTGGAATGCAGGCGTAATTGGTATGAATAGCAAACAGAAAGCATTGGTAGATACGGTACTATTGCTTACCGATGCGATGTATGCAAAATACCAAAAACATATCATGGAACAATTAGCTTTTTCGTATTGCCTACAAAATTACGCAGAAGTAAAACCAACAGACAAATTAATTTATCATTATTGGTTTTTTAAGGAATTTAGAATGGTATTGGAAAACTTTTTTGAAGTAAATGAACAAAAAACGATTGAACAAGTTATCGCAGAAATAGACAAAATTAATCCTGAAGTATTGGTAATTCCCAAAAAAAACTACGAAGCTATGCCCAAATGGCGAAGATGGTGGTGGAAAATACGAGGCAAAACGTGGAAAATGCCCGAAGTCAGTCAGAATTGAAATAACATATTATCTTAGTATCCATCTATGTTGCTACACAATGTAGATGGATTATTTTAAATTTTATTAGGTTTTCCGCATCAAAATTATTTTAACCACATAGATACATAGAAAAAGATAATTTAATCAAGGTAATATAAGTAGAAAAACTGTGTAAATCTGCGTGTTTTGTGTTATTTGTGTTCAATATTTTAGCAGTAAGAGGAATTTTATTACATAAACCTCACTTTAAAATTTTGATGCCGAAAACCTAAAATTTTATTCGTAAAATAGTAAAATACTAAAAAAATATCTAAATTTGTAGCAAAACAGGGTATCTATGCAAATACAAATTACTATTACAGACGAGCATAAAGCAATATTCTTAGTAGAATTGTTGCGAAGTTTGGATTATGTGCAGGTACTTGTAACGAATGAAGACGGACAAGCCGAAAAAGAAACCTTATTGCAAAGTAAAGGAATAGACTATGATGAGGAATTTCTAAGCTATTCGACAAATGAATTAGCAAAAACTGTTGCTTCTTACCAAAAACAACAGCAAAAAGAACAGGAAAACCAAGAAGAAAATTGGGATTGGTTAGACCTCGAAAACCCCCAAACCGCATGAAAAGAGGAACCGTATATTGGATAGATTTTGAACCTGCCATAGGAACAGAAATCAAAAAAACAAGACCTGCCGTAATTATTAGCAATACCTTATCCAATGTCATTTTACAACGTGTGCAAGTAGTGCCTTTATCTTCCAATACTACAGAAGTCTATGCAAGTGAAATCTTAATTAAATTAAATGGCAAAGCATCTAAAGCATTGATAGACCAACTAACTACAGTAAGCACCTTGCGTATAGGTAGAAAAATAGGAGTTTTGTCTGCCCAAGATATAGCTGCTATTAGCAAAATTATCAAGCAACATTTGAAATTATAGCCCAAGTACCAAAAAATATATTGCACGTATAAGAGAAATTATGCTATATTTTTTTGTGGCAAAATAATTCTAAAGGTAGTACCGATATTGATTTCTGAACGAAAAACTGTTATTTTTCCATTGTGGTAGTTTTCTATAATTCGTTTTGCTAAGGTAAGTCCCAAGCCCCAACCTCGTTTTTTGGTCGTAAATCCTGCCTCAAATACCCTTTTGGCTTGTGGTGCCGTCATTCCTTTGCCTGTGTCTGTAATATCTATTTGTAAAGCATTATTTTTTATATTGCTAATTTCAATAGAAATATAACCAATTCCTCCCATTGCATCTACAGCATTTTTACACAAATTTTCAATTACCCACTCAAACAAAGCCTTATTTAATGCCGTTTCTATTTGTATATTTTCTTGTATTTTGATTTCCATTCGCACTTTAGTAGAAATTCTTTTTTGCAAATAGGTAATAATATTGGTAATTACTTCTTCTACATTTTCTGTTTTTAGGGTTGGTGTGGAGCCAATATTTGAAAAACGTGCAGTAATCATCTCCAAACGCAGTACATCTTTTTGTAATTCCATCGTAATGGTCTGGTCAAAATTATCGTCTGCCTTAAAATATTCGAGCCACGCCATTAACGAAGACAAAGGTGTTCCTAATTGATGTGCTGTTTCTTTGGCAAGCCCTACCCAAACACTATTTTGTTCGGCTTTTCGTCTTGCCATAAAAATTAGGTAAACAATAATAAAAAACAAAATAATTAGACTTAATTGCACAAAAGGGAAATAGCGGATTTGGTCAATCAACGGAGAATGTCGATAATAAATATATTGTTTCCAATTACTATCTATTTCTACAATAATTGGTGTATGTTCTTTTTTCATTTCTTCTATTTCGGCTTTGAGAAATGTATTCTGGTCTTCTCCTTTAGGAATTTCTATGTTTTTAAAACCTAATGGATTGTTTTCTGCATCTGCCAAAATCACAGGAATAGAATGGTTGGCATCCAAAAATTCATTGACAAAAAATGCAGTTTTCTCGTCTGCGGAATTTGCAGCAAAGGTTTGTACTTTGGCAAACAAATCTACTTGTTTTCGTTCTCTGTCCATCAATTTGGATACCAAATAATTGGTATAAACAATAGATAAAACTCCAATCAAGATGGCAAAAATAGCAATACCATACTTGATAAAAGGCTCTTGAGAAGTAGTCATATTTTGGTAAAATATTAGGTGCTGATGCGAATAAATTGCTTGTAATGCTTGTAAATAGTATGTAAAAAAACAAAACCAAATTTTCCAAATCTGAAAGATAGAAAATTTGGTTTTGCCAAAAATAGTAATTTATTTAGTCTAAGTTGTATTATTCACTCATTTTTTTTGCGTCTGCCACAAACTTAGCCAAACCTGCATCTGTTAATGGGTGATTGAGCAATGCCAAAATAGGGGCTAATGGGCAAGTTACCACATCTGCACCCATTTCTGCACAACGAATAATGTGCATAGGATGACGAATAGAAGCAGCCAAAACTTGTGTATCAAATTGGTAATTTTGATAAATAGTAACTATTTGGTCTATCAATTCCAAGCCGTCTGTGCTTACATCATCTAATCTGCCCAAAAATGGCGACATATACGTAGCACCTGCTTTAGCTGCTAACAATGCTTGCCCTGCCGAAAAAATCAAGGTGCAATTTGTTTTGATGCCTCTGTCCGAAAAATAACGAATTGCTTTTAACCCATCTTTTATCATAGGAATTTTTACCACAATTTTATTATCTATTTCGATAAGTTCTTCGCCTTCTCTAATCATTCCCGCATAATCTACCGATAATACTTCGGCACTCACATCGCCATCTACAATATCGCAAATAGCTTTGTAATGTCTAAAAATATTATCTTTTCCTTTGATACCTTCTTTAGCCATCAAAGAGGGATTGGTAGTAACACCATCTAAAATGCCTAATGCATGAGCCTCTTTAATTTCATTCAAATTGGCAGTGTCAATAAAAAATTTCATAAAATTAAGTTTGAAAATTATGTAAAAGTATGGAATATAAGCAAATATAATTTTGGTAAAAATACGATTCTTTCCAAGTTTTAAAATCTTAGAAAATACAACTTTGCTACTATTTAACGTGAACTACGGATTAATTTATTGATAATCAACAATTTACAAGTAAAATATATAATAAATAAGTTGCGTAGCAACCGTATATTCGCCTTTAGGCGGGGCTGCCTAAGCGAATGAAATGTAAAGATAAAAACTAACTTGGTTATAAATTGACAAATTTTGAGAAATAATTACTATTTTTCTTTCAATTTACCAGACTCATTCGCTTAGGCAGCCCCGCCTAAAGGCGAATATACGGTATCCGTAGTTCACGTTATTTAATTAGTACAATTTTAAAAACCATCAGATTCTTTCAACATCGAACTTCCATTCATATTTTGTACTACTTCTGCCTTTAAAGTTATGATTACTTGTGGGTGCGTGGTACTATTGGTATAAATCATCACAACCTCGTCTTTATTGCTTACTTGTGTTGGAGTAAAAACCAATTCTATACTTCCTGTTTCACCTGGTTTTAGGTTATTTAGAGTTTTTGGGGAAGTCATTGTAACACAATTACAAGCTGCATAGACCGTAGAAATTTGCAAATCTGCGGTTCCTGTGTTGGTAAAAGTAAAAGTTTTTGCTACTTTTTGTCCTACTTGTAATTTGCCAAAATTGTGTTCTGCTTTCTCCAATTTCATTACCGCATTAATTTCGTTTGGAATATTTTTAATTTTTCCTAATACATTGCCTTTGATAGTAAGTACAATAGACTGTGCTATTTGTCCTTCTTCGGCATAAGTTACGGTAATGGTTTTCACAAAAGCCCCTGGACGACCTTCACTATTATAAGATGCTGTAATTTTTCCTGTTTTTCCACTTGGAATAGGCTCTCTCGACCAACTTGGCGTGGTGCAACCACAAGAGGCTTGCACATTATTTAAGGTTACGGTTTTAGCAGATTTGTTGGTAAACACAAAAGTATGTTCTGCCACAAGTCCCTCATTGACTATAGCAAAATCAAAAGTTTCGGCATCAAATTCAAGAATTTTGTCTTGTGCCATCGCAAGTGTTGCTCCTAAAAACAACCATGCAAAAGATAAAAAAAATGCTTTCATAGTCCTAAAATGTTTTAAATGTATATGTTAAATATGTTTATGCTGTACATCATGTTAAGTTGTGTAATACTATGTAGCTCCAGCTACGTAATAAAAAGTCTAATTTTTAATCTTATTTTTGATAAAATAGAGTTTATGAATAATTTGTATAATAGACTTTAGTCTATTTTTAAGTAGTTGAAAATCAATAACTTGCACAGACTAAAGTCTATGCTACAGCAATTATTCATAAACTCTAATGTATATTTTTTGTTATAAAAACTAAGTTTTACTACAAAAAAGTAGGTAGCTGGAGCTACATACAACTATGCAACTTGCATTATTTATTATCCAACAAACCTCGTCCACTTTTGCGAACTTTTCCTTGTACTTCTAATTCTCGCAAAATAACTTCGAGTAATCCGTTGATAAATTCTTTACTTTTTGGCGTACCGTACAATTTACAAATTTCTATATATTCATTAATGGTAACTTTGACAGGAATACTTGGAAAATTTGTCATTTCGGCAATAGCTAATTTTAACAAAATAGTATCTACAGGGGTAATACGGTTAATATCCCAATTTTTGGTTTTATCACTAATCAACTTTGTGTATTCTTCGTCATTACTTACCGCCAAGACAAAAAGTTCTCGATAAAAATCCCTGTCGTCATCCCAATTTAGAGATAAAGGAATTAAACTTGCTTCTGTACCTTCGTCTTTAATAGCTTTGATGGTTTTTAATGCCATACTTTTGATAGTAACTTTGTCTTCTTCCCAATTTGCATCTGCATCATCAAAATAGGACGTTATAGTATCATTTTTAAGAATAATATTTCGCAAAATATAATCTACAATTTCAAAATCTTTTTCTGCGTCTGTTTCTGTTAGACGTTGGTACTCCAAATAAATTTCATCTTTCTGCAAAATTTTAAACCATTGGCGTATAAGTTCAGGGTCAAAAAGCAATTTACGGTTGATTACTTCTTTGTTAAATGCTCGATGGTTGCGTAATTTTCCTACCGTTTGGTTAATAAAAAACTTTTGTTCGTGTTCAAATACTGCAGCAGGATTTATCAGACGTTTTTGTCTTTCTTTAAATTCTCTATCCACAAAATCTGAAAATTCTACCAATAATTGCAATATACTAAGATAACGGTCATAAATCTTTTCTGTATAACGTAGCATATTATCTCTTGTTTCTTCATAATCTCGTTTCACTTGCTTATGATAGAATGCTATAGAATCACTTGCGACTAACCTTATTTTAGGCGTAATGGTTAAATCTTTTATTGGATTATTGCTACTATAATGATTTTTGAATAGAGCAACGGTTGCTGCTTTGTCTTGATTTAGTTGGGCAGTATCTTGTTTTTCCATAGAGTTGAGGTCGGGCAAAAACTTTTCTCCGATTCTTTCTATAGCAACTTGAAAATTAGCGTCTTTACATTGACGAAATCCATATAAGGCTTGCATTGCCTTTGAACGCAATATTCTCCGATTGAGCATATTTTTAAAATTCGTTTTCTTATTTAGAGTCGCAAAGCTAAGAAAAAAATAACTATTTAAAACTTTTTTTGTAGAAACTTCGTATAAAGATATTTTATTTCTGCCCTTAAAGATTTAATATTCGTTTGATATTATTGCTAAAAGTGTTGTTATATAGCAAAAATAGAAATATTTTTCTTTGTTTTACGTAGTAAGTATAAATTAATTTTGATTATTAGACGTTATTAAGGTTTGTAGCATAGACTTTAATAACCTATCAATTACCCACAAATTTTATCATTTTTAAGTAATTGATAATCAACAAGTTACAAAAATTTAATAAAATTAATTTTATTAAAAGTGTAAAAATTTCATTGAACTACCAACCCCACCCCCTGCCCCTCCTCTTCTGGGAGGGGAGTTTTTACTTGCTTTGCAAGTAAATTTAACTCTCCAAGAGAGTTTTTCTCCCCTCCCAGAAGGGGAGGGGCAGGTTGGTAGTTCAACTTGTGGGTAATCGATAGACTTTAATAACCTATATTTTAATTTGTAAATTATTAATAATCAAATAGTTATATAATTTAGCACTTACAATTAAAAGTTTACAACTACTTAGCAAAAATTGACTCTACCAAGTTCGGTATAAATCAAGATTTTTTGCACTTCTGCATAACCCATTTCCATAAATTGTGTGGCATAATTGGTTATTTGTGTTTGGTGGCTTTCGTTAGGCATACCTGTTTTGTAATCTACAATATATACGATATTGGTATCTGTGTCTATTACGACTCTATCAGGACGAATTACTCGGTTAATATCCTGATAATGTTTTGGTTTTACCAACAAATCTCTTTCATTAAAAATCAATCTATTTGGTTTTTTCTCGTACAAATGGGCTATTTCTGGTATTTGTACTATTTGGTGCATTTTTGCACATATTTCTGTGCCTTCGGTTTGTGTAATAAAACCTTCGCTAAGCAATTTATTTACCGATTTTTCTATATCCGTTCTATATTCCAACCTTTCAAAAGCCTTGTGCATAATATTTCCCTTATTCCGAGCATCAAACAAATCTGTCAAAAGCACCGATTTTTGCTGTTGTTCCTGCATCGTTTCATTTTCTTCCTGTGTGGCATTTTCGGCATAAATATTTTTTCTACGAATACGTATTTTGTCCCTACATTCTGTAGATAAGAAAGAATGTAAAATTTCGGGTTCTTTGCTTGCTTGTGCCTTTCTAATGTTATCTTCTATATGCACCACAAAAATATTTTGCTTAGTTTCTGTACTGTTTTCTTCACTGTTTTCTTCACTATTTTCTTCACTATTTTCGTTATTATTTTGTATTGCAGTGGTACTTGTAATTTGTTTTTCTTCCAAATACTTACACAATAATTTATTTATGCTATCTATTTTACTTTCTGTTTTTGTTGCTTTTGGTTCTTTGCAAGCAATATAAAGTTGTTCTTTGGCACGAGTCAATGCCACATACAAAATATTGATATTGTCTATATATACCGAAGATTTTTCGTCTTCATATTCCTCTGCAAACCCTGTTTTTGCCAAAATTTCAGCATTTCCCACAATCGCAAATGGCAGTTGTGGTGCTATTTTATTTTCCCATTTTACCCACAAAGTTTTATCTATAGGAGTTAAACGCCAATCTGCAAAAGGCAAAATAACGACAGGAAATTCTAATCCTTTCGATTTATGAATAGTCATAATACGCACAGCTTTGCTGGAATCAGCATCTGCACTCATACTCACCGTCAATTTTTCGCCTTTTTGTTTCCAATATTCCCTAAAATCGAGGGCATTATTGCCATTTTTTATACCAAAACTCAACAACTTATCCAATAAAGCATTCAAATATACTCTATCGAGTTCATTGCTATGCAAATTAAAAGTGCGAATAAGCTCCTCCCCTATTTCGTACAAAGACAAATATTGCAAATTTTCGAAACGAATTTTGTAAGAAAATTTTTCTTCTATATAAATTGCTAAATTTTCTAAATCATAATCATTGGTAATGGCTTTGATTTCATCGATTTCATGTAACCCCTCCTCTCCTTCTGGGAGGGGATTTTTTACTCCCCTCCCAGAAGGAGAGGGAGTAGGGTTTGTATAATCTTTCAAAAAATAAATAATATCAGCTTTGGTATTTGGATTGAGAGGTTGTGCTAACAAAGACAAAAAATTTACAATAAAATTTACTTTTGCCGAATTACACAATTTCAAAGATTCATCAGAAGTTATCGGAATACCATTATTGACCAACTGCGAAGAAAGCCAAGCTGCATCTTGTACCTTCCGCACCAACAACACAATATCGCCATATTGATAACCCGAAGTTACTAATCTTTTTATTGTTTTGATGATGTAATCTGCTGTATTTTGGGTATAAATATCGTCTTCAGTAGCTGCAAAAGTAGCTATTTCGATATGCCCTTTTTCATAGTCTTTGCGTTGATATTCAGGTAGTTGTGTGTGTCCTTGATAATGTTTAACGAGTTTTATATCCGTTGCTTTTTCGAGCATAATAAAATCAAAGATAGAATTATTAAAAGTTACTATCTCTTGTAAACTCCTACGATTACTCACCAAATTATTATCTTGAAAATACTCCGAAAACGTAATTTCTGCGTCTTTATGTGGCGAATCTGCTGCAATAGTAGCCAAATCGGGCAAGTCTGCTAAGATTTTTGCTTCGCCACCTCGCCACCGATAAATAGCCTGCTTGGTGTCGCCTACCACCATACTTGTCCGTTGCATATCGAGGCTATGTGCCACCAAAGGCAACAAATTGCCCCATTGCATTTTGGAAGTATCTTGAAATTCGTCTATCAAAATATGAAAATATTTTTCGCCTATCCGTTCATAAATATATGGTACAGGACTTTCTTCTACGATAGCCTTTATTTTTTCATTCAAACTCGACAAAGTAGCCTGTGTATTTTC
>JBIKRY010000456.1:0-12860 GCA_044348925.1 Bernardetiaceae bacterium
AAAGCATTGATAGTCAAGCCTGAAGTAGAGGAATATGTACCGCCTGTAGTGCCTGTTTGTGTTACAAGTGCCGAAGTAGTTGTATTACAAAATGGTGTACCTGCATAACTAATAGTAGCTGTAGGTAATGGCGTAATTGTTACATTGCTTGTAGTGGTTACTAAAGGACATGCCCCATTTGCAAGCATTGTATAAGTAATTGTATAAGTTCCTGCTGTACTTGTTGCCAAGTCAATTTGACCTGTAGCAGTGCTTACAAAATTCAAACCTGTTGTACTGCTGAATACCCCTCCTGTTGTACCTGTAATTATTGGTGTTGGATTGGTTGCATTAGAACAAAACGGAGAACCTGTATAAGTAATAGTAGCTGCATTTGGCTGTGTTACCGTACTTGTAGGAATTACTACATTTGGATTATTAGCCGATGTGCTTGTATGTGTAATATTTCCACTTGCCCCATTTGTAGCACCTGCGGTTTGACGTACATAAATAGTCGTAGCAGCTACAGTACCACTTGTTGGAGTTAAGTTTAGCGTAGTTGTAAACCCAGTACCTGTAGTTGTTGATATTTCAAAACCTGTTGGAGCTACAATAGTAATATTTGCCGTTAAAGCAGTACCCGAAACGGTATAACTTTGTTCTGGAGAAACCGTACCTGCACATGACGTAAAGGTTAGTAAGTTTGTAGGAGAAACGGTAATTATTGGTGAGGCAAAAGTACCTATTTCGCCTGCTGTCCATAATTTATTACCCCAATTGGCAACTGCCACTGTTGTATGTGGAAAAGTTACTTCATTACTACCTGTATTTACATTCGCTGTACTACCCGCAACCCAGCTTGTTCCATTGTAATATCCATCAACATAATTTGTTGGATTACCACTTTGGTTATCGGAATTAACATAATAGAATTTTAAGCTACCTGTTGGTGTGCCTGTAATACCTGTAAAGCCTGTAGTAAATGTACTCCAATATCTATTAATACCTAAAGTAGGATTAGTCAAACCAATTGTTGTATTAACAATGATAGGTTTTACTGCTAACTCTGGTGTTCCAGCAATAGAAGCACCTGTGATAGTAGCTACTACTGGGCTGTATGTGCCACTTGTACCTATTGGAAAAACAAAATTAAATGGACTTGTAGCAAATTTTTTCCTCAATAAACCGCCACTTGTGGTAATACAACTTGTTGCTATACTAAAATCGGCAATAGTACCTGCACCACTACCATTCATAATAGTTGCATTTTGTTCTATTGTCAAGTCATTGGAAGTAGGAATATCAAGCAAACCAGCTGTAAGTATTAATTTCTTATTTATGGTTGTTGCACCTTGTAGAGTTTTTGTGCCACCACCTTCAATGACGAGGTTTTGGTAATTTGGGCTTCCAAAAACATTTTGGTTTTGATTTGCCCCTGTGCCTGAATAACGAACTGTGCTTGTACCTACTGTTCCTGTAGTGGTCAGCGTGGATATGATATTAGTAATACCTTTTAAATCTAATAATTGTGTATTTCCTGCTGTTGGTGCATGTTTAATCGTCAAATTAGTATCACTCAACCACTCGTTTACAGTAAGGCTTGTAGTACCCGTACCAAAATCCAAAGTAGAGGCATTGACTGTTGCATTGAATACAGAATCTGCAACAATACTATTAGCTACATTGAGGATAGCACCATCTAAAATCAATTTTTTCGTAGTAATACTTCCCGTTGTTAGTGTTGACCTTGTACCACGCAACCATAATCTATTATAATTTATGCTTAATGGTGTTGCACTACCACTTTCATAAATCACAGTATTTGGTACAAAACTACTAAAATCTACGTTGGCTGTATGTGCTGTATTACTTTGGTAATACAATGTTCTTCTGTTAATAAAAGTACCAGTACCTACTGCTGCAATACTACCTGTAGACTGAATAGTTAAAAAGTTATTTCTATTAATGAATGTAACATTGTTATCAATATTCATTACGCCTCCTACCTGAAAACCCAATCCATCATTTAACTGTGTATTGCCTAAGATATTCAAATTATTGAAACCAAGCATACTACCTCCTGTACCACTAATAATATGTGGAATACTCCCTGTAGCTGTGAAGTTTAGGTCAGCAGACACATTAAATGATGTTCCATTATTAGTAAAGTTACCAGATATATTGACCGATGTACCAGCAGCAATAGTTCTATTTAACGAGCCAGACAATAATACAGAAGGATAATTTCTATTTGGTAGGTTATAATTCGAACTCCCTCCAAACTCGACCGTATTTGTAGCTGTAGTAAAGAAATCTCCTGTTGTATTTGCAATAGCATTTGCAGCATTTTGTCCACCTACTTTTAATGTGCCTAAACCTCCATTATCGGTAATAGTAGCTGTAATACTTGTATGGTTTTGATTTTGCAAATCTAATATACCAGCTAAACTAATAGAAGTAGGCATATTAGTTGCATCTAAAACAATATCTGTAGTTATTGTATGTCCATTTTTGATTGCTATAGTAGCACCCAAAGGAGGCACTATAGTCGAAGTAGTTCCATTATGGCTACCTATTGCCCAAGAAGCAGGGGTATTCCAATTTCCTCCCAAACTTACATCATTACTATAAAAAGTGGAACTTTCTACATCTACAAATTCATTTCTTGTGGTATAAGCAGTTTTTGTCAATGTATTTGTTGCAACATTTACTACTGATGCAAAATCTGTAACAAAATTAGCAGTATTATCACTTCGAGTAGCCAAACGAGTAGAACTTGTGGTAGCTACTGGAGTTGGGTTTCTAGTAAGTGCCACATCATAAGCAAAACCTCCTACATTAAAGACTCCAAAATATGGGTTTTGTGGGGAATTTGGGGACAAACCTGTGTTTGCAGGTGCTGCATCTACTTTATACAGTTGAATAGCTTGCGTAGCACCCAAAACTGCACCCGAAGGCAATGTAAATGTTTTTCCATTGCCAATAAGATTTAACCCTCCAAAAGTACCTCCACCGTATTGATTTGCAGAGGCATCACCCAAAGCTGCTCCAGAAAGCCCAAAAGTAGCCCCAACTATAGTACCATCAACACTTGCAAATCTTGCTCTATTTTCTACTTTAATACCTGTATTTTCGTCAAAACGCAAATACATCATCATGTTGTCGTAGCTTCCACTTGGAATATCTAATATTCCTATTTTACGACACATATCAGCTTGTATTTGTATTGCAGTTCTTGGTACAGTCCAAAGTTTTACTTCGTCTATCTTACCATTAAAAAATGCTTGGGTAGGATTAGCACTACCTACATAATAAGACGCAGCATTTAAAGTAGAGTTATTTATAATCATATTGAAAGATATAAGATTACTAAATCTCTGCACACCATCTACAAACCCCCTAAAATTAATTCCATCGTAAGTATAAGCTACATGATGCCAACCAGAATTTAATGACATTTGGCTTCCTATACGAGGATTAGTACCTGTATAAGCCAATGTACCTGCAAAAAACTCTACACTATTAGCTACAAAACCATATATCACAGCCCATTGGTCTCCACCACCCGCATTTTTACCAAAAAGATATTCATTACTAATACCTGTGTTATTTGCATTTACCCACATTTCCACTGTAAAGTTGGTAGAAGGTAAAGGCACATTATAATCCGAAATTTCAACGTAACTACTTGTACCATTAAAAACGATTGCATTTCCACTTCCTACAGGGAGAATGGTTGAGGTCATTTTTACATTTGAAACCGCAGATAGTGGCGTAGTAGATTTTACACGATAATAATATACTTGGTTAGCTGCCAAACTTCCAATATTGAGAGAAGTAGCCCCTGTAGTGCCTGCACTTGTAAAAGTTGAAAAATTACTAACCGTTGAAATTTCTACCTCATAAGTAGTTGCTCCTGTGTTTGTCCAATTTGCGGTAAAGCTATTGGTTGTTTGGTTAGTTGCTGCTAATGCTGTAGGAATAGGTACTGCTAACAAAATAGGTGTCGAAAATGCAGACGTATTCAAAGGACTTGCACCGTTGGTAAGTGTAGCAGTCAAATAATCTCCAAAAATAGGCGTAGTAGTTGGAGTCATTGTCCACGTATTGGCGGTGGTTATGGTAAAACGACCTAAATAATCTTTACCTTGTTTGTTGGCAATAGGTGTTGTAACATTATCTCTAAATAACTCTATTACTTCGCCTACGGCACATACGCAAGTACCCGAAACTGAAGTAGGAATAGAACTTGCAGAGATAGTAGGAGCTTGTTTTCCATTATTGCCAATAGGAGAACCTGCCAATAAAATTCCTCCTACTCCATTACTAAAAATATTATTTCCCGAAATTTTGTGTCCATTGGCGGTATTTGCACCTGCATTATTTGGAGATACTGCTATAGCATAGTTTGTATTATATGCAATGGTATTTGATTCGCCTAATGCTGTGCCACCTATAACACTTCCTGTTATATTTTGACCTTCTGTAGTTATCAAGATACCATTATCTCCGTTTGGCAAACCTCCCGACAAATTAGCCTTGATGCCTATATAATTTCCTTTTACTACTGAGTTATTGGCATTCACTTGTATCATTACGCCATTGCTACCATTGCTGGAAATCAAATTACCTATTAAATTATTATTTGCCCCTGTTAAATTTATCCCTCTACCACCATTGCCAAAACCAATTAAATTACCTGTTTTGTCTGTACCCACATAGTTACCTTGTATCGTATTTCCGCTACCATTTATTTGCATACCATCTCTGTCGTGTTTTGATATGATATTAAAATTAGCATTTTGAGTTCCATCTGTTAAACCACCTACAATATTGGCTGTTGCACCAGTACTCATACCTATACCACAATAATCATTTGCTCCTCCAAAACTACCATCAGCTTTTAGCCCTATATAATTACCTATTATGGTATTGGTACTTCCACCAGAAATATTAATACCAAATTGAGACCCCCACGAGCCTGAAGTAATTCCATAAATAGACAAACCTCTAACAGTGTTATTACTCGAATTCAATTCTAAACCACTTGGTAGAGGTAGCATAGCAAAAGGTGGTATGCCAATAAATCTACAATCAAGTTCTATCCTTAATTGTGCATTGTTAGGAGATAAAAAATTCGCAGTATTGGAACTACTACCATACGCTGAATAACCGTCTATAAAAATACTTTCTGTAATGATAGGCAGTGGATTTAGTGCAGGTGAAAGATCAGCCATTGTAATTGTACTTACTGTAGCTGTATTACTTTGCTGAATACTAAAATCTATGTATTGTTTACCTGCCCTTGTATTTGCTTCTGTAATTGCTTGACGCAATGAGCCTAAACCTGCATTAGCATTGTCTGTAGCATCTGTTACACGCAAAGCCCACAAAGCACCATTTTGCAAAGTACCATTGTTAGCAGCTGCTATATCTGTAACTGTTGTACCTGTACTATTATTTGCATCAAAATCCCAATAAGCTAATTCCCCATTTGGGATTGATGTTGCCATATCTGTTTGGATTTGGAAAGCATTGCGGGGAGTATTGAAGATACGAACTTCGTCTAACTGTCCTTGCAGATGATATGAACCACTAGGCTGTAAACTACCTAATGAATAATTAAGTGTGGTATTAATACTATGTAAAGTTCCTACTGCATTTTCTTCTAAGCCATTGACAAAGATTTTAGCCGTTGTACCATTATATGTACCTGCAAGATGATACCATTTATTAGGCTCAATCGTAGTTACAGAGGGTAGTAATGCTGTTGGTTGTCCTCCATTGCCAGCACCTCCATCAGCACCTACTCTAAAATATAATTTCCCATCATTTCTATATTCTAAGGCATAGCCTGATTGTCCCAAATTAGGTGTATTAGAAACAAATGTATGAAAACGGTTAATATCCTGTACTTTAATCCAACATTCTAAGGTTACTTGTGGTGTAGGTGCAAGTAAATTTGTAGTTACTAAGTCATCTACCCCATCAAAATACAATCCTCTATTGCCAAGAGGTTGGGTAGGTACAGAAAGTAAAGTAAATGCGTTGGAACTTGTGGCAGTACCTAATGGTGTGGTAACTGTAATAAGTCCTGTTGTAGTACCCGCAGGAATAGTAACAGTTATTGTTGTTGCATCTACGACTGTAAAAATAGGTGCATTTGTTCCATTAAAAGCAACTGCGGTTGCTCCTATAAAGTTTGTGCCTGTGATAGTGATTACAGAGCCTATTACTGCACCTACAGGCGTAAAAGATGTAATAGTAGGTGTTGCCAAAGGCGTAAATACTGCATAACTATATATGCCCGTTGTGCCACTTGCTACTGTTTTTGTAGCAAGTGACGGGATAGAGGCAGTATAAGTAGAACTTGCATCTATATCCCAAGTGCTACCGTTATAGGTGTGTACTCTGGTAGTTGTTGCTAATGCTCCTGTATTTTCGCCTGTACTCCATTCAAATTGTAAATTTGCTGCGTCAGTTGTGCCTGTTTTGCCAAAATCCCAAATCCAATCTACTTTTGGAGTGGTATTTTGGGTAGGATTGTTATCTCTTACCGAAACAGAAACACTACCAAAATCTCCCGAAGTATTCATCAAGGTAATTGGCGTATAATCAAGGGTTGTTGCACCAATAGGAAAAAGTATATTTGCTGTAATACCAGCAATATTTAGACGACCAAATTTCCCACCAGCACCCATGACTATATATTTGGAATTACTAAATGGAAAACCTGCCAATTGTGTTGTATAATTACTATTGGTAAGTTGTAATTCGGTATTTCCTACAATTAGTTTAGTATTGCTTTGTAAATCTAATGTATTTGCTATATCTACATTATTCGCTAAACTTACTGTACTTGGTACAGGTTGATTAATTATAAAATTATAAAACGCATTACTACCTGTCATTATCCCATTAATATTTTGGGCTGTCGTACCTGTAAAAGTTGTTGTATTGCTGTTGGTAATGGCATCGAAAATAGCACTTCCACTTCTGGTAAAATTTCCCTTGATAGTAATAGTAGCAGGGGCTGTTTTTGTACCTAAATTATCTAATGTTAAGTGATAGTAATTGGTAGCAGTAATTGCTTGGTCTCCTCCCCTGCTGTAGATTACCGTATTTGGATTCGTAGTAGCATTAAATATACCTGAACCAATCGTAAATATTTTGTCAGATTTATAATCAAGCAAAGAGCCACTATCTTGTAACCAAGTAGAACCTGTACCAATAAGAGTTAAATCACCATTTCCGTCTATCACTACTCCTGCTGAATTTTTATTTGTTACAATTTTACCTGCTGCAATATTTACATTACTACCAAAACCACTTGTATAAAAACTTACTGTTGCACCGTTATTAATCGTAACATCAGAGTTTATGTTCACATTGCCTCCATTTGTGCCAAAAGTCATTGCAGTTGTTGGCGTAATAGCTAAGTTAGTATCTCCCGTTGTCTTATCAAAAGTAGTATTTATGTCATTTTGCAAACTAAATGTGCCTGTATTGATAATATCATTGTGAAAGAAAAAGTTAGCTGTACTTCCAGAGCCTGTATAAGTAAAAGAGCCGCTATTCGTTACTGTGCCATTAAAAGTATTAGTTCCTACACTTTGTGTATCTATAAAACTACCACTTATGGTACTGTTACCATTTACAGTAAAATTTGCATCCAAAGCATTAAAAGAACCTGCATTAGCCACCAAAAAATTACCACCAATGGTTATACCATCTTGCCCCAATTCAAAAGATGCTCCATTCAAAACTGCAAAATCATTGTCTATACTTATTCCACTACCTCCATATTTTATTAGTGTGCCTCCTATTTCTACATTCCAGAAGTTTGTAGTAGCATTAAGTCTTTGTGGAATGTTGTAATTAGTGCCATAAAATACTACTTTGTCTGCACTGCCAATACCACCATAGTTAGTAACTGTAGTAATTGTAGGGAAAGCTAATAAAGATTCTACTTGCAAAGTGCTTGTACCAGTTATGCCATCACTAAGCAACTCCTCAATAAGATTGCCCGAAGTAGCTGCTTTAAGTTCTAATGTACCCCGCAAAGTGAGGCTGTTTATATGAATATTGCCTGTAGCTACTGTTACTACGTCATTAGCTATAATGGTTACATTATCTGTAGGCAAATTAGGTACAATGCTACCCTGCCACGTATTAGGGTCATTCCAATTTCCGCCTCCTGTACCATTGCTAATATAAGTAGTAGGAGCAAACAATGCAAATTCACCAAGATTAACACTGCTATTTATACTATAATCAGGCAAAGAAACGGGATTGATAGTTCCATTGCTTACCCAATTAGGTGTACTATAGTAATAAATTTGAGGATTTGCCCCAAATGTACCCTGTGGATTGAGTAAGGTAAGTGTGTTGATAGGTGTGCCATTGTTGTTTAAATACCAAGAGCCTAAGCCACCATTAGGTACTGTGCCTGCCCCTGCTGAAGGTATGCCAAAACGGACACTACAAGAACTAAGGTCTGGAGTTGAAATTTTAATAGCTTGTTTATTGTTTGCATCACCCACAGGAAAAGTAAAATCAATACCAGATGCACTACGAATAAAAGCACCACCATTGGTTTCTACCCAACCATTATAGGTAGGAGCAGTAGCAAACAAATTGGCTTCTGTACCATAATAAATTAAAGCCAATGAACTTGGCACCACTATTCTACCAGATGTAAGAACCAAACTATTTACTACATCAATAGAAGACCCACTCAAAGTAACAATACGGTCTGCTAATGTTGTTGCAGTATTATTAATAACCAGATTATTAAACTGCACCGAAGTAACAAGAGATAAACTTTGTGGACTTGTGCCATTGAAAGTAATAGTATTGGAACTTGTAAGAAAGTTTGCAGCATTAACAAAATTAGCTTTGAGATTTATATCCCTGTCGGCTGTCAAATTTGACGTACCTGTACTTGTTAGCGTAAAATTGCCTTCCACTGTCATTGTACCAGCAACTCCCACATTTAAGTTTTGTGGCACAGTCTGTCCTGCACAATTCCACGTAAAGTTTCCAAAAGTTTGATTGAAACCTCCTAAAATGGTTGCACCTATTACGCCTTTTATTACGCAAGTAGAGTTTGCATGCCAATTAGCCAAAGGAATAGTAACTCCTGCACCTCCATCTCTTTCATCTTCGTAAGTGTAGCCATTGCCAAAATTGATATTAACTGTTGCGCTGGCGGTGAGAAAACTACCAACATCACTTCTTTGAATAAAGATATTGTTCCCAGTAAAGTTAGCTCTTGCTGCACCAAAGTTTACAACACCTCTGTTTTCAAAGTTGCCGTTAAAGGTATAAGTAGGATTATTAGTCCCAGTATAAAACAAGTTTTTACCAGCATAGATACTTACATCCCCATCAACAGTTAAGTCATAATCGAAAGAACTGAGTACAGCAGCCAAATCAAATGTTCCATCAACTACTTCTAAGCTTTTAACAGTCATACTTCCTAAACCCAAACTGCCTGGCATACGAATAGTCCCACTTCCAGCACCTATTTTCAAGGTTGGATAATTACTAAATGGTATGGCATAACCATTACCTTGAAAATCAACAATATTAGTAGCATCACCATAAAAAGCTGCATTCAAAGTTGGCATATTATTACCGTACAATAATAACCTTCCGTATTGATTACCCGTACCGTCTATAGTTGTGTTCGTAAATACGACTGTATTATCATCTGCTTTTAATTCTGCTAAGTTACTACTTGTTCCCTCCAATTTGATAGTATTATTAGTTATCGTAGTCCCTGCATCTATAGTAATGGCATGTCCTGCCTTTATCGTAACCGTTGCCCCATCTACTCCTGCAGGATTACAGCCACAATTACCTCCGCCTACAGTTGTTTCCCAAATATTGGCAGACCAATTGCCGTTACCAAGAGAGTAGAAAGTAGTTGGTGGGGCAAAAATAGTTATATTTTGTACCCCCGAAAAATCATTAATACTTGTAGATGATGCTTGATTAACCCCAAAAGTTGTAGGTCTAAGATTAAAAGCAGCAGTAGGACTTTGATGTAAACGTGCAGTTGTTGTGGTAAAACTTGCTTGTTGGTTAGCTATTTCCCAATTTACTTGCAAATTACTGATTAGTCCATTTGTTTTGTTCATCTGCCAAACCGCATTTATCTTGTTTGTACCTGCATACGTAGGTAGAGTTGGCAATGAGTTAGAAAGTGGTAAACCTGCACGTATTCCCAGATTACTTGTAGGAGCAGTAGAAAATGTCAATAAAGCCGTATTATCTGTGTAAACACTCGGAGAGATTTCTATGCCTACAGGGAATTTTTTAGCTCCTGCCCCTGATAAAGAAGCAGACGACCTTACAAAACTACCTATGTTATTGGTTATAATATAACTATTTGCACTTGTTACTAAGTTAGTTTCTGTACCATAATAATATACACCAATATTATTGGTTGTAATTATTTTACCAGAGGATAATGTCAAAGCATCTTGGACTTCTATAAAAGCATTGGTTGTAATATAATTTGGGTTATTGATTTCTAACTGATTAAATTTGGTATCACCAGTTATTGTTTGGGCAATAGTAGTATTACTAAAGGTAACTTTTGCGTTATTTGGTGGTGCCGAAAAAGTATAACCTGTTGATGGTTGGTTATTTATCCAATTACCTTTAATATCTATGTTATTGGTTAGTGCATTAAAAGACGAACCAGCATTAATAGTTAAGTTTCCATTCACCTGAATATTGCCACCAAATAAATCACAAAGCCCTGTTCCACTAAAAGTTAAGTGGTGATAAATATCTCCTACTGGTATTTTAATGGTTTGATTGCCAGAAGGATTATATTCTACAGTGTTGTATGGAGCAGAAGCTATTAAATTTCCAGTCCCCATAAGCATTGCACCAGTCGCAGCATAACGTAACTTAGCATTATTGCCTTGTGTCCATGTTTTGCCAGCATTTCCCACTAAGAACCCAGCTATGCTAACAATTCCATTATTCAATACATTCCCTCCATTAAGATACACATCTCTACCAATATTATAAGTTTTGGTGCTATCTAAAAATGTAATTCCAGCAGGATTTACTAAGACATTATTGATTACTATATCATTATCAAAAGTCATATTACCATTCAAATTAACTGCTTGTATAGTATTGACTAACAATGAGTTAGGATTAGCCTTCAAATTTACTGTACCACCATTATTATTAAAGTTAAAATCTCCATTATCAATGCGTACTGTAGAAAAAGTTTCAAAGGTAGCACCACTACCTACATTGATATTACTTCCAAAACTATTTATACCACTTGTATTACTATCAGTAAAATTGCCATTGATAGTCGAAACATTTGTTACAGCTAAATTAACACCGTTAGGATTAAAAGTACCATTAGCAACAGTTAAATCTTTGCTGACTGTGCTATTTCCAGTTGTAGGCATGGTAATAGTTTGTGTTCCTGCATGTATTGATAAATTAGGATAATTAAGACCATTAAAAGAAGTAGGAATTTCATAGTCATTTGTTCCTGCATAAAATTCGATAGTGCCGTCTGTAAAACTGCTTGCCGAAACAGTAGGTAAGACAATAGGCGATGATATAGTAGTAAAACGGAGTGTACCATTGCCTGAAAGTTGCCCTATATTTTGTAATGCACTTGTATTATTTCCAAAATCCAACGTACCTTCTACTTGCATATCTAATAAAGGGGAATTAGGAATAACTATATCCACAAGGACTGAACTTCCCACCGGAATAAACACTCTATTGTTTGCACCCGAAGTAGGAACTGCACCACCCTGCCAAGTAGTTAAGTCATTCCAAGGTAGATTAGTACCTGGTTTACTTTCGTATAAAGTTCCTGATGCGGGGGTAATAATAGCATAAGTACCACCAAGCCCAAGTGTAGCTACTGCTCCAAGAGAAAAACCAGCTGTATAAGTTGCACCCGAAATATCTACCGCCCAAGAACCTGTATGTTTATACAATTTTGTTCCACCAATAGGTGTATTTAATACGTTTTGCACATCACTTGCAGATGCCCAATTAAAAGTTACATTATTAAAACTTCCTGCTGTTGTAGTAGTTTCCCAAACTAATTTTACATTGGCATTGGCTGTGATAGGGGTAATGGCAGGCAAGCTATTCGTGGCTTGTGTACCTACTCTAAATCTATGTGTAGCACCACCACCCGCAAAATCATAGTTTATAGGTGCATAAGAAGTAGCTGTGCCAATAGGGGCTACCAAACTTGATGCTGTGCCTTGTCCTGTCCTTTCTAAAAAACCTGTTCCATTCGTGATAATATACCTATCTGTAAAAGGAGTACCCGAAATACCTGCTCCTGCTGGCAATGTCAAGTTTAAGTTACCCAAAGCTAATTTGCCCATGCCTGAAACAAAGCTAAGTGCATTATTTACTGTAGTTGCCGCTTGTAAAGTTTTCACTCCCGAATTACCAATTTGTAAGGTTCTGTAATTAGTAGAGCCTATTACTTGTTGGTCTCCTGCCCTATTATACAGTACCACCGAGTTATTACCATCTGTTGTTATCCCACCTGTTCCTATCGTATTAAACTCTCCATTCAGATTTAGCGTATGAGCAGCATTAATCAATTTTATTGTAGATGAAGCTGTACCAATCACATTACCTGTTACAGTTACATTTCTTACTGTTGCTCCTGTCAAGCCCAAACAAGCTGAACCACTAAGAGTCAAATTACCTGCAATGGTAAAGTTTCCTTGCACCGACTTGTCGCCACTACCCGAAAGGGTAAGGTTTCCATAGTTTGTTGGCACATTAAAAATATTTTGGGCTGTACCATAATACTCTACAGTAGAGGTAGCAGTAGGCGGAGTAGCAGCATTTAGATTATA
>JBIKRY010000123.1:0-12839 GCA_044348925.1 Bernardetiaceae bacterium
CACGATTATTTGGAAATTCAAGGGGTACAAACAGGCTTTTTAGTGATTTTTGACCAACGGCGAGAACAAGTTGCAAAAAGTGAAACTATCCGTTTCCAAGAAAAACAAATTTTTGCCATTTGGATTTGAAAATAGAAATCTTGCTACTATTTGTGAAAAATAGTAGCAAGATACCTTTACTTGGCTTTATAAATTTTATAATTTTTATATTCGGCAATTCGCAAACCAAAATTACGTTCTATCCAATGGTGAAAACGGTTTTTTAAGGATAGATTTTTTTTGCTTAAGTCAGGCTTAAATTCCCAATTCATACTTTCTATGCGTTTTTCCATTACTTTTGGGGCAGTTCCTTCAAAAATTGCCAAAGAATCAACAGAATTATAATAATCAAAGGGTTTTTCATCACTTGGTTTTTCTTTCCATTTTGTCCCTTCCCAATATTTGGTATTTATTTCTGCCCGTTTTTTTTGTTTAAAAGGTTCTCGTACCCAACCATAATGATAAATATATGCCTCAATAGGTTGCACCCACAATTTTCGGTTATCTATAGTCCGAAAACCTTGTGCATCTCTATAAGAAGTAATATTTTTATTATTTCTTATAATGCGAATCTCATTTCGATACCATTGTCTTGAGTCTGCAATATGTTGATAAGAGCCAAAAAAATGCAAATATTTGAACAATAAGCCTTCTATTTTGGGCTTGTTTAGGCAATCTTGCATAGCTTTTTGAATAATTGGTAAATATTTTTCGTGAACTACCTCATCACCTTGAATATAAAATGCCCAATCTGCATCTGAAGAAATAGCCTGAAATGCTTTATTTGTTTCAACTGCTAATACTTTGCCTCCTTCCCGCAAAGTGTCGTCCCAAACTGTTTCTATAATTTTAATTTTAGGCGAATTGATGCCTTGAATGAGTTGTAAAGTTTCATCTTCGGAATCTCCAACAGCTACAATGACCTCATCACAAATTGGCAAAATAGACAAAATAGCTTCTACCACAGGATAATCAAACTTGATAGCATTGCGGACAAAAGTAAAACCTGACACTTTCATAAATAATGTTTTTTATACAATAGATGTGATTAAATTTTGTAGCATAGACATTAGTCGGGGACGCCTTAGTCGGGGACGCCTTAGTCTATGTATGTAACTTCTTGATTACCAATAATTTATAAGCACAGACTAAGGCATCCCCAACTAATGTCTATGAATAATTGCTGTAGCATAGACTTTAGTCTGTGCAAGTTATTGATTTTCAACTACTTAATAATAGACTAAGGCGTCCCCGACTAAAGTCTATTATACAAATTATTCATAATCTCTAATAGATTTAAAAATACAATAGGCTGCAATGTGTTTTTTATAGCAAATTACTAACAAATTAGTTATTTGTAAGTATATAGATTTACTAATTAAAACCTTGCAACCTAAAGTACAATTAAAAATTATGATTTTAGTAAATTTACAAACTCTTCAAACAAATACTTGGCATCATTTGGACCTGGTGCTGCTTCAGGGTGATATTGTACCGAAAAAGCCTTTTGATTTCTCAAACGTAGCCCTTCAACAGTATTGTCATTCAAATTGATATGGGTAAGCTCTACATTTGGATTTGCCTCGATACTTTCCATTGCAACCGCAAAGCCATGATTTTGTGAGGTGATTTCGCATTTTCCTGTAATTAAGTTTTTTACTGCGTGGTTCAAACCTCTATGTCCTGTGTGCATTTTGTAGGTTTGTAAGCCTACAGTCAAAGCCAAAATTTGATGTCCTAAACAAATTCCAAAAAGGGGTTTTGCGGAGGCTAACATTTTTTTGGTTGTTTCTATGGCATATTGCATAGTGACGGGGTCGCCAGGTCCATTGGATAAAAAATAACCATCAGGGTTAAATGCTTGTATCTCTTCGAAAGAAGTTTTTGCAGGGAATACTTTGCAATAAATATCATGAGCAGTAAAATTACTTAAAATACTGTTTTTTACTCCAAAATCCATTACTGCCACTTTAAAACTTGCCTCTGGGTTGCCTACAAAATATGCTTCGTTGGTACTTACTATAGAGGCCAATTCCAAACCTGCCATATCGGGTACATTGCTAAGTGCCTCTTGCAAAGCATTTTCATCAAAAAATTCCGAAGATATTACGGCATTCATGGCTCCTTTGTTGCGAATATGTCGCACCAACTCCCGTGTATCTATGTCGCTAATACCTACAATGCCAGCTTTTTCCAAATAGCTTTGTAAAGATTCGTTGGCTGTTTGGCGTGAAAAAATATCCGAGAAATTTTTTACTACCAAGCCTTGAATTTTGATACTTGAAGATTCTATTTCATTGGCTACAGTCCCATAATTGCCAATATGTGCTGTAGTATTTAGCACTATTTGCCCATAATAGGAAGGGTCTGTATAAATTTCTTGGTAGCCTGTCATACCAGTATTAAAACAAATTTCGCCACCTGTAGTGCCTCGTTTGCCAATAGAAAAGCCTTTAAATAATGTACCATCTTCCAATAACAAGACAGCTTCATGGCGTTGTATGTATTTCATTTTTTTGCAGGTTTTTATTTTCTGGTGCAAATATATGTTTTTGTGTTTGTAAATGAAATTTTTGTAAGCTACTTTTATTGGAAAGTAAATAAATAGGCTTGTTTAAACAAAATTACCAAGCACAAATCCACAAGCTATATATGTTTTACTCTGTTACGATAAATCATCATAAACTTCTACTACTTTGAAAAAAATTCTTTCTTTTTTACTAATTTTTGTAATTCGTTTGGTATGTTTTGCACAAACTTCACAAAATAATCCAAATATTTTGGCAGATAGTTTGCCTGCTGCACCTACTATTCTCCTCAAAAATACCAAAGATTCAACAGTTTATTTGGGCTTAGATAAATTGGCTATTTCTATAAAAATTATTGGAAATATTGCCATCACAACCTTAGATATGACTTTTTATAACGGTTTTGACCGTACTATGGAAGGCGAATTAAATTTTCCATTGGCTGAAAATCAAGCTGTTACAAGATATGCTTTAGATGTCAATGGTATTTTGCGTGAAGGCGTAACCGTAGAAAAACAACAAGGTCGTGTGGCGTATGAAAACACAATTCGCCAACGAATTGACCCAGGTTTATTGGAAATGACCGAAGGCAATAACTTTCGTTCAAGAATTTATCCACTTAATCCAAAAGGTTTTAAAAGAGTGGTAATTGCGTATCAAGAAGAAGTAAATACGGTTTTGGAAAATGAAAATCCAAATCCAAATTTGGCTTGGCATTACAAAATGCCTTTGAATTTTAGAGATAAAATTACTGATTTTTCCCTAAAAGTAGAAATCCTAAAAGCAAGTTTAGCACCAAAATTTACACAAAATCCGTTTACAAATTCCTCTTTTAACTTTGCATTGAACAAAGAAACGGGAAATTATGTAGCTAATTATACGCAAAAAAATGCTGTTGCTTTGGGTTGGTTTCGGTTTATTGTGCCTATTCAAACTACTGCAAGTACCGTAATTACAGAAAATAAAGGTGATGAAACCTACTTTTTTGCACAATATTTCCCTAAAAAAGATGCGAAAATAGCAACCCCAAACCTATTGCCTACGCCAAAAGCTAAGAAAAATATTTTGTTAGTTTGGGATATTTCTCATTCTGGGAAAAACCGCAATCTTGGTAAAGAAATGGAATTATTGGAATTGTATGTGAGCAAACTCAAAGATTTTTCTATCAATTTGGTTTTGTTTAGCAATAAAATTCAAGTAGAAAAAACTTTTGTTATTGCAAACGGAGATTGGACAAGCCTCAAAACTTTGTTGCAAAATGCAGAATATGATGGTGGCACACAATTAGGTTTGTCTTTACAAAAAACGCAAGCTGATGAAACTTGGTTATTTACTGACGGACTTTCAAATTTTGGTGAGAGTGAAATGAAATTGCCAACTTGTCCTGCCCTTGTTTTTTGTAGCTCGACTTCGGCAAATTATGCGTATTTGCGATATGTTGCCCAAAAAACAAACGGTACTTTCTATAATCTCATTGAAACTACGCCTACACAAGTTTTAGAACAAATGGCAAATCCGCTTTTGCGTTTTATTGGTGCAGACTATGATAAAACCCAAATTAGCGAAGTTTATCCCAATTTGCCACAAGATTTTACAGGTCAGTTGGCAATAAATGGTATTTTGAAAGCCGAAAAAGCAACTTTGGTGCTTAAATTTGGTTATGGTAATGTTGTAACAAATACAGAAACTATTGTATTGCAAAATGATAAATATGCAAAAAAATCTACTGAAAGTGAAATTGCCAAACTTTGGGCTGCAAAAAAGGTGGCTTTTTTGGACAGACAACCCGAAAAAAACAAAGTAGCTATTACTGCTTTGGGTAAAGAATTTTCTCTTGTAACTCGTTATACCTCGCTAATTGTTTTGGATAGAGTAGAAGATTATGTACGTTATGAAATTACGCCACCTGCGGAATTGCGTGAGGAATATAAAAGGTTGATGAAAAATCGTTGGAGTGATAATAGATTAAGCAAAGAACAGGAAGCAAAAAGGCAAAATCAGTTAATAGAAAATTTATTGTATAATCATTGGGCTGAAAGATTAGATTGGTGGGGTTTGCCAAAACCTAAAAGACCAATTCCTAAAATAAAAACAATACAACTGGGACAGATAGGGCGTAATCGCAATATATTACCTAATACAATGAGTCAAATATCGCAAGCAGAAAAAAATTCCTTGTTACAAAATTCAAATTTACGAAATCCAACGACTATTTATGGGAAAATTATTAGTGCAGACGATGGCACACCATTGCCTGGGGTTACTATACGTATAAAAGGTACAAGCTTAGGTACAATAACAGATGTAGAAGGGATTTATGTATTAACAGTAGATAGTACTATGTTAAATACAGCTATTTTGGAAATTTCTTTTGTTGGTATGCAAACTTCAGAAATTCTTGCAAAAGATGCAAAATTTGGTATTATTGGTTTACAAAATAGTGATGTAGATATTAGCGAAGTAGTCGTTACAGCATTAGGAACAGGACAAATTATTGATAATCAACTAGCAGGCAAAATCGCAGGAGTACAAATAACACAAGGAGTTGCTGGGGCTTCATCAACTATAAGCATAAGAGGAACAAGTACCATAAATAGCAATGCAAATCCTTTATATGTTATTGATGGGGTGCCTGTAGAAAATATCCCAAATATTTCTCAAAATGATATTTCCTCAATAGAAGTATTAAAAGACGCAGCTGCAATGGCTTTATATGGTTCACGAGCAGCTAATGGCGTTATATTTATTACGACTAAAAATAGTGTTAGCAAACAAAGTAATTTTCGGGATTCCTTAGACAAAAAAATAGAGGAGATTACCATAAAAAAAGTGCTAATGTCTGATACGCCTTATTTAGATACACTTTCGCAAGCAACACCTGTGCAATATTATGCTAAGTATTTGCACATGAAAAAAGAGTTTGGCAGCAGTTCGGCATTTTATTTAGATGTGGCAGATTTTTTTGCAGATAAAAAAGATAAACAAACAGCCTTGCGAATTTTATCTACTTTGGTGGAATTGGAAGCTGAAAATCCAGAATTGATGCGAATTGTAGCAAGACGTTTGCAGCAGTTGGGCGAAGTTAAATTAGCTATCAGTATTTTTGAAAAGTTGTTAGAAATTCGAGCAGAAGAATTGCAAACACATAGAGATTTGGCTTTGGCGTATGCAGAAAATAGACAATCGCAAAAGGCTGTAGATATATTTTATTCAATTCTGAAAAAAGATTGGGAAAATAGAGCTAATGATGATATTAAAGAAACAGTTTTGTATGAAATGAATAATGTAATTGCAACTGCCAAAAAACCATTGAATTTAAAGGCAATAGATACAAGGTTGATAAAGTCTATGCCCGCAGATGTGCGAATTACCTTAGATTGGAGTAATAACGATATGGATATTGACTTGTATTTAATCAATCCTAAAGGCGAAGAATGTAGTTATCGCAATAAAAGGCTATTTGGGGCTTATCTTTCCGAAGATGTTACCAACGGTTATGGACCCGAAGAAATTTTGCTCAAAAAAGCTGAAAAGGGCAAGTACAAAGTCAAAGTAGATTATTATGCAGATAGAATCCAAAAACAAGCTACGCCTATTGTGTTGCAACTTTCTATGTATATGTATTATGGCACGCCAAAACAAACCAAAAAAACAGTAACCATTCGGTTGAGTGCCGACAAAAAAGATGCGTTGGAAGTAGGGAGTTTTGTGTTTGAATAGTATAATTGAACTTTAGAAGTTAATTTGGTGCAAATAGATTTTAGAAAAAAATACTTTTTTCTAAAATCTATGCTATATTTACACTTACCTAAGTTATTTTTTTATTTTAAATTCTATTCTAAATTTTATCGCATGACAACACAAGCAAGTTTATTTATGTTACTCACACAAAGTAGTATTATTTTAATTACTGCCTATTTTTTTTATAAAGTTTTTCGCAAAGGAAAACTTTAAGGCGTAGTTTTTTGCTGAAAAATCTATACTCTGTGTAATTTTTCGGCTGCTTTTTCTAAAGTTTCTTCTGTTTTTGCAAAACAAAAACGCAAAATTTTAGCATTATTTTGAGGTGGTGTAGAATAAAAAACCGAAATTGGAATAGCTGTAATGCCGTATGTTTTGGTTAGGCGAATAGCAAAATCTGTGTCCTTTTCGTCTGTAATAGCCGAATAATCTAACAACTGAAAATAAGTTCCATTCGTTTGTATGTATTTAAAGTTAGTATTTTGTATCAATTCTATAAATTTATTGCGTTTATTTTCATAAAATTTGGGTAAATGCAGATAATTTTGTGGAGTAGCTAAAAAATCAGCTATAGCATATTGCAAAGGCGTAGGACTGCTAAAAGTCAAATATTGGTGGATTTTGCGAAACTCTTTGCTCAAAAATTCTGGGGCAATGCAATAGCCTATTTTCCAACCTGTAGTATGAAAAGTTTTACCAAAAGACGAAATTACAAAACTACGATTTGCTAAATTTTTACGCAACAAAAAACTTTGATGTATTGCATTATCAAAAATAATATGTTCATACACTTCATCTGCAATCAATAAAATATCGGTATTTGCTACAATGTTTTCTAATTCGTCTAAATCTGTTGCCGACAAAATACTGCCTGTTGGATTGTGTGGCGAATTGATAATTATTAATTTTGTTTTGTTCGTAATTTTTTGTCTAACTACTTGCCAATCAATCTGATAACTTGGATACTCCAAAGGAATAGCTACTACTTTTCCACCATTTAGCTCGATGGCTGGGAGATAACTATCATAGGCAGGCTCAAAAATAATTACTTCATCGTCTTGTCTTACTACAGCCGAAATTGCTGCAAAAAGTGCTTCTGTAGCCCCCGAAGTAATCGTAATTTCGGTATTTGGGTTGGCACTATATTGATAGAGTAAAGTAGTTTTTTCGGCAATTTTTTCACGCAAAACTTGTATCCCCGTCATAGGTGCATATTGATTCATTCCTTTTTTCATATAGAAACTTACCAAATCTATCAACTCTGGCGAACAACTAAAATCTGGAAAGCCTTGCGAAAGATTTACTGCTTGGTATTCATTGGCAAGTGCCGACATTACAGTAAAAATAGTAGTGCCAATATGTGGCAATTTAGAGGAAATTTGTAGCATTTTAGGTATTTTATGGCTTGATAGCTATGATGTCTTTGATGTCTTTGGCTTAGGAATATTTGTTTCGTCATACAATTTTGAATTGTATGACGAAATTATACATCAGATTAAAAATCTTCGTCTAAACTAAATTTATGCGAGTTGGTACTGTTATTTTTATCTCCCATTACGCCTGCTTTTTGATATTCTGCCACTCTTTTCTCAAAAAAGTTTGTTTTTCCTTGCAAAGAAATCATTTCCATAAAATCAAAAGGATTATTTGTATGGTAATGTTTTGGGCAACCCAATTCGTTGAGTAGTCTATCTGCTACAAATTCTATGTATTGTGTCATCAAAACGGCATTCATTCCAATTAAATTTACAGGTAGTGCATCTGTAACAAATTCTTGTTCAATAATTACTGCATCTTTGATAATTTCCAAAATTCTTTCTTTGCTTAGTTTATTTTGCAAATGTTTGGTATATAACAAGCAAGCAAAATCACAATGCAAACCTTCATCTCTCGAAATAAGTTCATTGGAAAAAGTAAGTCCTGGCATCAATCCACGTTTTTTGAGCCAAAAAATGGAGCAAAAACTACCCGAAAAGAAAATACCTTCTACAGCAGCAAAAGCTACCAATCTTTCGGCAAAACTTTCACTATTTATCCAACGCAAAGCCCATTGCCCTTTTTTGGTAACACAAGGTACAGTTTCTAAGGCATTAAACAAATGAGATTTTTCGGTATTGTCTTTAATATAGGTATCAATTAATAAGGAATATGTTTCGGCATGGATATTTTCCATCATAATTTGATAGCCATAAAAACATTTTGCTTCGGGAAATTGTACTTCATGTAGAAAATTTGCAGCCAAATTTTCATTGACAATGCCATCACTTGCAGCAAAAAAAGCCAAGACGTGTGAAATAAAATGACGTTCACCGTCATTCAAATTTTCCCAATCTTTTGTGTCTTGCGAAAGGTCTATCTCTTCGGCTGTCCAAAAACTTGCCTCTGCTTTTTTATACATCTTCCAAATTTCGTCATATTGGATTGGAAATAACACAAAACGATTTGGATTTTCGGATAACAACGGTTCTGCCAACAATGCGGAATGATTCATCTATTTTTTGTTTTAACGATATGCAAAATTAACTATCTGTAATTAAAAAAGTTTAAAATAAATTTTTATTTATCTTAAACTTTTAAATCTCACAAAATTCATTAATTATGTAAGATTAGTCTGCAAAGTTATACTATTTTTTTCTTTTTTTGCGTTTATTCCCCAAAAATTTCCAAAAAATAAAACACACAAAAAGCTATTCATTAATTATAGATATTCAATATTTTGATTATCAATGACTTACAACTTATTTGCAAGCAATTACCTACGCATTTTGTTGCTTTACTCCACAATGAATAGAGTTCTTAGAAAGTATAGATGATTAAATTCTGTAGCATAGACTTTATTCGGGGACGCCTACTCCAATGCTGTTCGGCTAAGAAATTTGTTTTTTAGTGCCGTAGGCACGAAATATTTATAGTATGAGTTAGTTCTTCTCCTCCAAGTGCCGTAGGCACGAAACCTATTTCGTGCCTACGGCACTTGGAGGAGTTGGGACTGTTTTTGCTATAAATATGTCGCCCTTACAGGGCTAAAAAGGCAGTTTAAATATTTTTCTTAGCTTAATAGCATTGGACTTTAGTCTGTGCTACAGAATTTAATCTTATTTTTCTTCTACTTCTTTCAATTTTTTGTATCCGTCTGTAATATATTGAACAGCATAGCCCGAAATCCAAGCCGTAATTCCATTGCGAGCAAAAATAATTTTCTTATCCGTTGCACCATTATTAATAGCATTCATAGTCGTTGCCAAAAGTAAAGCACCAGCCGACAAAGTTTCTTTGTTAAAGACTTCTTTTGCAGATTTTATTTCTTCGCTTGCCTTCTGTTGCACTGCTTTATCCGAAATTTTTGTAATATCAGGGTTTACTAATTTGTCATACAACAAGGCAGACATATCTCGCAATTTACCAATATCGGCAATGGTAAGGTTGATATAAGCCTCATTACTTGCCTGCGGATACAAATACGTAGCCAATGCCCACGCAGTACCACCTACTATATAAATTTCTTTGCGAGTTTTCAGGGCAGCACTTCGATTGATTTGTGCAATTATTTCTGGTTCTGCTTTAGATTTTACAATATTTTTGATAGCATTGTTGTAATCTGTTCCTTTTTTCTGTTCTTCTTTTGCTAAATTCATTAGATTTTCGGAGCCGTATGGTACTGCAAAACTAAAACTTGTTTTTTCGGCTTCGGGCAATAGGCAACCTACTTCGGTATTTCCTGCACTTGCATCTACTACAATGGCTGCAAATATTTTTTTGTCTGGCACTACTCCCAAAATATCGTATTCCATTTCTTTTTCTACCGTTGTAAAACTTACTGTAGGTGGAAGGTCTGCAACAAATAAAGCAATGATTTTTTTTCTCAACACGTCTGCATTTTTTGCCGAAGCAACCGAGCTACTACCTACTACAAAAATTCTATCACTTGCTACATTCTGCTCATTTATTAATTTATCATAATAAAATTTTACGGTATTGGCTGCATTGTCCATTTTATCTACAGATAGCATATCGTTAGCATGTGTAAGAGCAAGTGAAGTATTGTTATCTATTTCGGTATATTTTACTTTTGTTTTGTATTCGCCTTTTTTGGTTAAAACAATGCTTATTACATTTGCCTTAATTCCCTTTGCACCAACTTCTATACCGCCATAAATTTCTTCGGTTTCTGAAACGGCTTTTAGTAATTGACGAATAATAGCAGCACTAATAAAGTTATTATTTTTTTCAAACTTGGCTTGTGCCATTGTGTAATATTGTGCTGCCATTTGGTTGTTGTCTTTGTCCCAACCTATCATACCCAAATATTCGTAGGCGGTGGCTTCCCAATACATATTTTTGTCTTTGGCAAATACTAAACCTTTTTCGATACAAGCCTGTGCCAATTCGTATTGTTTTGCTTCTATCAACATACCTCCTGTTTTTATCAACAAAAAAGCCTCTCTTGGGTGTGTAGGCACAGGAATTTTGGTATCGGCAAACAGTGCTTTGTTTGGCTCTGTGCCTTCCAAAATATCACTTACTGTTTTTTCGGCTAAACTATTTTTTTCGGCTACGTACAAATTCAGTGCATCAAGCAAAAATTTCTGTGAAAGTTCGTCATTTGCATGGTCTTTGTGCAACAAGCCCATTACCTCGTAAGCCGAAGCCTCCCAAAATTTATCTTTGCCTTTGACCAATGCCAAGCCTTTTTTTGCGTAATATTCGCAAAGTGTTGATTGGTGTCCACGTCTTAACAAATTGGCTAATTTAATATAAATTACGCCATGATTTTCGTTTTCTACTTGCGAAAATGCTTGCAAAGAAAACCCAAAAAATAAAATAATTCCAAAAAATAATTTTTTCATAAGTCTATTGTGTTTGCAATGATGAATAGTAAATATAGGAAAGATGTAAACTATATTTGCAATTTACAATTTTATAGCCATAATTTTACTAAAAATTATATCTTATCCGATGTGCTGTTGCATAGCAATTTACATAATCATTCCACCAAGACAAATCTCCAAATAAAGAAATTTAAAAAATATTAGTAAGTTTCAATTTTATGCTTATTTTGCAATTCAAATTATACCTTAACTAAAACCTATCGTAGTCTATATGAATTTTAACAAACCACGTCTTTCTTTTTGGCAAATTTGGAATATGAGTTTCGGATTTCTCGGTATTCAATTTGGATTTGCTCTACAAAATGCGAATGTTAGTCGTATTTTTCAAACTATGGGTGCTGACGTAGAAGAATTAGCACTTTTTTGGCTGGCTGCACCTACCACAGGCTTAATTATTCAACCAATTATTGGCTATATGAGTGATAGAACTTGGAGTAGAATTGGTCGCCGCCGTCCTTATTTTTTGGTAGGTGCTATTTTGGCATCTTTAGCCCTGCTCATTATGCCAAATTCTCCTGCTTTGTGGGTAGCTGTGGGTATGTTGTGGATACTTGATGCCTCGATTAATGTGTCTATGGAGCCTTTTCGGGCTTTGGTGGCGGATATGTTGCCTCCCGAACAACGAAATTTGGGTTTTGCTGTACAGAGTTTTTTCATTGGAACAGGTGCTGTTATTGCGTCTATGTTGCCCTTAATTCTCAAAAAGTTTTTTGATGTGAGTAATACTGCAAAAGCAGGAGAAGTACCTGAATCTGTCGAATTATCTTTTTATTTGGGGGCATTTGCCTTTATTACCGCAGTAGTTTGGACGGTTATCAAAACAAAAGAATATCCGCCAGAGGATATGAAAAAACAATTTGAAAACACGCCAGAAGTACACGGATTTGCAAATGGCGTTAAAGAATTTTTTGAGGACTTTACAAAAATTCCTATTACAATGATTCAATTAGCATTTGTACAATTTTTCTCTTGGTTTGCTTTATTTGCTATGTGGATTTATACTACAAGTGCCATCACCAAACATATTTATGGCTCGGTAGATACTACTTCGGCTGCTTACAATGAAGGTGCAGATTGGGTAGGCGTATGTTTTGCGGTATATAACGGCATAGCTGCCTTATTTGCCTTTGCATTGCCATTTTTTGCACAAAAAACAAGCCGAAAAACAGTACACGCAGTATGTTTATTGTTTGGTGGATTGGGGTTATTGTCTATTTTCTTTATCGAAGACGCAAAATTATTATTGCTGTCGATGGTAGGAATTGGAATAGCATGGGCAAGTATTTTGTCTATTCCTTACTCTATTTTGGCGGGGGCATTGCCACAAAACAAAATGGGAATTTATATGGGGATTTTCAACTTTTTTATTGTAATTCCACAAATTACTGCTGCTGGAATTTTAGGATTTATTCTCAAAACTTTTTTTGCAAACGAGGCTATTTATGCTTTAGTAATTGGCGGTATTTCTATGTTTATTGCCGCTGCTTTGGTATTTATTGTAAAAGATTTGGACGACAAAAAAATAAGCTAACGTGAACTACGGATACCGTATATTCGCCTTTAGGCGAATGAGTCTGGTAAATTGAAAGAAAAATAGTAATTATTTCTCAAAATTTGTCAATTTATAACCAAGTTCGTTTTT
>JBIKRY010000395.1:0-3546 GCA_044348925.1 Bernardetiaceae bacterium
TATACTAGCTGGGTTAGTGGCTTATTGTTTTTATCCAACAAAACCCAGTGTTTATGTAAACAAAAATGAAAACCTATTGTTGGTAGCTTAAAAACAGCATAACTTCTTGATTATCAATAAGCTAATCTGTAGTTCACTTTCGCCATTGTTTGTGTCACACAAACAATTCCACCAGCACATCAAACTTGCCCAAAGAAACTACATTTTTAGTTTTATTGTCTATATTTTTCTAAATAATTTGTAGCAATTCCTAATTTATCAATACCAGTTTCATAAAAAGCAGCAGATGAATACAGATAAGCTGCGGGTTCAGGTGCTAAACTCCATTTTTCTTGCACAGGATTATTGTGAATATAATCTAATTTTTGTTCTATCACTTCACGAGAGTATAATTCTATGGGCAAAGGGTTTCGTTTCCAAAACTGATGTTGTCGTGTGCTACTCTCTACCACAAAATGTTCTAAGACTTGTGGGTGGTATAAAGTTAAATCCTTTAAAAATTCGTGGCTGGTGTATTTCATAAAACTGGCATGAGGCATTTCTTTTCCATTCATAGTCAGTAATTCCCAAATCAAATGAATGTGATTAGGCATTATTACGTAACCATAAACTACTATTTTCTTCTTCTCAATAAGGTATTTTAGACTACTGATAATCAAGTCTTTGTACTTATCTTTTGCTAACAGTTTTTTCCAATTTGTTATCGTAGCTGTATAAAAATAAAGAGTTTCTAATTCCATAAAGTCTATTAAAATATGTCAAAGATACATCAAAAATTATCAAAAGTAGTTTTTCAATGTAACTTTGACGTGCTAATGGAGTGGTTTGTGCGGACACAAACCACGGCAGGAGAAACAACTTTTTCAGACTTTATTACACATAAATACGCAATAAACTAACAAAAGTAGTTTTCAATGCACCTTTGATGTGCTGGTGGAAATATACTCTAAATTTTTTAGCAAAAATGCAATACGATTATATTGGGGAATACAAATAGATATTTTCATTATAACTTATTTTAAAGCTTCAAGATAAATAGCTGGAATACCTTCTGAGGTATATTCTACTTCGGTAATATTATCTATGTAGTTACTTTTCCCATACACACTCTCTTTTATCTCACGGAAACCTTGCTCCTCCAACAATTTATATAAGCTATATTTGTCATACATAAATTTATGTTGATGTGGATAATCTTGATACCAATTAATAAAACGAGTAAAAAGACTTTTGTTACCACCATATGCTTGTTCTTGGTGTAAATCCAAAATATACATTAACTCCTCTGAAGCTTGTTTATTACCATTTTCGAGGGCAACAACATAGTTTTTTGCATTCTGATACAAATCAGGTACAATAATTCTAATCACACCATTAGGTTTTAAAGCCTTGAAAGATTCTTTAACAAGAAATACTGCTGCACTCCGAGAGAGATGTTCCAAAAAATGGGACGCATACACAATATCAACAGAATTGGGAGCATAGTGCCAAGCTTTTTTATTCAAATCCATATAAGTAACATTAGACGAATCATATGTTACTGATTTTAATATATTTTTGCTAATTAATTTGCCTAAGGGAAGAGTTTGTAAAAGTGCATTGAAAGAAGAATCTATATTTATCCAACCTTCTGGTCTTGTTCCTCCACAGCCTAAGTTAAGTTGTATTTTGTTATTGTTCATATACACAAATATTTTTTATATTTTAGTGATAACTAATAAAATAATTGACAATTTTTAACAACTCTGTTGCTCTATCTAAATAACTATAACCAGAATTCATACTTCGTTTTAAAGCTGCTTGTTTTAGTGTCAAAACATATTCTCTATTTTTGTGCAAAAATAATAACTTTTCTTTAAGTTCATCTATGTTGTTAAAAAAAATTGCTTCCTTATTTCTGCCGTGGTTTGTGTCGCACAAACCACTCCATTAGCACATCAAAGGTAAATTAAAAAGCTACTTTTTTTAGTTTATTGCGTATTTATTACAATTTCTAAGACACTTGCAATATTTGTAAGTAATTGATAGGTTTCACTTCACATATTTGTTATACATCTGTGTAGGCTTTATGATTAATCTCTAAAAACAACCCTACTTTCTATATTTCCGTCTGCTTTTTCGCCTTTTGCCTGTAATTCTGCAATATGATTCATAATCATTGTACGCACAGTTACGCCCATTGGCTCTTTTTGCAAACCCGCAAAACAAGTCATTCCATCACCGCCATTTAGCAAATAATCATAGCTAACTATTTTATAAATTTGTGTAGGATTTATCTCTTTTCCAGCTATTTTGGCACTAACCAATTGCCCTTCTTCTGTATAACGGAGTTGTGTATTAGAAAAAGATGTTTTTCTATGTTTGGCTTCATAAGCAAAAAGTGCTTGCAAATCTTTGCCTGTCATGGTTACTACCATTACTTCGTTTTCAAAAGGCATTAATTCAAAAATATTACCAACCGTAATATTACCTGCATTAATAGGCACACGCAAACCACCATTATTTACCACACACATATCTATAGCAACATCATAGATTTTTGAAGTTTGGTAGTGCATCAAATCTACAATAAAATTGCCTAAAGTAGATTCTAAATCTGTTCTTTCGCAACGCAATTCTTTGGTAGATTGTCCAATTACTTTTTGCATAGACGCATCTATTTGCAATTTGTAGGGTGCAATAAGACTTTCTATTTTGGCATTTTGGGCAGTTTCGCTGCTGATACTAATATTTTGTAAATTGGTATTTGTTACAGAAAGATTAGTTTTGCAAGCTGTACATAGTAATAATAGTAGTAATAAATAATGTTTTTTCATGGTGGTTGATGTTTGTAGCATAGACTTTCATAATCTATACAGGGTAAATCAAAATTTTAACATAGTTTCTATAGTATTTGCTAATTCTTTGCAATTTACTTGGACATCAAAATAATTTCCTTTGTCTAAATCAAAATTTTTGCCGTCTGCTTTTGGTGATGCCTGAAAAACTCCTAATTGATACCAATAATGTATCTGCATAGTAGAGGCTAAGGCAAAAAACAAATTATTGTGTGTGTCGCCACGTCTTCGAATTTCTAAATAATGGGTGTTAGAATCCATAAATAACATATTGGCAACTCCTGCCCCATGCAAACCAACTACGTATTTTGCATTTTTCATCATTGCCATTTGTTCAAAAATCGTATAATCTTCGAAATAAATTACCTTAAATCCTAATTTTTGTACTAATTTTTGTACTTCGTCTTCATTAACAATATGTCTTTTTGGTGCTTTTGCACGACTAATATAGAGTTTTTCGCCACAAGAAAAATCATTTAGCCCTATTTTTTTGCAATATTCCCAAGCAAATTGTCGCAAATTTCTGTCTATTTCTTCGTGCATTTGCCCTTGTGGTGCTACGTGCGTAATTAAGACTAAATTTTTAATCAAACAATATGTTTTTTTTGGAAAAAACTTTACGCCTTTAAAATCAAATAGTTGAATCGTATCTAAAATATATTTTTTTCGATGACTTTCGGGCAGAATTAAATAGCAATCTTTATGAAAT
>JBIKRY010000396.1:0-3539 GCA_044348925.1 Bernardetiaceae bacterium
GCTTGGACTTTAAATAATCGGAGATGCGCAAAAGATTATGAACGAAAAGTAGAGAATGCAAATAGTTATTTAATTATTGCTAATATTAGGAGAGTAGTGAGAAAAATTTAATTCAAACAGCTTCTTAGTTTTACTACACAAAAATACGCAATAAAGACGTAAAAAGGGACTTTTAATGCAGCTTTAGTGTGCTGATGGGAAAGCACCCTTAGTCAAAATTTAGCACTTTTGCCCCTCTTTCATAAATACAATGTTGTCACCAGTTTTTCTTTGTTTCGTTACGCAGTTGTTCTATTTGCTCAACGGTTAAGCCTGTTCCCTTCGCTATGGTAGCATTATCCAAGTTTAATGCAATAAAGTTTCTCGCAATCTCAATTTCTCTTTCCTCCACTGCCGTTTCCAAAGCACTTTTTAAATCTCGGTATTGAATAAGGCTCTGTTCATAGTTATCACGTTGTTGGGCTGTCAAACCTGCTAATTCTGCTGTGCCAAAAGCCTTTTGAAAAATAGGCTCATTTAAGATACTCGGAATATGGTCAAAACTTTCTAAGTTTTTCAGAAAGTAGCACCATTTATCAAACTTCGTTTTTAGTTCGTGTTCTTGCAACCGAAATAAAGGCATTTGTAAAAATTTGAAATGTAGTTTGTCGAAAAACACATCTCCGTCTTGGTCTTTGAGGGCTACATCACGCCTAAATTTACGCCTTTCCTCTGCTTCGTCATATTCAAAGTCAAGTATTGCCACAAAATAAATGGGTTCTAATTTGAAATTCCATTCGCCTTGTTGGGCTTGGTCTCTAATGGGAAAAGTTACATAAAATAAACTTCGGTCTTTGAAATATTTTACTTTTGCTTTTTGCATTTCTACAATAAATCTTTCTCCCGAAACGGCTTTACAATGCACATCAAAAATGGCTTTTCTTTCTGCCGACAAGTCTGCTAAATTTTCAACATTGCGAAAATTGAGGTCTGCAATTTGATGATGTGTAGGCAATAATTGATTAAGAAAATCAATTAAAAGGTCTTTATTGCCTTCCTCTCCAAAGAGTTTTTTGAAACCAAAATCCGTATATGGGTTGATGTACTTTGCCATTTGATGTATATTTTTAAGTATCTGCAATTTAGATAGTTTCTATGTAAATTACAGGTATTTAAGAAAAAATATTTCCCTTTTTTAATGAATTTCACGCCATTATTTATATAAAACCCGCAATGAAATTGAAACCATTTCACCAGCACCTCAAACTTGCACAAAAAATAACGTTTCTTAGTTTTACTACACAAAAATACGCAATAAACTAACAAAATAGGTACAGTTATTTGTTTAATTCGGCTCGTAACTCTTGTATTTGTTCGAGAGTTAAGCCTGTTAATTTAGAAATTAGTTTGTCGTCAAAACCTTCTGCTATTGAGTTTGTAGCCATTTCAATTTGTTTGCCTAATTCTGCTGCCAACTTATATGCATCTTTTGCACTTTCTGCTGCGTTACGATTTTTGCTTTCTCGTAATTCTTCGGGACTCAGTTGTTCGTAATCAATTAATTCAGCTACTTTTTTGATACCTTGATTTTTTAAATTAATGATTGGGTTTTCAGGATTTTTTATCGATTCTTTTACTAAACTTAACCAGTCTTTGTAGCCTTGTGGCGTTGTATCTTTAATGTAATGATGATTTAAAAAGATTAGTTTATGCCCAAAAACGTCAAATTCTTTGCCTTCCAAGTCAAATAAATTGCTATGATGAAATAAAATATCTCGTTCAACTACTTTTCCGTTTCTTTCAGTACCTACATATTTGCCTGTAAAAACTGCAATCGTGTAAACTACTTTGTCGGTTTTATATTCTTTTGAGCTTCGTTGCATTTCTGCAATCGCCATATTATGGTATAATAAAAATCTATCAAAATTATAGTCATAATCAACTCTTTGAATTTCCACGATGACTCTTTGGTCGTGGCTTTGTGCAAAAATGTCATACTTAAAATCTATGTGGGCAATTTTAGGCTCGAACCGTTTTTCAGTTTCTACGGTTTCAGGCACAAAATCAACATTAAATAAATCTCTTACCAAACATTGCAAGACGAATTTATCTGTAAAAGCCTTTTTGAAGATTACTTCATTTGCCAAATTTCCGAGCATCATAATTTTGATTAGTTTATATCACAAAGATACAAAAAAATAAAAGCAAGTCTTATTTTGACTTGCTTTTATGTGATTAATTTCACGCCATTATTTCTGTCAAACCCGCAATGGAATTATAACCATTTCACCAGCACCTCAAACTTGCACAAAAAATAACTTTTCTTAGTTTTACTACACAAAATACGCAATAAAGACGTAAAAAGTAACTTTTAATGCAGTTTTAGTGTGCTGATGGGATTGTTTCAATTCTATTGCAAACAATGAAGTAAAACTCCCTACTTATCTTATTTTGATTTAATATGTCAAATATTATGCAATAAATTATTGGTAATTGGTATTAGTTTGTGTAACTTTGTTAGCCGATATTCGTTTAGAATTTTCAATATTTTTAAACAATTATGATTATGACCACAACAACATATCACGAAATTAATCAAATCATTGTTTTAATTAATTTAGTGCAAGATACGCTAAATGATACCAAAAAAAATTTCAAGGACAAACTTGTTATAGCTTTTGTATGGTTTGTTTTGTTTATTATGTTGTATCTTAGTTGTAATTTGATGGCTAAAACAGCAAAATCTTCTATTATTATTAAGCCAACAAACTATAAAAAATTTAAGGAAAGGCAAATAGCATTTCATCAATTCATAGCCCAACTAAAAGATTTTAATAACATTGATAAACAAAGTTTTAACTGGTTCTGGCAAAAATTATTTACTTCTGTTGATAAAATAAATAGTTTAGTGCTTATATACAGTACAAAATTAGATATTGCTTTGGAAATAGTTGATAAACAAATAGCAGTAGAAATAGCAAATCTTACTACAAATAAGGATTTTGATTTAGAAAATTTAGGACGTGGTTATAAATTTAATCGTAGTGCGGTAATAGGAAAATTAGAATGTGAAGAATCTGCCGAAGATTTGGTTAAACTTTTAAATAGATAGTGTAAAATTATATTATTAAATTATAGTTATGCGATATGTTTTAGATACGAATATTCTTATTCATTTAGTTCGTGATTCTGATTTTGGAAATAAGATAGCTGACAAGTTTGGATTTGATAATGCTGAAAATCAATTATTTATTTCTATTGTTACCAAAGCAGAAATGTTATCATTATCAATGAAATCAGGTTGGGGAAACACTAAAATAACAACATTGAATAGCATTTTAGATAATTTGATTATTTTGAATATTACAGAATCAGTCGTTACAAAATATGTAGAAATAGATGCTTATAGTCAAGCTAAACATCCTACCTTAAAACTTAGAAGCTGTTTGAGTTAAAAATTTCTTGACAAAAAGTAGCTATATTTGTGAATGCGAATCAAAAAATATAGTTCAGACCTTTCTGTCAAGAGTTGGCAAATTATAGAAAAACTTTTAATTATC
>JBIKRY010000397.1:0-3528 GCA_044348925.1 Bernardetiaceae bacterium
AGTTGTTGAAAGGCAAGAAGATAGATGACCTTACGCCAACCACCAACGGAAATTTTCCACCCAAAACTCCTTTCCAAACTTCGACCCTTTCATTGTCCGAAAATTTGGAATGATAAACTCCCATTTTGTAACCAAATACTTTTTTTAGTCTTGCAACAATTTGCGTAGTCAATGCTATTTCGGGCAACAAAAACAAAACTTGCGAGCCACTATCCAATACTTTTTGAATGATAGAAATATAAATTTCTGTTTTGCCACTTCCTGTTACGCCATGCAACAGCACCGTATCTTTGGTTTGGTAATGTTGTAATATTTCTTGTTCTTTTTCGGCTTGGTAATCTGTTAGGGTAATTTCGGCTAATTTTTCTTCGTCTATTTCAGAAAAACGGGAAACTATTTCTTCAAACTCCTCAAAAATTTCATTTTTTAGCAAAGTTTGTAACGAAGATGCAGAAATACCATTTTGTAGCAGTATGTTTTTGGCAACGCCTAAGTGGTTTTTTTCATATATTTCGTGCATTGGCATTAGCGACAAATATTTTAGCAATACATCTACTTGTTTTGGTTTTTTTTCCAATTCTTGCAATAAAGTATCGAGGGCAGTAGTCGTATTATATGTAGCAGAAAGTCTAATTTTGCTTACTATTTTAGGCTTGTATTTGTCTTTAATTTCCTCAAAAATCATAATAGCATTTTTTCGCAACAACGATTTTAAGAGGTTATAAATATTTTGTAAATTAATTAAGGTCGAAATATCATCAAAAGTTAGACTGTGTTTTTCTTTGAGTGCCTCGATAATTTTTTGTTCACGTTCCGAAAATTCAAATGCTGCTTGGTTGCCATGTTCAAAATCGGGGCTTAATTGCACACGAGATTGCGAACTGAGCTTAAGACCTGCGGGCAGTGCAATATTCATTACTTCTCCGTTGCTACAGAGATAATATTCGGCTGTCCATTGCCATAATTTTAGTTGTTTTTCGGTTACTATAGGCTCTTCGTCCATCAATTCTAAGACGTATTTTGCAGGATATTTTGGCGGATTTTGGTGCAATTCCATTACTATAGCCGTAAGAACTCGTTTGCTTCCAAATTGCACTACTACCCTTGTTCCTACTTTTATATACGTATTGAGTTCGAAAGGCACACGATACGTAAAAAGTTGCGGAATTGGCACAGGCAATAATACATCTACAAAGAGAGTAATTCTTTCTTTAAAGTCTTGATTTCCAAATATTTCGTCCATAATTTCTGTATAAATAATCTATTTATTACCAAAAATACATAAAAAAATACAAAAAATCTTTTTACTATAGATTTTTTTCTTTTTATCTGTATTTCATATACTTTACAAATCGTACAGACAAAGATAAGATAGTAAATCGTAAAAGATGTACGTTGTAACATAGTTTCTATTACAATACTTTGTTGAAGGCTATGTTTGCAAAAAAATAGAAAATTACAAACTCACACAAACTTTTTCCTCGTAGAGGCTTTACCAAAACTTGTGGATAATTGACAGCATACAAAACTTATTATACGAATATACAATTACTACAAAAATTATAATTCACTATTGTTTTTATAATTATGAAATTTACTTTTTTAGTGCAAATGGTGATAAATTTTTACAAAAAAAATAAAAAAAATAGGTTTTCCGCATAAAAATTTTAAACTAAGGTTTATGTAATAAAATTCGTCTTACTGCTACAATATTGCACACGGATAACACAGAACACACAGATTTACACAGTTTTTCTACTTATAGTACCTTCATTAACTTCTATTTTTCTATGTATCTATGTTACTATGTGGTTAAAATAATTTTGATGCGGAAAACCTATAAAAAAAATGCGTGTTTTTTTCTTATTTCATTTCTTTTTTCTATCTTTCAAGCATGATGAAAATAATTAGTTATAATGTAAATGGTATTCGTGCTGCTTGCAAAAAAGGCTTAGTGGAATGGCTTGCCAAAGAAAATGCAGACATTGTTTGTTTACAAGAAATCAAAGCTATTGCAACACAAATAGATGTTATAGCTCTACAAGCAATAGGCTATCATTATTGCAATTTCCATTCGGCACAAAAATTGGGGTATAGTGGCGTGGCTATTTTGTCCAAAATAGCCCCAAAACACATAGAAATAGGTTGTGGAATAGCCAAATATGATGTAGAAGGCAGAGTTATTCGAGCAGATTTTGATAATTTTTCGGTAATGAGTGTCTATATGCCCTCTGGAACATCAGGCGAAGAACGACAAAATTTTAAATACCAATGGTTAGAAGATTTTTATAGTTATAGTATGGAATTATGCAAAACCTATCCAAACTTATTAATAGGTGGCGACTACAATATTGCACATACCGAAATGGATATTCATAATCCCAAATCTAACAAAAATAGTTCTGGTTTTTTATTGCCCGAAAGAGAATGGCTAACAAAATTTTTTTCTACAGGCTTTTTTGATACATTTAGAAATTTGCAACCAACTACGCAACAATATACTTGGTGGAGTAGTCGTACCAATGCAAGAGAGAAAAATATTGGTTGGCGGATAGATTACTGGGCAGCAACCCAAAGTCTATTGACAAAAATACAAACAGTACGTTTGGCAAACGAGGCACAACATTCAGACCACTGCCCAGTCATTGTAGAAATAAGTTTATAAAAAAAACAACATAATAATTTGTATTTGTTGTAAAATCTATATTTTTGTTTTTTATATATCTTCCTTTGTAAAAAAGACAAATAAAGCAACTAAAAAAATTAGATAAACATACAAAAAGTACAAATAATATACTTACTAAGTTTTTAATTTACAAACTATTGATAATACTAATTTTGTAAATTATTTAGGCTATATAGCAATAACTATAAAACTAAATTAGATTTTTACCTAAAAATAAACCATAACACATCATTCCAACTTATAACTCTGTTCATTTATGCTGGTTGAAGACCTTACTCATAGAAATAATCATAAAAACCCGATGAAAAAGTTCATAACAGGTTTGCTTTGTATCGGTGCTTTGGCGTTGAATCAAAGTTGTAATACCAAAGAAAAAGCCAATACAGATGAAATAAGCACCCCAAAAGCTACTGCTGGTGGTAGATTTTATGGTGGTACTTTCCGTCTCAACGAAACCGAGTACATCAAAAACTTGTATCCACATTCGATTGTAGATGTTTACTCCTATAGAGTAGCTTCACAAATATATGAAGGGCTTTTCAAATTTGACCACACGTCTCTCAAAGTAGTCAATAGCCTCGCAGAAAGCTATACCATTGACGACACACACACAGTTTATACCATTAAACTAAAAAAAGGTGTGCTATTTCATGATGACGAATGTTTTGAAGGTGGTAAAGGTAGAGAACTCAAAGCAAATGATATAAAATATTGCTTTACCAAACTATGTACCCAAGATAGAAATAACCAAGGTTTTTCGGTATTTTACGGCATTCTAAAAGGTGCAAAAGAATACTATGATGCGAGCAAAGGTGGTAATAATCCAAGCACCGAAATTGCAG
>JBIKRY010000398.1:0-3521 GCA_044348925.1 Bernardetiaceae bacterium
TAGCTATAAAAAGCTAGTGCGGACAGTAGGTTGCCTTGACTGAGTGTATTTTATAGTTGCAAAAATAGTATTTTCACAACAATTATTTACTTTTGCAAACCTAAAGGTGGGACACAGCCAAAGGCAGAAATTTTCAGGTTCAAGTCCACTTGGGTCATTCAAATTCACAGGATTATTGAAAGAGAAATTATAACCCGAAACTCCTGTATATTTTTCACTCAACGGGTCTATTTGCTCAAACCTACCATTTTGCATATTATAACCTCTTGCGTGGCTGTCGTCCCAATACAAACCTAATTCCTCTTGTCTTTCCACACCTCCATTATACAAAAACTTATTTCCTCGTGTATCTTCCGCCACATAATCCAGCCCTTGCAACGTCATACCAAACGGCTCGTAATGATTTTCTTGAATAATCCTTGCTTTTTGAGTTCCATAAGTTCTTAACTCAAATTCGTCAAGTAAGGTTTCTTTATTATTTTCATTTTTTAGGACACTTACCAAATAACCATTTTCAGGAATTTCTAAACTATCTTTTGCAGTTTGCCACTGTGTAGCTTCTTGCAAAGATACCGTTTTTTCCCAAACAACAGCCGATAAAGTGCTATCTGAATAAATCCTAAAAGAAATACTTGCTTGTGGTTTCTCTGAAAACTTGCCAATTCTGAAAGACTTAGTAGGTTTTGTAAATATCTTTTTCGCCAAAGGTAATAAACCTAATACATTGAAATTCAATAATTTAGCTTTGTTTTCTGTGTTTGGTGTCATAATCTCACCAACAGAAAACAAAGGAATAGTAGCTAATAAACTCGATTTCTTACCATTGTCAAGGTCTTCGACCATTGACAAGGTAGAAATCTCGTATGCTTTGTAAGCAAGCTGATAGGTAAAACTGCCACCTTTCTGTACTTTCATAGCTTGGCTGCTTATCATACCTTTTTCACGTGCCAAAATCACCGAATTACTACCTTTATAGGCTTCTTCGCTTGTACGTGTGTATGTAAGGTTTGTAAAATCTTTTTCTTCTTTCTTCGCACTATCCACTTCCGCAGTCAATTTCAAAGTTCCCAACAAAGGTTCTTCCCCTGCAAAAGTCATTCGAACATTGCTTTATAGTACTTTACCAATTACTACCTCTGTAACAACCTCAAAATCAAAAGGAAACCAGATATCAGCACCCTCTTCTTCTTCAACTTCACCAATTACTTTGATAAATATCGTATTATTAAGTTGATTATAATTTCCGAAGCTAATAGTCAAGTTTCTTACTTCATTCCAATTATTGAAAATATAAAAGTGAGAATAAACCACTTCTTTGGGAATAAATTGTTTGTTGGCTAAATCCTCTGGTTTAAGTATTCCTTCAAAATTATAAGGAAACAATTCAGCGGCATATTCCTTTGTTGTTATATTAAGACCCCAATCTCCATACCAGCCAAAATATACTTGATAGATTTCTTGGCTTTCATCATTTATATTTAAAATATTTTTCATACTATTTTACGGGTTGTATTGGTTTAACTGTTCTATTTGGAGCTGTTATTCCCATATTATCAAGAATTTTTGCTTGCCTATTTAATTCTTGCTCGTTAGGTCTATAATGACCTGTATTGTTTGTAATATTGGTTATTTTACCATTTTCTATTTTAATTCTTCCTGCACCTTGTACCCACAAAGCAGAATTTGACAAATAATAATGACCATCACCAACACTTAAATCACCATTCATAGTAATTACAAAATCAACGTGCTTTTGTTTGCCTCTATCTGTAAAAAAATTAGCAGGAACCCAATTATTGCCTTGTTTCATCATAATAACTCCGTTTTCAATCTTGGTTTCATGTTGCCCAAAATCATCTCCAATCTGTTCTTTTCTATATTTAACTCTTATTGCATCAACAGGCACCCCTAATGTATATGACATTTCTGCATCTGCTTGTTTAAATAGGTCATCTGCCTGATTAAAAGCTTGTTCACCTTCGCTAAACAAAGCATCTGCCTGATTGCCTAAATCATAAGCATCTTTTGCTAAGGATGCAGATTCAGCAATTAAACTCCATCCTAATTCCATATCACCTGATTCAAAAGCTATTGCTGCAGCTACTGCCTTTGTACCTGATTCTATTCCTTTTGCACCTGCTTGAATAGATTTATCTGCTGCTTGCGATGTTTTATTTAGACCTTCATTAAATTTTTGTCCTGCTCTTTCATATAATCTTGCAATATCTCCCCAGTCTTTGCCATCAGCATCAATTAAATTAACAGGATTATTGCCACAATAATTATAAGAAGTCCAACTATGATAACTATCTGCATGAGGGTCAACACTATTCATTCTACCTGTTTGCGGGTCTACCTGCCTTGCATGATAATCATATAATTGCAAACCTAATTCCTCTTGTAATTCTTTTCCATTAAAAAGGTAACTATTTTTTCTTGTATTATCCGCCACATAATCCAGTCCTTGCAAAGTCATACCAAAAGGCTCATAATGATTCTCTTGAATAATCTTTGCCTTAGAAGTTCCATAAGTGCGGAGTTCCAGATTATCAAAAAGAACAGGCAAACTATTAGAATTTCGCAAAGTAACACGAACAAAACCACTTTCCTCAAAAATTAAACTGTCTTTCAAAACTTCCCAATCATAAGCAGCATTTTCAGAAACAGAAATTTGTTTGCTAAAAATTTGTTCTGAAAGTAAGCTGTCTTTGTAAAAAGAAATCTCAATAACTGCATTTTGCAATTTTTTAGGTGTAATAATTGGTGATTTTATTACATTCACAATTTTTTTAGCAACAGGCAAAATTCCTAATAAATTCACACCAATAGCATAGTTTTTTGTCTCTGAATTTCCAAAATTCATAGGCGTAACAGCCACCAAAGGCAATAAATCCGTAGCTTTAATTTTATTTAACTTGTTGTTTTTCAACAAAATAGATTTATTTTCTTCATATTTGGCAGCAGCACGCAAAGACAAACTTCCGCCTTTTTCTACTCGCAAAACCTTACTTGTGATAGCAGGACTATACGCAGATACACGAACAGAATACTCAGAATTTTCTGCATTTTCGGTAGTTCTTACACTTTCTATATTCGCAAAATTACCTTTCTCTTTCTCCAAACTATCCACTTCCGCAGTCAATTTCATAGTTTCCAACAAAGGTTCTTCCCCTGCAAAAGTCATTCGAACATTCCCCAAATGGTCTTTTATTTTTTAGACAAATCAAAAAACCATTTGGATTTAGCAGGTATTATTTTAGGAGAAAAAGGACTACCAACAATATATAATTTTATGTTTTTATGTAATTTTTTTTTGTCATTTTCAAAATAATAACAACTATTATAGTTTTGTACTCTACTTTTTGCAAAAAAATCTAATAAACCATCATTATTAAAATCGCCAAAACAAAGAGGAGTATAAGCCTCTTGAAAAGATGTTAATAGTAATTTAGGATTTTCTATATTTGTAACATCAAACAAGACAACAAATGTATTTTGATTAGCAGAACTATAATTTGCTA
>JBIKRY010000124.1:0-12717 GCA_044348925.1 Bernardetiaceae bacterium
AGTTAATTTTAGGTCGCAATCCTTATTATAATGGATAAAGGTTTCCTACTTCTACTTGTGGTTTTCCTTCGGGACTTGTACCCATTTGGTCGCAATCCTTATTATAATGGATAAAGGTTTCCTACCCCTAAAGGTGCGTTTTACGAAGATTTGAGTAACAATAGGTCGCAATCCTTATTATAATGGATAAAGGTTTCCTACCTAATTAATAAGGTTTCTAAATTCTTTTGATTTCTTAAAGTCGCAATCCTTATTATAATGGATAAAGGTTTCCTACCTAATTTTAGAATAAAGGCGGCGGGTTATTCTCTTTCGTCGCAATCCTTATTATAATGGATAAAGGTTTCCTACCTTAAAGAATTTAAAATATTTTCCTCTTTTTGGGAACTAGTCGCAATCCTTATTATAATGGATAAAGGTTTCCTACGTAAACTCAAAAATATTTTTGCAGAAACCAAAAATATGGTCGCAATCCTTATTATAATGGATAAAGGTTTCCTACATTGGTTTCAAACTTTGCAGCAAACCAAAAGAGTTTATCGTCGCAATCCTTATTATAATGGATAAAGGTTTCCTACGCTAATTCTTTTTGCGTAAGGTTTGCAGCCTTGCGAAGTCGCAATCCTTATTATAATGGATAAAGGTTTCCTACTTACAGAGCTGTTGGAAGGACACTACAAGTCCGACAAGGTCGCAATCCTTATTATAATGGATAAAGGTTTCCTACTCAACGTTGATAACCTCTATGGTTATCTTCGTTTCTTTGTCGCAATCCTTATTATAATGGATAAAGGTTTCCTACCTTACAGACCCATGCGATTTTGTAGAAAAAAAAATGACAATATGTCTGTTTTTTTATTTTTTTCTGCGATTTTTGGATACTAATAGGTCAAAGAATTGACAAAATAACAATAATTTTATCTTTTGTTTTATACTCAACAAAGATTAAAGTATTTTTTGGCAATTACAAATAATCTCTATTTTTTTTATCTGTAATTTTGTCAGTTATTTAATTTTTAAGAAATGACAAAATGTCTTTAAAATACATAACTATTTGGTGGACGGATAGCCTCGTCTAATCTAGGATTTTGCCCAATAATAACCATTTTATTTAGCATACTCTCAAAAAGTGGAATAATAACAATATTATCCCCATTTTCCAACTCCTCTTGCATAGCCTTTAAAGCCTCAAAAAGCAAAGAGGTTTGTTGGGCTGACAAATCAGCATAAAAAACAGATTTTTGTACCCGCATAGCTCCCTTACCAATAATAATTTTTGCTATGCTTGTCCGCAATTTGTCATTTTCAATATCATACGTGATTAAATGTGCCATTTTTTGGAATAATGAATTATTGTATGTAAAGACGAAATAACTCATCATGCAGAATAGTTCAAAAGCTGTTGAGCCAATTCGTGAGCATCCAATTGCAAATGCCTATTTCTACTTCGCTGTCTATTATTATGATTGATAACTTCTTCCCAATACGTAGTAAGGTTTGCAATAACTACTCTTTTCCCTATATTATTTAGCCAAAGTGAGTTTTCTTTCCTGTCAAAACAAGTATAGTTAATTTGCTGTGAAAAACAAAGCCTAAAAATTATGGTATCTATCCAAATTCTGTAAGGTTCAATAAAATCATACGTAAAAACAGGCTTATTATATTCATCTGCGTGCAAAATACCAAGTGCAGGGTCTATTCCAGCACCAATCAAAGCACTTTCTACTTTGCCATACAACACTCCATAGCCATAGTTTAGCAAACAGTTAAACATATCACGTGCAGGACGACTTCGTCCCTCAAACCTAAAAATCGGTGTCATACTTACAGAAAGAGCCTGAAAATAATATCTCGAAACAGTTCCCTCCCAACCTCTTACAATATCTTTCCACGCTTCTATGTATTGTGGGTCAAAAAACTGCAAACTTTCTGTAATTTTTTGAATTTGGGCAATAGAATTATCTATTTCAGGTATAGCCTTTTCGTCTGGCACAGAACTGTAACGGATTTGATACAAAAAATTAAGCTGATGATGTATTTTTTGCAATATTGTTTTCTTTATCCACAATTTCCCCTCCTTACTATCGCAGAAAATATATTGTTTTTTACGAATAGTTGCAATAGAACCAAATTGATTATTCCACAAACTCCCCTGTGGATTACCAAAATTATCTGTAATAATTACTGCAATATCGTGTTCCAAAGCCAATAGCATAGCATCTGTACTAACACTGATGCCACTACTAAGCCAAAAACTTTTAACTTTGTTAGGGTGAAAGCTTTGTTTGGTATTATCTCGTAATCTAACCTCAAACAGTCCATTTGTCTTGCTCAAACTTGCCCCTTTGCTATTAATAATGATTTGCGACACGTTTTTCTAATTATAATTTTGTTGTTTATTTTGGCATTCTGAGCAAAGCGAAGAATCTGAATTATTGGAATTTTGATGTAATTACGCCAGATTCTTCGCTTTGCTCGGAATGACAAAATAATTATATTATTCGTTTTCGTCATTCAAATACTTATTCATTACCTTCCGTAGCACCCAGCCAACTTTTAAAAATACCAATACAAGAGCCAAAATATAAACGAATAAACTCCCTGCCCTTTCAAAATCATTGTACGAAAAAGTCCCATCATCGTCATCATTGATTGTATATCTGTTAGTAGCATTGTTATTTTGTCCTGCATTGCGACCATTCTCGTCAAGATTTTCGCCACCATACAACCATCTTACTACGCCACCATGTCCCGAACAAGCTCCCGAACTTGTGGCTTGGCTAAAAGTGCCATCTTCACATTCACAACCTATTCTTTGGGTATTGTTTTGCCCATTGTTTTTTTTATTTTTATTCCGATTTTTGTCATCAATTCGCACTTCTTCATAATCGTCAGGGTCAAAATTTGGGTCATTCCCACCTGCCATTGGCGGAACAACAGTCGGCAAATTGCTTGCAGTCTTAAAATCCTCTTTGTGCTTATCTTTGACAGGCGTATCATAAAGCCATTGCTTTACGCCACCATGACCCGAACAAGCCCCAGCACCTACAGCTTTGCTAACTGTATTGTCATTGCACACACAACCAATACGTTGTTGTGCAATAACGTAAAAAGATGTTATTTGACATAGCAAAAAACATAATAAAATAAGTTTTTTTTCCATTATTCTGTAAATTTTGTCATTCTGAGCAAAGCGAAGAATCTTTAGAACAGACTTCAGTCCAATGCTATTAAGCTAAGAGAGTAATTTGTAAATTTATAATAAATTGATTACCAATTATACTAAAACTAAATTAATTTTATAAAAAATAGAACATAAAGATGTCATCTTTGGATAAAACCAATTAATTTTTAGTATAGTTGTAATTTTAATTTGTCCCATTAGGGCAATTCCATTGTGAACTACATATTCGTAGAAAAATATATCCTACTCCTTGTTTATGGGTTTAGAAACTATTGATTACCCACAAGTTTTATCATTTTTTAATCACTTGATTATCAATTATTTACAAATTATCAAAACCTATAGGTAATTGATAGGGCTAAAGCCGAATGCTGTTCGGCTAAGGAAATAACAATATAAACTATTTAAGTTGTTGGTTATCAATTACTTATAGTATCCGTTAAGCACTGTAAGTGCGAAATATTTCGGTTTGCCGATGCGATAGCAAAATTAAACTCAACTCCTCTTAAAGTGCCGTAGGCACGACATATTTCGTGCCTATGGCACTTTGAGGTAGTTGGGGTTTCTTTTTACTATAAATATTTCGTTCCTACGGAACTTAAAAAAATATTTATTTGATTATCAAGTAATTAACAATATTACAATTTTACTTTCTTAGCTTAATAGCATTGGACTAAAGTCTATGCTACAGGACTTAATAATATCTATTAGAGTTTATGATAATTGTTGTAGCATAGACTTTAGTCTGTGCCTGTAACTCCTTGATTACCAATAATTTACAAGCACAGACTAAAGTCTATGCTACAGGACTTAATAATGTCTATTATATTTTACTTTTCATTTTGGGCATAGCAAAAAGACAAAATATAGATTTATTTTGTCGGATTACTTATAAAAAATTAGAATTTGGATTGTTTTATGTATGGCACTGAAAGCCAATAGAAAGAAATTTTATATTTGGAATGAAACTTATCATTTGGTCGGGGTGGCAGGATTCGAACCTGCGACCTCCTGCTCCCAAAGCAGGCGCGATGACCGGACTACGCTACACCCCGATAATGTCTGTAAGAGCATTAGCGTATTTTATAAGCTACTGTAAGTTTCGTGGTCGGGGTGGCAGGATTCGAACCTGCGACCTCCTGCTCCCAAAGCAGGCGCGATGACCGGACTACGCTACACCCCGAAACTTGCAGAGAGAGAGGGATTCGAACCCCCGGAGGTATTACCCTCAACGGTTTTCAAGACCGCCGCAATCGACCACTCTGCCATCTCTCTTTTTTCTCTAAATCTTATTATGATACAAAGGTAGGCATTTTTTTTTTACTTGCAAATTTTTTCGATTTTTTTTTCAAAAAAAAATCATTTTTTGAAAAAAGTTACCAAAGTTCATTGCAAAATCATATCTTTACGTTTACAAATCAAACAAACCCTACAGACAAAAAATCAACTTAACGCAAACCGCATACTTTATGAGATTTATTATTATTTGTTTACTACTATTATTTTACAGCTTTCAAAGTTTTTCGCAGGTAACCGCAGACGATTATCATGCTTCGGGATATAATATAATGGAGAAAGGAAATTATACACAAGCTATTAGTTTATTTGCTAAGTCTATAGAGTTGGATAAATACCATTATGCTTCCTATTATTTTCGTGCCTATTGTTATCATAAAAACGAAGAATATGCCAAGGCATTGGCAGACCTAAATAAAGCTATAGAATTGCATGGTAGTAATGGTGCTATGTATGTTTTGCGTGGTATGGTTAATTCTAAATTAGGTGATTCTTCTAAGGCATTAAATGATTACATGCGTGCATTAGAATTTGATGCAAATGACAAAATAGTACACAACAATATTGGTGCTATTAAAGAAAAACAAGGTTTATTTCGGGAGGCATTAAGCTCTTATAATAAAGCATTAGAAATAGACCCTTATTTTAGTATTGCTACTTCTAATAAAAAAAGAGTAGAAAAAGAATTAGAGGTAATAGCCGTAGAGCAACCCAGTGGAAAAACAGCTAAAGAATGTTTTTTAGTAGCCGTACAAGCAGGAGATGAAGGAGATTATGAGGAGGCTATTCAATGGTATAATCGTACTTTGGAATTAGATGCTAATTACAAAAATGTATATAGTAATCGTGGTTGGGCAAAATATATGCTTAGCAATTATTCGGGTGCTATTGAAGATTTTACGAAGGTAATTACTACCAATCCTATGGATAAATGGGCATACAACCAACGTGGACAAGCATATATACACCTAAAACTTTTTGAAAAAGGCAGGCAAGATTTTCGTAAAGCATTACAAATAGATGCAGATTACCAAGTAGCAAGGCAAAATTTGACTGCCATAGAAAACCGTTTGGGGTTGCAAACAGATGAAAAAGCACCAAAAATTCTTATTATTTCGCCAACCAATACCAGCAGAGGCTTAGAAGTAGTAAAATTAGATGAAACAGTTACTGTTTTAGGGAGGGCAGAAGACGAAAGTGGCATTGATAAGGTATATATCAACGGAACTATGTGTACAGTAGATAATGGAACAGGAGAATTTAAGGCAAGTTTAAACTTAAATTTGGGCAAAAATACGATTGTGGTAGTGGCTTGGGATACGAAAGGAAACAAGGCAGAGAAAAGTTTTGTGATAGATAGAAAATCTCCCGAAACAGTAGGGGAAGGAGCTTTGAAAAATGATAAAAGTAGTTTATTAAGTTTGTTAGGAACAAGTTATGCGTTAATTTTTGTAACAGATGAATATGAGGAATGGGACGTATTGAGTAATCCTATTTATGATGGAGAAGCATTGGCGGAGATTTTGGAAAAAAAATATGGTTTTAAGGTAGAAATTGTTAGAAATGCAACACAAAGAGAGTTTTTGCAAAAGATAAAAGAGTATGCCACCAAAACATTTGCACCAACAGACCAATTATTTATTTTTGGTGCAGGGCATGGGCATTTTGATGCAAGTCTTGGCGAGGGGTATATTATTGCCAAAGACAGCAAAAAAAATGATGACGCAGCAGTTTCTTATATTGCACAAAGTTCGTTTTGTACCTATGTAGATAATATTAAGTGTAATCATATTTTGGTAATGCTCGATATTTGTTTTGCAGGTACTTTTGACCCTATCGTAAAACGCAGAGGCAATGAAGACGCAGGAATTGCAAGAGAAGAATTTGTTACCAGAAAATTACAATATAAAACTCGGATGTATATTACTTCGGCAGGAAAAGAATATGTATCTGATGGCATACCAGGGCAACATTCACCTTTTGCAAATAAAATCTTAGAAGGTTTTAACTCAGACGGAGGTAAAGATGGCATTTTGACTGTAGATGAAATTTTTTCTTTTGTTTCGCACTTAACTCCAAAACCAATTGGTGGAAAGTTTGGACAAAATCAACCAGGTAGTGATTTCCTATTTATTGCAAGATAATTTATTTTCTAATAAAATTATCTTTACAAAAAATATAAGTTACCTAATAGTAGTGCGTAGCTCCAGCTACGTACAAAATTAATTTCAGTAAATAAATTATTTTAAATTAAAAAAATAGATTTTTAGTAAAACGATACTTATTTCTACCATTGTATATAGCTGGAGCTATATACTACATAACTTACTTTATTTACACAACTATATAAAATTATGCTAAGACTATGTTTCCTTTTATTGTTTTGTGTATTTGGTTTTGTGGCAAATGCCTCTTATTTATTGCTACCTATGGACGAGAGCCAAAAAAATCATCTCAAAGCATACGGCATTACCTATTGGATAATCAAGCAAGATGTAGAAGCAGAATGGCTTTTAAATTATCGTGGAGGTAGTTTCTTGTTCAAATATACACAAAAATTTGAAAATGAATTGGTAATTAGAGGGGTAACTTATCAAGTAATTTCAGATGCACAAACGGTTGCAATCAAGAACGAAATCAGTAGCCCATCGGCAAATATGGACGTAATGAAATTGGAAGTAGCTCCTAAAATAGCCGTTTATTCTCCAAAAACTAAACAACCTTGGGACGATGCCGTTACGATGGTACTTTCTTATGCCGAAATTCCTTATGATATTGTATTTGATGATGAAGTTTTGGGAGAGGAATTGCCCAAATACGATTGGTTGCATCTACATCATGAAGATTTTACAGGACAGTATGGCAAATTTTTTAGGAGTTATTCGAGTGAAAGGTGGTATAGAGAGCAACAAAAAGAAGCAGAAGATATGGCAAAAAAACACGGCTATCAAAAAGTTTCTCAATTAAAACTAAATGTAGTAAAGAAAATTAGAGATTTTTGTGCAGGTGGTGGCTTTTTATTTGCCATGTGTTCGGCTACAGATACCTACGATATTGCTTTGGCAGCCGAAAATACAGATATTTGCGAAAATATGTATGATGGCGACCCCGCAGACCCTGCCGCACAAAGTAAATTAAATTATGCAAATTGCTTTGCTTTTAAGGATTTTAAATTGAAACCAGACCCTTACGAATACGAATATTCTACGATTGATAACCAATATCAAGAAAGGGGTTTGGCAGAAAATAATGATTTTTTTAAGTTATTCCAATTTTCTGCCAAATGGGATCCTGTACCAACTATGCTAACGCAATGCCACGTAAATCAAATTAAGGGTTTTATGGGACAAACTACAGCTTTCAAAAAGAAATTAATCAAATCAGAGGTTATTATTTTGGGAGAAACTAAACAAGCAGACGAGGCAAGATATATTCATAGCACTTTTGGCAAAGGAACTTGGACTTTTTATGGTGGACATGACCCTGAAGACTATCAACACCATGTAGGAGAAGAACCTACAGACTTAAATTTACACCCAAACTCAGCAGGTTATAGGTTAATTTTAAATAATATTTTATTCCCAGCAGCAAAAAAGAAAAAACAAAAAACGTAATAAATCAGTAAAAAGGTTAGAAAAAATATTTACATTTTTTCTAACCTTTTTCGTTTGCACTAAGTAATAAATTTGCCTGAAGACGAATATACAGCTAAATGCAAACAAAAATCGCAATTATTATACAGGAAAAGTGCCTTCAAACTTTGCAACCTTTACCCTCCTATTACCTCCTCATTTGCCAAAAGGCAAATATACGGTTGCTACGCAACGTACATTATTGATAAAAACATCTACCAAAAAAATATCTTGTAGTATAGATTATTAAAGTCTATCGATTACCCACAAATTTTATCATTTTTAAGTAATTGATAATCAATAAGTTACAAAAAATAATTTGTAACTTATAAAATTAATTTTATTAAAAGTGTAAAAATTTCATTAAACTACCAACCCTACCCCTCCCCTTCTGGGAGGGGAGTTTTTACTTGCTTTGCAAGTAAATTTAACTCTCCAAGAGAGTTTTTCTCCCCTCCCAGAAGGGGAGGGGCAGGGGGTGGGGTTGGTAGTTCAACTTGTGGGTAATCGATAGATTATTAAATTCTGTGCTACAAACCTTAATAATGTCTAATTATTGCAAGATATTTTTTTGTTTTGATTCAAAAATATGCTAATATCATTAAAACTATTTTTTACAAACATATTTAAAATATATTTTAAAATTATTAGCGAATATTCGCAAAAATAAATTAAAAATATTTTTGCGAATATTCGCTAAATTCAAAAATTCGTTTTATCTTTGTATCAGAAATAAAAAATCTATCACACAAAAACATATATATCTATGACACGTCAAAATAGAATCGGAAATCTTATTGCAGATTGGGCAAGCAACCCACGTTGGTTTGGTATCGAAAGACCTTATACAGCAGAAGAAGTAGTAAAATTACAAGGCTCTTTTCAAATAGAACATAGTATTGCACAGTTGGGTGCAAAACGGTTATGGGATTTGTTGCATAGCGAAAGTTACGTAGCTGGTTTGGGTGCAATGTCAGGTAATCAGGCTATTCAACAGGTGCAGGCGGGTTTAAAAGCTATTTATTTGAGTGGTTGGCAAGTAGCCGCAGATGCAAATTTGGCAGGGGAAATGTATCCAGACCAAAGTTTATATCCTGCGGACAGTGTGCCAAAAGTGGTAGAAAGAATTAATAATGCTTTGTTGCGTGCCGACCAGATAAATTCGGTAAATCCTTCTGAAAATTCTCCTTATTGGTTAGCACCAATTGTGGCAGATGCAGAGGCAGGTTTTGGAGGCAATCTTAATGCTTTTGAATTGATGAAAATGATGATTAAAGCAGGAGCAGCAGGCGTGCATTTTGAAGACCAACTTTCATCTGCAAAAAAATGCGGACATTTAGGTGGCAAAGTGCTTGTGCCAACGCAGGAAGCTATCAATAAATTAGTAGCAGCACGTTTGGCAGCAGACGTGATGGGAGTGCCTACTTTGCTTATTGCACGTACAGATGCAGATGCAGCAAATTTGCTTACTTCAGATATTGACGAAAGAGACCATAAATTTATTACAGGGAAACGTACTTCTGAAGGATTTTTTGAAGTAAAAGCAGGAATTCAACAAGGAATTGATAGAGGTTTGTCGTATGCACCGTTTGCAGATTTGATTTGGATGGAAACTTCTAAACCAGATTTGGCAGAGGCTAAAGCATTTGCAGATGCAATACACGCAAAATATCCAAACAAATTATTAGCGTATAATTGTTCGCCATCTTTTAATTGGGCGTCTAAATTAGATGAAAAAACAATGCTTACTTTCCGCGAAAAATTAGCAGAAATGGGTTATAAATTCCAATTTATTACTTTGGCTGGTTTCCATGCCTTGAATAATAGTATGTTTGAGTTGGCAAGTGCGTATGCAAAACAAGGAATGTGGGCATATTCGCAGTTTCAGCAAAGAGAATTTGCTAACGAAAAACAAGCTGGTTTTAAAGCAGTGAAACACCAAACTTTTGTAGGAACAGGATATTTTGACGAAGTGCAAAATGTAATTACCAACGGACAAAGTGCTACAACGGCTTTGAAAGGCTCAACCGAAGAAGAACAATTCCATAAATAGAGTTGTAATTTTGTTGGAATAAAATCTATACATAGACTTTCCAAGTCTTTAGGACTTGGAAAGTCTGGTTTATGGACGACAAATATTATAATTTTATGCTACAAAATTTGTAAAATATAAAATTTCAAATAAAGACTTTCTTCGACAAACCATAAAATAGGGTGGTCTTTGCCTTGCACTTTGAAAGCTACTTCTCGTACTACTTTTTGTGCATCTAAAGCGGCTTCTTGCAATACTTTGCGAAATAATTCGGGGGTAATAAAATGCGAGCAAGTACAAGTTACCAAAAAACCGCCAGATTTCACTAATTTCATTCCACGCAAATTAATTTCTTTGTAACCACGCAAAGCATTTTGAATATTTTGGCGAGATTTGGTAAAAGCAGGTGGGTCAAGAATTACCATATCAAAAGTACGATTTTCTTTAGTCCACTCTTTCAACAAATCAAAAGCATTGGCAGTAATAAACTCCATATTACTAAGTCCATTTAAGGCAGCATTTTGTTTGGCGGTTTGCATGGCTTGTTCCGAAATATCCAAAGCAGTAACATGACTTGCCCCATAGCCTGCGGCATGCACCGCAAAAGAACCTGTATGACTAAAACAATCTAAAACAGTTTTACCTTTTACATACGGCTCGATGGCAGCTCTATTTTCGGTTTGGTCGAGAAAATAGCCTGTTTTTTGCCCATTGATTACGTCTATAGAAAATTTAAACCCGTTTTCTTCTATCAAAACCCCTTTGTCTAAACTTTTGTCTTCGGCACTTAGAAAACCTATTTGTTGGTTTAGTCCTTCGAGTTCTCGTACAGGCACGTCATTTCGTTCATAAATAACACGTGGATTTACCAATTCTTGGATAATTTCTGTAATAATAGGTTTAAACTTGTCTATACCTAATGCTAAGGTTTGTATTACAACCACATCAGCAAATTTATCTATGACCAAACCTGGTAAAAAATCAGCCTCACCAAATACCCAACGAAAAGTATCTTGGTAATGGTGCAATTTACGAAATTCCAAAGCCTCTGTTAATCTTTTGCGAAAAAATGCTTTATCTATTGTTTCTTTTGGGTTGCGGGTCAAAAGTCTAACTAAAATATGTGATTTTGGGTTAATATAGCCTTTACCTATAAATTTCCGTTTGTTGGTATATACCTCCACTATGTCGCCTGCTTCATATTTTCCTTCGGTTTGCATAACTTCGTTATCATATACCCAAGGATGCCCGTTTTCGATACGTTGTGATTTTTGGTTTGCTACTATAATTTTTGCCATAATTTTTTCTCCTATAGATGATGTTGCAAACTTACAAAATAAAACCGTTTTTGTTCTATAGCTGGTATATTTTATTAGATTTTCTGTTTCAAAATTTAAGTCAATAGTTTTTAGAAGTTTTCATGCTATTGTTGGTGAAATACCTAAGGTATATCAGCAATTCCACAGCAATTCCCACTTTGACGTACTTAATTCATGGATTATTAACAAATTGCTAAATGCAAAAAACGAGTTAAATACTTGATTATCAATCAATTAGTCAAAGTGGGAATTGCTGAAGGTATGTATGTTTTTTTATAAATACTTGATAATCAAATAGTTACAAAAAATAATTATAAGTAAAAGTAAATAAATTAATGAAAATACGCTTGTTAATTTTTCGCATTTTTTACTCCATCAATAACCAAACTTATCTAACCTGTCCGTAGCCAATAGAATCTAAACTATTATATTGCAAATTTATACCACAGCACGTAAATTTTCCACAAAGATTATTTAATTTCCCCAAAGATTAAACTTTTAACTATTTATAATAGTTGTAGGAATATAAATTAATTCATTCTTTTATGAAACAAAATGAAATTTTGTCGACTACACTAAATGGTACAGACAGGCATACTGTTAAAATCAATACAGACGTAGATACAAATATAGACTCTACGTTGCTTATTGATGCAATCGGTGATGAACACATTGCTACTTCGTATGACACGCCTATGCGTGCAGATGCTTTCTTGATGAGTGATGACACAAAAATTAAGGAAATTGAGCAGCATTTTAGAGAAATTATGCATATTTTGGGTTTGGATTTGCACGATGATAGCCTAAATGGGACACCACACCGAGTTGCCAAAATGTATGTCCAAGAAATATTTAGCGGATTAAATCCAAAAAACAAGCCAAGCATAAAACTATTTGAAAATAAATATAAGTATAATGAAATGTTGGTAGAGAAAGATATTACATTTTACTCTAATTGTGAACATCATTTTGTACCTATTATTGGCAAAGCTCATGTAGCTTATATTTCCAATGGTAAAGTAATAGGTTTGTCGAAATTAAATAGAATTGTGCAATATTTTGCCAAACGTCCACAAGTACAAGAAAGACTAACAGTACAAATAGCCGAAGAAATGAAAAGGGTTTTGGAATGTGAAGACGTGGCAGTAGTCATCGATGCAGCTCATTTATGCGTATCTTCGCGTGGTATTCAAGACGTAAATAGTAGCACAGTTACGGCAGCTTATCACGGAAAATTTAGGGAAGAATCTGTAA
>JBIKRY010000399.1:0-3500 GCA_044348925.1 Bernardetiaceae bacterium
CCCACAAAAAAACTTCATCTCTTGCAGCTACTTGATTCGCAGGATTTCCCCCGTCTAATGCCTCAACAAAATATAAAGTTGCAGGCTTATCCTCACGCCATTCCATATTTCTCTTGCCTTTTCTAACCGCCGAAAATCCTTTATCCATAATTTCTGTTAGTGGAACTTCGTTTACCACTTTAATTTCTTTCCCATTCAAATCATATATAGTAGTTGTTTGTGGAAATCTATTTAGCGGAACAATGTATGAAAAAGGTCTTTTAATTGTAGTCAGCATCAAAAAATTGCCATCAGGCGAAAAAGATTGCCCAATATACATGGCTGTACTTTTGAACAAAGTCTTTGTGCCATTCAAATTAAGGGTATAAAGTTCGGTTGCAAGTAAGGTTTCAAAATTTTGTTCATCAGTTTGATTTTTTAGCAAATCTTGATAAGTTCTGTTTTGTGAAACTTTGCCATCTGCCGTAGAAACAATAGGAGCAGTAGGCAAGGTATTTTTGGAATCTATCAAGGCTGGACGGTTGGCAGGAATCATTTTTACCAATAAATTTTGGCTGTCATTATACCAATTAAACGGAGTTCCTATATTTGCATTGAGATTTGCGTCTGTAATTTTTGTTGCTTTTGCAGTCATTACGTCAATCATCCACAGTTCTACGCCTTTGTTAGTAGTGTTGGTAAAAGCAATTTTTGTTTCATTTGGCGACCACGCAATATTAGTAATTTGTGCATTTTCGGGTAAATTACTAATTTGTGTAGGTTCTATTTTGGTATCTTTTACTTTTCTAATTTTCAAATTACTCATATATCTCACCGAAGAAGAAATATTAGTAATCGGATTGATACGCAAACCACCCAAACGCATTTCTTCTTGACTCAACTCTGCTAAAGTTTTATAGGTATTTCTATACAACAAAAGCATATATTCTTTTTTGGTATCCAACTGCACCGAAGGTGCAAGTTCAAATTCGGCAAGTGCCAAAATTTCGGGAGAAGGTTTTTGATACGTCAAACCTTCTTGTGCTATGGCTGTGTGAGTCAGCAAAAAAACGAGAACTAAATAAAGATGTTTCATGTAGATAAAAGATTAAAAGATTAATGGTAATTAAAATGGTTATTTGCTAATTTTACTTGCAATTACTTATACAAAAAACCAAAAGTTATGTTACATTCCTGCATATTGTCTATTACAGTTCCAATAAATTACTATTTTTTTGGTTTTTTTATTACTCTTTTGATAGGGAAATCATAAATTTTTTGCCACAACAAGCCTCTTGTGGTACTTTTTTGTCCAATCACAAGTCTTTTGATAGGATATTCAGGCAAGGCAATATCATAATTTACGGTATGATTTATAAAGTTTTTGCTTGGAATTGTAAAGCCAACATCTTCAAAACCGTCTTTTCTATTATCAATCGGCAAATCATTTTTATCTATTGGAAATACTTGCACAAAAAATTTGGGCAAAACGTCCATTTCTTCGGCATCATTACGGTAAAAAATTAGCTTTTTTGCCTTCATAAAAACCTTGTATTTATCGTCAATAATCATTAGTGCATTGGCAAATTCGCCACTTCTAAAACGGTTTTTGTTATGTACCCCCAACACTTCGCCTTTTTCAGGTTTTTCACTAATTCGCCACGCAAAATCGGCTAAACGGTTATCCGCATCTTTTATTTCATGAGGCGGAATAAAACGTCCTTCGGGTTGTTTGGTAAATAAAATCTCTTGTAATTTGCTCGAATCGTTGAAGTGCATAAACATTTCCGAACATTTTATAAAATTTAGCCCCATTGTAATCGTATCTTTTTCCAACACATAATACAAACTTTCTGCATTACCATTCACATCTATTCGTTTAATTTCATTATTTTTAAATTTTGCTTCTATTTTACGTCCTTTGATTTGGTTAAGATTATTGATAGTATCTTTGGAAATAATAAAAGCCTTGATAGTCAAATTCATCTGTTGAATTTGGTTATTTTTGAGTTGAATATCAATGCTATCTGCTGTCATTTGGGAGGTTTTTGACCATAAAATTGGGTTGTAATAGAAATAAATAATAGAATCTGCCAAATTATATACCAACGAATCACATTTGCCTTGAAACTCATTACGATACATTTTTACGTGGTTATATGCCAATAATCTACGATTTTGTTTTGCACTGTCGTTGATTGCAATAAGTGTATCTGCCGACAAAAATAAAGTATCTCTGTACGAAACCACGTTTTTTTTCCGTTCTTCTATTGGTTTTATCATTACTGCATTGCCATACACTTCCGACCTACGAATTTTTCCGTCATGTTTGCCTAAATCTCCTAAAATAATAATATTATCTTTTTTGTTATAAAACTCCACATTTCCTTTAGCCAAGCCTTTTTGTGTTTTCTTATCATAATCCAATTTGTCGCCACTAATAGTATATTCGTTATTATCTATTTTTGACCTTCCCGAAAACTCTGTTTTTCCACTTTCTGTGTAGTGTTGTCCTTTGTCTGTAACTACTTCGCCATCTTTGGTTTTGATGTAAGTTTTGGCATTAAAAATAACTTTTTTCTTTCGTAAATCGTAAGTTAAAGTATCTGATTTTAATTCCGTATCTGTACTTCGATAATCTACATTTTGGCGAAAATATACCGTTTTTGAACTTGTATAATAATATCCTTTTTGACTTGTCAAAACTGTTGTGCCATCGATTACCGTACCTCCATTAAAATAATTTCCTACTTTAGTTTTCATATTATAATCCATACAACAAGTGCTAACAGTACGAGTTTCATCTTGCAAAACGACCTGTCCACGTATGCGTGCTATCCGCGTGTTGCCATCATATAATAGCGAATCTCCTGTAATAATTGTGCCATCTGCATCTACTATTCGCACTTTTCCGTAGGCATTTACTTTGTTTTGCACCAAATATTGCACTGCACTATCACAAGACAAAGTAGAATTATTTTGGCGAAACGAAACATTTGTAACCGAATCTTTGACCACAATACGTATATCTTCTTCCTCAAAAACAGGCTGAATTTGCATAGGATTTACATACACATAAACATTTTCACTGTTAGTGTTATTGGAATTATTTGTAGTTTGTGTAGTTTTATTAGGTTTTGTGATTTTTGTTGAAATTGGCTTTTTGATACGGTCTCCAAGCAATTTACCTGCGTGTAATAACTCGACAGGTGTATTTTTTTCTTCGGGTTGTGTCCCTATTGGTGTTTGTTTAGTTTTATCTTGTGCAAAAATAGAAGCAGAAAGGCAAGTAATAAAAACAGTAAAAAACAATATTTTATAGTTCATTTTGTAATTTAGTAAATGTTTTGACTTGCAAAATTAACAAAAACAATGATTCTAAATAAAAGACTCTCAAAATATAAGATTTTTTAACGTCAAGCCCCTAAATAGCTACATTCTCATGACTATCCTTAGCTACAAATTTCCAAAATTTGTAGCTAAGGATAACTCAACCATTAAGACATTTATTTGCGAAGTTG
>JBIKRY010000400.1:0-3489 GCA_044348925.1 Bernardetiaceae bacterium
ATTTGCAATATTGTCATAAATTTGTCTATCATCATCACTTTCTACGATAATAAATGGCGTTTTCTCACGAATTGCTATGGCAATTTGGTCGTAAATATCATATTTATTAGTCATAGCTTAGATAAGTTCAACTTGATTAGTATAATTTCTATTTGCAATAGAAGGACTATGTGTAGCTACAATAATTTGCGAATTTGGCGAAAACTCACTCAATAATTCTAATAATCTCCGTTGCCATTTCATAGACAATGAAATTTCGGGTTCGTCAATTAAAAAGAAATTTCTATCACGAGCAACAATAAGAAACAAAGTAAGAAAACTTAATAAATGTCTTTCTCCACTTGATAAATCACTTAAAGGATGTCGTTGTCCATTAGGAAAACTAATATATGCCTCTACTGCATTGAGAACTAATTTTTTCTTATCAATAACAAACTCATTGAAAGTGCTAACTAAGGTAGTAATTGCCTTTAAATCAATATTTTCTTTTTCATCTTTTTCGGCTGCTTCTAACATATTTTTTAGTAATGCCTTGAATAGAGGTTGTTCTTTATTTAGCTCTTGCTGGTCGTTTGCTAAAAATTCCTGTAGTTTTTGTTTAGTAGTAGAATTAGCTTGTTTTTCTATAAAAGATTTAAAAAAATTTTTCTTGTCGTTAAATCGTTGTTGAAAATCTGCTGACAATGTAATATCGGGTACACCATTAATAGCACTGTCTATAGTACTAAAAAAGGCGTTGCTTATGTTTGTAATTACAGTTTCTGAACCTTTATTAAAAGATGTACGTAACAGTAAATCTACATCTTGTATATAGAAATTGTCTACTGAACTATGATTATCTGTAATCAGTTCGAAGGTATTATTAGTTTTGTCTACGAGAGCCTTTACTGATTGTTCTAATTTTCCAATTAGAAATAAACCTTCTCTTAATTTTGCATTAGGCATTCTCTCTGGCATAGACGTAATAAGAAATCTTTCTAATTGTTTTACATTTTCTTTGAAAGATTTACTAAAATTTTCTATAAATTCTTTATTTGCATCTACCAAACCCCTATGAATACCAAAAAGCACAGAATTTAATTGATTAAAATTTTCTTCATTAGTTGTTAGGAAACTTTCTTTTTCTGTTACTATTTCTATTTGCTGTTCTTCTTGGTTAAGTTGATATACAACCTTTGCTATACTAATATTTTGAGATTTAAGAAACTCAAAATCTAATTTAAAAATAGCTTGTATTACTTTCAATAACGTAGTTTTCCCCGAACCATTTTCGCCATAAATAATGGTAACAGGACTATCTGAAAATTTGATAGTAATTTCACGATTGGGGTCTTTAAAACCTTTGATATAGAGTTCCTTAATTTTAAACATTATTGAAGTAGGTTAATTTATTGCAATTTTATAGAAAAAAAACAGATGAAACAATTTTTATGGGTCGGAGATGTTTTTAAGTAAGTTTTTTTTATTACAAATTATCTTCGCATTAAGGGAATAATATGTATTAAAACATACCTCCGAAAAGCCAAGAAAGTTGCTTTTTCGTCAAAAGCCTTTTTTGCAAAATTTTTCAACAAATCATCAACGGCTTCTTTTTGTCTTTCTCCTTGCTTAGTTGTTATAATATCATCTAATTTATTCCTGAATTCATCTAAAATTTCTTTCCTGTCATCACACAAATATTTTCTGCTTAAATCACAACCTTTATCTGCACTAATAGTATAGGCTGCCCTTGTGTCTGTGCTACTTACCTCGCCTCTTTCATTAAATACCAATAAAGGTTCTGCGTTGTCATATTCAGGGTGCAATAATAAAGGTTGTTCTATTTGATTATACTCTTGACAAAGTTCGTGAATACGTGGCAAGTCTTCAGATTTATAAATTGCTTTGGTCTTTAATGTATCAAAGTGTGCAGATTTTTTTTGATTACATTTTTCGCAACAAAACAATAAATTATCCCAAGAATATGCCAACCAATAATAAATTTTCTTAGGTCTATAATGTTCCACATCATAACTTTCTACCTTTTGCTCACAATACGCACATTTATGATGATAACGAAGTTCTAAGGCTGACTTTACATCTTTCTGTTTGTATCTGCTATTTGCATTCTCCTTTTCATTACCAGTAGTAGGATATTTTTTATTGGTAATAATTTTTAACCTATATTCATGTGTAGTTTCTCTTTTCCCTTGTTCTCTTTTACCTCCCACATTTCCCATTGGCAACTGCAAAGAGGTAGGAATATCAGCTACCACAAGACTTTTTTCTTTAATCTTTATCATAGTTTTAGGCAGTTTGTTTGGCTATGGCTTCTGCAATGAGTTGGTTGAGATATTCTTCCGAAAAATACACTTTTTGTTTTTTATCCCGCAGTTCTTGTGCTTTTGCTGCAATTTGTTTATGGATAAGGCTGTATAAAAAATCATCACTTGTATCCAAATCTTTGCCTTTTTGGTATGAAAAACTATGACTTCTTGCACTTTCCAAATCAAATAAAGGCGAAGTAATAATAGCATTTGCCATTAAATGGTTTAGTTTTTTGTTATACATTTGCTCACTTACCTTTGTAAAACCATTTTCCTTGTATAAACGGTAGAAAACTGCATCTTCCGAAGCCCCAAGTATTGTAATTGGACTATGTGTAGTAAAAATAAATTGTATATTCGGCAACCAATATCTTAATTTGCTAATGATAGTATATTCCCATTTTGGGTGCAAATGCAAATTAATTTCATCTACTAACACCACGCCCACAAAGTCTTTTATCTCTTTTTCATTAGGTTGATTGTCCGATAAACGTGCTATCAAATCAATTACCCAAGCTATTACACTTTTGTAACCCTCTGAAAGATTAAAAAAGTCAACAACAAAACCTCTTTCTTTAAATTCTACAATTTTACTATTAATCACATTGATTTCTATATTATTATCTAATAAATCTTTAAGAATTTCTTTGGCTTTGTCTAAATTAATAGCTTTCTCAAAAGGTTTATTTTGTGATTTAGCTTCGTTTTCTTGATTATACAAGTCTAATAAAAAACTAATAGAACTTTTAAGATAAGAACTATCTTTGAACAAAGACATAAAACCATATTTTTCTGCTTCTATTGTGCTGTTTGGCGACAATGGTCTTCTATTAATACCGTAAGCAAACAAATTATCTAACGAAAGTGCCTGCGTTTTCATTGGTTTGTATTTTCTTCTTGATGTGGTTGTAATTTCTATTGGGTTTGCTTTGTATAATTTACGATTTTTTGCCATCAAGTCTAAAATCTTTCCTGTATCTGCAAAATCTGTATTTGTGTTGATATAACTCCATTTTAGGGCAGTAACAATGGCTTGTAAAGTCAAAGTTTTTCCATCACCATTTTCACCTAACAAGTAGATTTCTTTTTTATCTCCTAATTTATCCAAAATAAAGGTATCTTTTATGCAATAAAAGCCTTTAATTGTAATTTTATCTATATACATACGAAGTACAATTTATAA
>JBIKRY010000401.1:0-3479 GCA_044348925.1 Bernardetiaceae bacterium
CTTTTTGCTTATAAAAAGCTTGCAAAGCAAGTTGTTTTTTGCCATTTCTAATTTCCTCTACATACACATAACGACAAATTTCGGTTTTAAAAAACTTAATTAAATCTCTGCCTGTTCTGCTTTTTTCGCCCATTTCTGTTTTTTCAAGTTGTGTTACAATAGCTGTTATTTTCTCAAAATCTTCTGTTTCTATGGCTATTTGCCCTCTCAATTCTTCTTTTTTTGGGTTTCCGTGCTTTTCAAATACGTGCTGAATAGCATAATTATCAATAATTCTTTCAAAGTCTGTTAAATCAAAACCTGTTTCATTCTGTAATTGTACTACTTCTTCGGCAGAAAGTTTGCCCAACGAAAATTTTTGTTGCCTATGTGTTGGCGTTGCTAAACAGTTTTTGATAAATGTTATCAGGTCTTGCATAAATTATTTTTGAATTTGCGAAGAGCAAAACTAATAAATTTTATGTTTTTTTTTGCGTAAGAATTTGATTTTTTTGTGTAACTTTGCAATAGAAATATGACTAATGCGTTTAGGACGTGTCAGTGGAGACTTAGGTACACCACGTTAGTTAATTTTTAAGTCCTTTTTTTGTAAATATTACGCAATATTGACAAAACGAAGGACTTATTTTTTCTTTTTTTTGATATAATAGGTAGTAATAGCCAAACGGTTTTGTTTACCTCGTTTTGTTACAGTTCTCACTTCCAAAACCACTTCATACATATTCTCAACAACCTTTGTAAACAACAATAAATCTTTGCCAGTACGCCACGATTTACCTTTATATTCTATTTTATCGGCATCAAAAATAATAGACACCAATTTATTGAAATCCTGCTTTTCTACACCCACCAATTTCATATCATCTTCATTTGTTGCACTGTGATTATTTAAAATATGCAAAACAGCATAATTATCTAATGAAATTACATAATCTATGGTTTCTAAACCTGAAATTTTCCTTATTTTTTGTGCCAACTGTTCATCAACTTTACACAAATCTATTCTTTTTAATATATTCAGAGGATTATCAAAAGTAAACTCTATTAAGGCTTGTATGCTTTCTAAAATAGTCATTCTTCAATTTTATTGTTTTTTTAAGTGTAGTAATATTTTATAGGAATTTTGTCATAAAACTAAGAATATTTTTGCAAAGAATTTGATTTTTTTGTGTAACTTTGCATACAAGATATGGGCGAAACATTGCGGATGTGTGTGCGACGCTTTTGTTGCAAAGCAAAATAGCACGTAACGTCGTCAAATCTTGTATAGAAAAGCTGATGGTTAGTCGTTGGCTTTTTTATTTTTACAAATATACAAAGTTTGTAAAGCAACTTCTTTACGTTTTGTGCGTACTTCCTCCACATAAACATAGTTTTTGTCAGCTTTTTTCTTCTCAAAAACAAGCGTATGTCTTTCTATATTACTCAAACCGCCATATTCCAATACATCATAATTTTGTGTAATTTTAGGTATTTCCTCAAAATCTTCATTCACAACAGGAATTTGTCCTCGTGGTTCTTCTGTTCTTTTCGTACCGTGTTTTTTGATAACGTGATTAATTGCACTGCTGTCCATCACTCTTTTGTAACCTGTCAAATCTATGTTTTTATGTTCTCAACCTCCGAGTTTTCTAATTCGTTTATCGTTATTTTTTGATATTTGTCTTTATTGGCAACACTAAAATTTACCAAATCTTTTATGTTCATTTTTTGAAAGTTTTGAGAAAAGTAAAACTAAGAAATTTTGTGGGTTTTTTGTGTAAAAATTTGATTTTTTTGTGTAACTTTGTAATGCCTATCGTTTAGGACGTGTGTGGTTAGGAAACTGTAAAAAGCTATATGAAAATATGGCAAAACCACGTAGGCGAAAAATCCCTTATTGCGTAAATAAGCCAAATTTATCAAGTGAGACTCATAGCACGAAAAACTTTAAAGCAATTTTGGGAACAGCACCCAACAGCCGAACAAGCATTGTTGGCGTGGTTTGAGGAAACCGAAAATGCGGACTGGAATAGCCCACAACAACTAAAAGAACATTATAGAAATGCCTCTATTTTAAGCAATAAAAGAGTGGTTTTTAATATCAAAGGCAATGATTTTAGGCTGCTTGTAGATATTGAATATAAATTGAAAATTGTTTTTATCGTTTGGATAGGTACGCACAAGGAATATGACAATATAGACGCAAAAAATATAGACTATGTTAAGCCCGATTAAAACAACGCAGCAACACAACAACGCCTTAGCTCGTATTTACGAATTGCTACAAATTGGCGTAACCGAAGGCACAGAACAAGCTGACGAGTTAGAAATTTTGAGTATTTTGGTCGAGGCTTACGAAAAAAAGTTTTTCCCTTTTCCAAAAGCAAATCCTATTGAAGCAGTGATGTTTAGAATGGAACAATTAGGCATAACCAAACAGGAAATGCTTACAATTTTGGTTGCCTAAATAAAATAGTTACTACAAATTTGGTAATTTTGTGCATCTTTGGCACGTTGTTTTAAAAAAGGTTTCTGTTATGAAAATAGTGGAAACTTTTTTTGTTTTATGTAAAAGCAAAACTAAGAAATTTTAGGAAAAAATAGGTTTTATGAGGGGGGAATTTGAATTTTTTGTGTAACTTTGTATAGATATACGATAGAACGTAAGAGACGTATGCGCAACGCACCTGCAAAGGAATAGCATGTGGCACTATGAAATATCAAAAAGTCCGTAAATTATCATTTGCGGACTTTTCTTTTGTAGAGAGTTTGCAAATTGACTTGTTTTTTGCCTGTCCGTATTTCTTCCACATAAAAATAATTGGTTGAAAACAAATCTTTTACATATTTTATCAGCGTATTACCCAAATCATTTTTCTCATTTGATAAATTATATCTGCATTTGCTACAATTTCGGGTATATGCTCAAAATCTTGTTCTTCTACTGCTATTTGTCCTCTATTGCTTTCAGTTTTAGCATTTCCGTGCTTTTTTAGCGTATGTTTAATGCTATAATTGTCTATGGTTCTTTCAAAATCTGTTAAATCAAAACCTGTTTCTATTGCCAATTTTTCAATTTCTGCTTGCGATAATTTTCCTAATGAAAAAGTAGGTTTTCCGCATCAAAATTATTTTAACCACATAGTAACATAGATACATAGAAAAATAGAAGTTAAGGAAGGTACTATAAGTAGAAAAACTCTGTAAATCTGCGTGTTCTGTGTTATACATGTTCAATATTTTAGCAGTAAGACGAATTTTATTACATAAACCTTACTTTAAAATTTTGGTGCGGAAAACCTAATGAAAAAGTTATTTTCTTGTTTGTTTTGTCCTGAATAGCTAAATTGATAAATTCTTTTACTGTCATTTTTGTAAAATTTTGCTAAAAGCAAAAGTAAGAAGCTGTTTGAGTTAAAAATTTCTTGACAAAAAGTAGCTATATTTGTGAATGCGAATCAAAAAATATAGTTCAGACCTTTCTGTCAAGAGTTGGC
>JBIKRY010000402.1:0-3474 GCA_044348925.1 Bernardetiaceae bacterium
TTTGTTTTTATTGTAATGATTCTAATTCTATAATACATTTTTGCAAACTTTCTTGCCAATGGGGAATATGTAGAGAAAATATATTTTTGATAAGAGTTTTATCCAAGACACTAAATTTGGGTCTTTGGGCAGGTGTTGGATATTGTTTGGTATGAATTGGTTTTAGTGGCACAGTAGCATGGACGGTGCTAAGAATACTATGTGCAAAATCGTACCATGAGGCTGTACCTTCATTACTAAAATGATAAATTCCATAATAATTTGCCATTTCTTCGCTATTTTTGGCATCACAAAATTTTTGCACAATAAGCATTAATGCTTTTGCCAAATCTCTTGCAGAGGTTGGTGTGCCTGTTTGGTCTGCAATAATAGAAAGTTCGGGCTTTTCTTTTGCCAAACGCAAGATAGTTTTTACAAAATTATTGCCATATAACGAGTATAACCAAGCTGTACGGACAATCACATATTTGTAGCATATTTTTCGTATTTTGTTTTCTCCGTCCAATTTTGTTTTTCCATAGACACTCATTGGATTAGGAATATCATTTTCGTTGTACCAGCTTGATTTAGTGCCATCAAAGACAAAGTCTGTTGAGATATGTAACAAAACTGTTTCAAATTCGTGGCATAAATTTGCCAAATTTTCTACTCCTTTTACATTTACTTCGGTGGCTTTTTCTATGTCTGTTTCGGCTTTATCTACTGCGGTATATGCTGCGGTATTGATGCAATACGCAAAACGGTGTTTTTCAAAAAGTTCTCGCATTTTTACGCTGTCTGCAAGGTCTAACTGCTCACGGTCTGTAAACATAAAACTACAAGTAGGCACCATACCCAGCAAGTTTTTTATTTCATTGCCAAGTTGCCCATTTGCACCTGTGATTAATATTTTGTGTGTCATTACATATAGAGATAAGTCCAAAATTAGTATTTTCTCAAAAATATAGCAAAATTAATCGGCTAATTTTTCTAATTCTCCTGATACAAATAATAAATTAATATAGCTTTTTTTGAGTTGATACAAGGCATCATTATAATCTTGTTGCGAGCCGTATAAAGTTCTTTGTGCATCTAAAAAATCTATAATTGTAGTATTTCCTCGTAAATAAGCATATCTAATCGTATTTAATACAATTTGCGACTGTTCTACTATTTTTTTGAATTGTGCAAATCGCATTTTTTGGGTTTCGTAATCAAAATATGCTCGTTTGATTTCACTGCGAATTTGCAAATCTAAAGTTTCTGCCATTGCTTGTACTTGTTCGATGGCTATTTTAGATTTTTGAATATTGCCTTGATTTTTATCAAAAATAGGAATTGGAAAAGTGGCAAAAATTCCACCGTATGGCACTGCATTTTGTGGATTCCAAATAAAACCTAATTCTGGTTTGGGATATGCCAAAGATTTTTGTAAAGTTAAGTTACTTTCGTGAACTTGTAAATGGCTTTTGGCAAGTTTTACATCTATTCTTTCGGTTAGTGCTTTTTGTAATAAAGTGTCTGCAGGTGCCGAAATATCCATATTCATAAATTGTCCTTCTGCAATATTTAGGCTGTCATTAGTGCCAATAAAATAGCGTAAAATTTGTAAATTATTCATATACTCCCGATTGAGTGCAATCAGTTGGGCATCAAACTGTTCGGATAAAATTTGTGTTCTAATTAATTCAGTTTTTGTAATTACCTCATTTTTTAGCTTATTTTGGTTAATTTTTACTAATGTGTCTATATTTGCCTGTGATTCGCTAATAATTGCTACTCTTTTTTGCAAAATCCACGTATCCAACCATTGATTTGCAACCACAAAAAATAAATTTCTTTCTGTATCTTCATACATAAATTTTGACATTTGATAAGTTTTTTGGGCAAAATCTATTTTATTTTTGCGTTGGTTTTTTATTTGAAATTGTTTGGTTAGTTGCATCCAAAACTGTCTGCTATTTCTACTCAATAAGTTGGTATTGTCGGGCAGAAAATGTGGGTCAAGTAATTGTAATATTTGAAAATTCAGCGAAGGGTTTATTTGTAAACCTGCACTAATGGTGTCGGTGGCTGTAAGTGCAATATCATATTTTGCAACTTTCAAATCTGGGTTATTTAGTCGAGCCTGTTGTAATGCTTGAGTAATGGTAATTTCTTTTTGTGCAAGCACAGAAGTAGTGCAAAAAAAGAGTAAAAATAAAAATAAATATCGCATAAATTATTGAAAATAAGATTTCTACCTGCTATTTACTACAAAAGATGATATTTTTTGTCAAAAACAAAAAAATTAAGCCAAAAATAATAGAAAAGAATTTTTTTGGAGATTACTACGCAACATATATTAGTTGAAAAAATTTAAGTAATAAAATAAAAAAAGTATATTTGCTTAGCTAAAATAAATTTTCTGCCATGAAAAATGAAAATATGCAAAATATGCCTTTGACAAGTGAAAAACTCCTTAAAACATTAGTAGAAAACAGAACTATCTATAATTTGGAAAGTTGCGAGCTTAATTTGTTTGAAACTTATGAAAAGTCGGAGTTAGTGCCTCTACGCTTTAGCGACTTGGTTGTTACGAGTATGCTTAGAGGGAAAAAAGTTATGCATCTGTTTGACAAAGACGGCTTTGATTATTTGCCTGGCGAAACCATCATTATTCCATCTAAAGTAGCAATGAAAATTGATTTTCCTGAAGCAAGTATGGAGAATCCAACCCAATGTTTGGCATTGGCTATTGACCACCAAAAAATAATTCATACCCTCAATATCTTGAATGAAAAATATCCTAAAGAAGGAAGGAATAATTTTTGGCAATTAGATGATAATAATTTTTACTTTGAAAACAATGCAGAAATGACAATGCTAATTAACAAAATTATGCAAATTTGTCAAAGTAGTTCGATATTTAAAGATGCCTTAGCTGATTTATCCTTACAAGAGTTGTTAATTAAAATTATCCAACTACAAACACTAAAAAGTGTTTCTACCTATCCCCAAAAAATTATCAATCCTATTTTATTACACATTATATCTGTGCTTAGAAATAATATTGGGAATAAAATAGAGCTAAAAACAGTTGCCAAAAATGCAGGTTTAAGCACTTCTGGGTTATATCGTTTGTTTAAAACAGAATTAGGAATTAGTCCTATTGAATTTATTATTTTAGAGAAAATTAAATTAGCCAAACAGTATCTTTCCAACAAAGATATTTATATCAAAAATGTTTGTTATGAGGTTGGCTTTGAAGACAGTAATTATTTTATACGGTTATTCAAACATCACGAGGGCATTACTCCTAAACAATACCAGCAGTTGCTCCTCAAAAAACAATAACGCAATTTATAGGCTATCCTCCACAAATCTAAGTGGTGCCAAATCTTTTAATTCATCGGCAGTAAATACTTTTGATTGTGTAATAAACCGTAAACCCATTGGTATTTCTAAGGAAAAACTTGCACCTCGTCCTTTGGTAACATGGATATGCAGTTGTGT
>JBIKRY010000125.1:0-12559 GCA_044348925.1 Bernardetiaceae bacterium
AGAAAAATAGTAATTATTTCTCAAAATTTGTGAATTTATAACCAAGTTCATTTTTATCCTTACATTTCATTCGCTTAGGCAGCCCCGCCTAAAGGCGAATATACGGTTGCTACGCAACTTATTTATTTTACTTGTAACTTATTGATTATCAATAAAGTAATCCGTAGTTCACGTTAAAATTTAATAAGAATATTTTGACTTTGTGTTTTTTACAAAATCAAAATATTCTTATCAAATTAGTAAATTAAATTTATTTTAAAATAGCTCTTGAGATAACTAATTTTTGTATTTCTGAAGTTCCTTCGCCAATCGTACAAAGTTTGCAATCACGGTAATATTTTTCTACAGGAAAATCTTTGCAATAGCCATAACCGCCAAATATTTGTACAGCCTCGTTTGCCACTCTACAAGATACTTCTGAAGCATAATATTTTGCCATTGCACCTTCTTTATTAATATTTAAACCGTTGTTTTTCATTTCAGAGGCTTGTGCAATTAATAATCTGGAGGCTTCTATTTCGGTAAACATATCTGCCAATTTGAAAGCTATAGCTTGAAAATTAGCAATAGGTTGGTTAAATTGTTGTCTTTCTTTAGAATATGCTAATGCGTGTTGATATGCTCCCATAGCAATTCCAAGACTTAATGCAGCAATAGAAATACGTCCACCATCTAATATTTTTAGAGATTGAATAAATCCTTCGCCTACTTTACCTAATACATTTTCGGCTGGAATTTTGCAATCTTGAAAAATCATTTCGGCAGTTTCGGAGAGTCGCATACCGAGTTTATCTTCTTTTTTGCCTCCAAAAAAACCTTCTGTTCCTCTTTCTACTACAAAGGCAGTCATACCTTTTGAGTCGCCAACTTCGCCTGTTCTTGCTATTACTACAGCAATATTACCCGATTTTCCGTGTGTAATAAAGTTTTTTGCACCATTCAACACCCAAAAATCTCCTTCTTTGCGTGCTGTAGTTTTCATATTTCCTGCATCAGAACCTGTATTTGGCTCGGTTAATCCCCAAGCACCTATCCACTCGGCAGTGGCTAATTTGGGCAACCATTTTGCTTTTTGTTCTTTGTTGCCAAAGGTCATAATATGCCCTGTGCATAGAGAATTGTGTGCTGCCATAGATAAGGCAATAGATGGGTCTGCTACAGCCAATTCAGAAATGGCAGTAACATATTCGTGATAACCCATTCCTGAGCCACCATATTCTTGAGGCACTAATACCCCCATCAAGCCAAGTTTTCCGAGTTCTTTGAATACTTCGATAGGAAAATATTGCTCATCATCCCACTTATTACGAAAAGGTGTGATATGTATTTTGGCAAAATCACGTACCATTTCGGCAATCATTTTTTGGTTTTCTACTTGATTTTCTGTTGCTACTGCTTCCATGTTGGTTTGGATTTGGTAAAATTGTGTGTGGTTATTGGTTTCGGTTTAAATAGCTTGCCTATTTTGTTTGCAAATATAGAAAGATTTGTTGTTTTCTCCATAAAAATATAGAAAAATAAGCAAAAGCATTACTTTCGCCTCTCCTCTAAATTGCATAGCAATCGTATATTCGCCTTCATGCGAATAAAATTGGTAGATAAAAAATGTGCTTATTGTACAGCAAAAGTGCCTACAAAATTTGGTCTATTTATCTTTGCCTCAGCATCTGATTTGCCTGAAGGCGAATATACGGTTGCTACGCAATTTGCGTTATTTATTTAAGCATATTGACAAAATTATGTTATCTTTATTGCAAAATATTAGTAATAATTATATCTTTCAAAAAAATTGCAGTAACAAATTTTTTATCACCCTAATACCTATAATGATGAAACAAATAAGAAATATTACTACCGCAGTCTTGCTATCTGTAATGGCAGGTACATTTTCGGCTTGTGGTACAGACCCTGTTGCAGTTGCAACTTCTTTAACCACAAAAGGCACATTTACTGCAACTGTAGGCGGGCAAGCCTTTACTGCTAATGTTGCTTCAGCAAACAATAATACAGGTACTATCTCTATTCTTGGTAATTTGGTTAGTACTACAGGCACTACCAGCAATACAAAACAACTTAGTATTGTAGGCAAAATAGCCAGCACAGGTACTTACTCTTTGGGAGTTGGCGGAGCTATTTCGGGTAATGCAATTAGTGCAGCTTATTCAGAAATTACAGCCACAGGCACAACCGTAAGTAGTAGCATTATTTATGGGGCAACTTCGGGGCAGTTGGTAATTACAGAATTAAGTACAACAAAAGTAAGTGGTACAGTTAGTTTTACAGGCGTAGAAACAAGCACAGGAAAATCTATTACAGTAAGTTCTGGTGCTTTTAATGTAAATTTTTAAACTTTAGAATATCTTTATTATAAATTTATTTGCAAAAAATAGACTTTCCAAATTTTAAAACTTGGAAAGTTTCATTTTTTTATTGAAAATTCTACAACCAAACGTATTTAAACTCTATTTATGCAAGTTACAAACTTTTCTTTTTCTGCCAATATTTTCAAAATTTTAGTAGATTCTACCCAAAAAATGTTGGCTATAGAAATACGAAATGCAGAAAAAAAAGAAGTTAGTTTTAGTGTTATTTCTTTAGAAAACAAAATCATTCTGCTCGCAGAAACAGGACTCGAAGAAGCATGGCGTGTGGGACTTTCGGCTATAGAAAACAACAAATTACTTTTACATACCTATACAGACACACGACTGCCTAACCGCAAAGGAATTTATGCAATAGATATTGAAAAACAAGAAGTTATATGGGAAAATCAAGAACTTCGTTTTGAAAAACTATATTTTTATGACACAGAAAGTATTGTTTCTACAATATATTCCGACCAACATATTCCAAAAAAAGTATATATTAGCTTAGAAACAGGCAAAGAAATAGTTATAGAAGACAAAAACAAATTAAGAGAAAATCAACGAATAGCCCAAGAACCGTATTTTTATACAAGTAGTAGTGAATATTTTGGAATTATTTTGGAATTTATGCAAAAGTTTGCCCAAAATATAGCAATGATAGCATTTGATTATGTAGAAATAGAAAATTATTTCATAATTTTAGCTTATTGCAAACAAGAAAAAGATGAAAATTTATACGATATGCACATCTGGATATTTGCAAGTAATGGAGAGAAATGGGCAGAAAGTAAAATTGCAGAAAATTTATCGGAAAAAGAGATAGGAAATAGAATTTTTGTGTTTGGAAAATATCTTATTATCTTGCAAAAACATACGAGTATTAGCCTAATAGATTTGCCTGCGTAATTACAGATTACTAATCTATCTCAATATATTCTAACAAAACAGCAATTTATGTTACAAATATCCGCAAAAAAAAATATAAAAACCACGATTGCACTGCCATCTTCCAAAAGTGAAAGCAATAGAGTATTGCTACTAAATGCTTTATATGAAAAACAAAGTAACAAAAAATTAGATTTGCATAATATTTCTACAGCAAGAGATACGGTTACTATGCAAAGGCTACTTGCCTCTAAAGACTTGGAAATGAATGTGTTAGATGCAGGAACTACTATGCGATTTCTTACAGCTTTTTGTAGTATTACAAGACGCAAAGCTATTTTGACAGGCACAGACCGTATGTGTGAAAGACCAATACGTGTATTGGTCGAAGCCCTACAAAATTTGGGTGCAGAGATAAATTATCTACAAAAAGATGGATTTCCACCTTTAGAAATACAAGATTTTGCACAAAAAACCAAACATATTCAGATACGTGGAGATGTAAGCAGCCAATATATTTCGGCTTTACTGATGCTTGCCCCTTTGTTGCCTCAAGGCTTAACTTTGGAATTGTTAGGAACTGTGCATTCCAAACCTTATATTTTGATGACTTTGGAATTGATGCAACATTTTGGAATTGAAAGTATTTGGCAAGAAAACACGATACATATTGCTACACAAAATTATCAATTTGCAAGTTATACAGTAGAGGCAGATTGGTCGGCAGCAAGTTATTGGTATAGTGTGTTGGCATTGGCAGAGGACGGGGAAATATTTCTCGAAAAAGTGAAGGAAAAATCTTTGCAAGGCGACAAAGCTATAGTTGCTATTGCAAGGTATTTTGGGGTCGAAAGTCATTTTACAGACTCTGGAGTGCAATTATCCAAAAGTAAAACTAAAGAAATTCCAAACAATACTATAGATTTTAGTCATTGCCCCGATTTGGCACAAACTATTGCAGTGTTGGCTGCGGCACAAGGCAGAGAAATTTATATGACAGGTTTGCAAAGTTTACGAATCAAAGAAACAGATAGAATTTTGGCAATCCAAAACGAATTAGCAAATTTTGGTATCGTAAGCACTGTAGAAAAAGATACTGATTTGTGGATAAAATCCCAAAAAATTCAAGCACCAACGCAAGCAGTTGAAACGTACAAAGACCACCGAATGGCTATGGCTTTTGCACCTTTAGCATTACTATTTCCAATTTGCATAGAAGAACCCGAAGTAGTTGCAAAATCTTATCCGCATTTTTGGGAGGATATACAAAAAATTTGTTGAGTATTTGCTAATCCAATAAAAACACGATACTTTCCAAGTCTAAAAGACTTGGAAAGTATATTTTCTACTTATCCTAATTTTATACTATTAACCTACTAAAACAGATGCAAAAACAGTTTATTTTTTCTATCTTATTTGTTTTTTTTGCTTTTGGTTTTTCCTCTTGTGGCAAAAAAAATAATACGGATAAAATATCCGAAAACGAAGCCAATTCCGAAACTGTAGAGAAAACAGATACCGAAAAGCAAAAAAAATTGACACAAGGCTGCGAACTCAAAAAAGAATTTTTTGACCAAGCCGAAGTTTTTGAGCCTTTGGCAAAAGATATGCCCGAAAACCAATCTCCTACTAAAGTTAGTTTGGAACAATATGCACCCAAAAGACTTAGTCAAGGAAGTCAAGGCTCTTGCACTGCTTGGGCTTGTACCTATGCCGCAATGACTATCAATCGTGCAAGGGCATTGCAATTAGACCCCAATAGTATAGCTTTTAGTCCTGCATTTATTTATAATCAAATTACAAAAGGCAACTGCACAGGCACGCATATTGGCAAAACATTGGATAAATTGACCGAAGAAGGCGTACTTTCTTTGGCAGAATTTCCATACGACGACAGTGACTGTAGCCGACAACCAAACAGAAATCAGCTACAAAATGCCGAGCAGTTTCGTATGAAAGGTTACAACCGTTTGACGCTAAAAGATGATGATTACCGAATTGATTTGGCAGCTATCAAACAAAATATTGCACAAGGTGCCCCTGTAGTAATTGGTATGGCAGTTGGTGGTACTTTTTATCAAATTTCTACAGAAGGAGTTTGGCGACCAACGAAAAAAGATTTTGAAGCCCTCAAACGTGGTACTGATGGACATATTGTAGATGATGGCGAAGAGGCAGCTTTTGGAGGACACGCCATGTGTGTGATTGGATATGATGATGCCTACGAAGGTGGGGCTTTTCAAATTATGAATAGTTGGGGAGATGACTGGGGAAAAGATGGAATATTTTGGATGAGTTATAAGAATTTTGAGTTTTTTTGTAATAGTTTTTATGCCGAAGCCTACGGATTGTATCCAATGGAAAGTAAAAAAGCAAATCCAAATGTGTTTAAAGCAGATATTGGCTTGTTCCAAAACAAAGAAAGACAATATATTCCTTTCGAGAGTGTAGAGGGTTTTACTTTTGCAACGGATAAAGTAATGCCAAAAGGCGTAAAATTTAAAATTGCAGTCCGTAATTATGATGCGTGTTATGTGTATGTGATAGGACAAGAAACTGATGGCACGAGCTATGTATTATTTCCTTATACAGCTAAACATTCTGCCTATTGTGGTATTGTGGGTACGAGGTTGTTTCCAAAAGACTATTCCTTACAATTAGACGATATTGGACAAAAAGACGTAATGGCGGTTATTTTTTCGAAAGATGAATTAGATTACAAAACTCTCAACGAAAAAATTAGCAAAAGCAAACAAAAAAATTATCAAGACAAAATAGAAGATGTTTTGGGCGAAAAATTGGTCAAAAATGTAAAATTTACCGATGGACAAACTATTCGTTTTGATGCACAAAAAACCGAACAACAAAATATTATTGCCATTGTATTTGAAATGCAGAAAAAATAGGTACTAAATTTATTTAGTACCAAAAAATAGCCAAATTTTGAAAAACACAAACAAAAAAAGTTTGTGTTTTTTTTGTCTTTATGCAACCTTCGTTTTTTTTCTGTGTCTTTACTAAAACATTCACAAAACAAAACAAAAAGTTATGAAAAGTACAGAAAAAATCATTGGAAAAATTATTGGCATCTTTGCCATTGTGCTTATTTTTGCGAGCATTACCTTCAATAGCCTTGCACAAGAAACTACAGAGAGAAATGTAGGAAGTTTTGAAAGTATAGATGTTAGTGGTGCAATGGACGTTTTTTTGACCGAAGGCACTACCGAAAATGTCAAAATAGAAGCAAAAGGCATCGAACTCGATAAAATTTTGACCGAAGTAAAAGACCAAACCCTAAAAATTAGTATGAAAAATCAAAGTGGAAATTGGTCATGGGGCAAAAACGTAGAAATTAAAGTATATGTTACTTACCGCAAACTCAATGCAATTAGCAATCGTGGTTCTTCAGATATTATTGGTAATTCGGTAGTAAAAAATGAAACAATGGATATTAGTTTGAGTGGTTCGGGAGATATAAAAATGGCTTTAGATGTCAAAAGTCTAAGTGTTTCGGTAAGTGGCTCGTCAGATATTCGTGTAGAAGGCACAGCAACTAAACAAGAGATTCGTATTAGTGGCTCTGGAAATTTTGATGGCAAAAATTTAGAGGGAAAAGAAGTAAAAGTACAAGTAAGTGGCTCTGGAGATGCAACGGTTTGGGCTACAGAAATGATAGACGCAAAAGTAAGTGGCTCAGGAGATGTAAGCTACAAAGGAAACCCAAGCAAAGAAATATCAAAAGTAAGTGGTTCGGGTACAATTAGAAAAAGCTAACTTAGCTTTGTGCTACGTTATTTGTGCTACGTTTGTCAAGGTCTTCGACCATTGCCAACGTAGCACAGATATTTACGTTGGCAATGGTCGAAGACCTTGACAATCGTAGCACAAAATTACCAAACCACAAAAATAATCTTATTTAGATTTTGTCTAAATAAAAATTAAAGCTACTTTTGCAGACTTCCAAATAAACCAAGTTATGCAAAAAAATATACATTTCCATTTTATCTTCATACAAATTTCTTTTGTGTGTTTTCTATTTTTTGTTTGTTGTATGTATTTTCCTACATTGGCACAAAATTCCCAAACCTCCACTATTATAGGAAAACTACAAAATACTGATAATCAAGCCTTTGAATATCCAAGTATTGTTCTCAAAAACACAAAATACCATATACAAGCAGAAGCAAACGGAAATTATAGACTTACAAATATTCCTTTTGGCACTTATACACTTGTTGCCTTTGCATTAGGAAAAGAAACAGTAGAACAAAAAATAGTAGTAGATAAAATTTTGGTAGAAGTTCCAATTATTAAATTAGAAAATCTTAATAAAAGTTTAGATGTTATAGAAATTCAAGCAGCCCGAGAACAGACTTTTGGTATGACGCAAATGAGAGCAGTAGAAAATTTTGGAATTTATGCAGGCAAAAAAACCGAAGTCATTGTATTACAAGACATTAACGCCAATTTGGCAACCAATAATCCAAGACAAGTATATGCAAAAGTTACAGGTTTGAATATTTGGGAAAGTGATGGGGCAGGTTTGCAATTAGGTATTGGTGGACGAGGACTAAGCCCCAACCGTACTTCGAATTTTAATACCCGTCAGAATGGCTATGATATTAGTGCAGACGCATTAGGTTATCCAGAAAGTTATTATACACCTCCTACAGAGGCACTCGATAGAATAGAGATTATTCGTGGGGCAGCCTCTTTGCAATATGGCACACAATTTGGCGGAATGTTGAATTTTAAGTTTAAAAAAGGAGCTAAAGACCGAAAAATAGCTTTAACCAGCCGACAAAGTATAGGTTCATGGGGATTTTTTGGCTCTTTCAACAGCATTGGTGGCACAGTTGCCAAAGGCAAATTAAATTATTACAGCTATTACCAATACAAAAAAGGAGATGGATTTCGACCAAATTCCCATTTTGATTACCACAATATTTATGCTTCTTTTGCCTACGAAGTAACTTCTAAATTAACAGTACAACTCGAAATTACGAAACTAAATTATTTGGCACAACAAGCAGGCGGATTGACAGACAAACTTTTCCAAGAAAACCCACAACAGTCTATTCGTGCAAGAAATTGGTTTAAAGTAGATTGGAATTTGTTGGCAGTACATGCAACCTATAATTTTTCGCACAAAACACAGTTAAATATTCGCAATTTTGCCTTATTGGCTCGCCGTCAATCTTTGGGAAATTTGGAAAGAATTAATGTAGCTGATTTTGGTGGCAATAGGACTTTGATTGATGGAGAATTTCGCAATTTTGCAAATGAAACTCGACTTTTGCACCACTATAATATTGGCAAACAAGCACAAACCATTTTGCTGGGGATGCGGTTGTATCAAGGCACAACTACCGCAAAACAAGGAGATGCCAACAAAGCAAGTACAGGACAAGATGCTGATTTTCAATACCTTAACCCTAATAATTTGGAAAATTCGGACTATAGTTTTCCTAACCAAAATTATGCTTTATTTGCCGAAAATATTTTTAATATTACCGATAAACTAAGTTTTACGCCAGGCGTAAGGTGGGAAAATATCCAAACATTTTCGGAAGGTTATTACAAATTGCGTGTTCTCGATGGAGCAGGAAATGTAGTAGTAGATAAACGAATAGACGAAAATATGCGTAGAAATCGTAGTTTTATACTTTTTGGATTAGGGGCAAGTTACAAAGCAAACAACAAACTCGAAATCTATGCCAATATTTCCCAAAATTATCGTGCTATTAATTTTACAGATTTGCGTATTGCAAACCCTAATTTTACTGTAGATGCAAATATTCAAGATGAAAGTGGTTATACAATGGATTTGGGTATTCGTGGCAAACTTGAAAATGTATTTAGTTATGAACTTACGGCGTTTTATTTGAAATATAATGGTCGAATTGGGCAAGTTTTGCGTGCCGACAAACCACCTTTGTATAATGATTATCGGTATAGGGGCAATATTGCAGATGCTCGCAATATTGGTATCGAAATGTTTGGCGAATTGGATATTATGCAAGTTTTATACAAAAAAACGGCTCTTAGCAGGCAAAATCTTTGTAAATGGACTGTTTTTGCAAATTTTGCCTATATAGATGCCCGATATTTTAATACAGATGATACAGCCATTCGAGATAAAATGGTGGAAATGGTGCCTCCAATTATGTTGCGGACAGGCACTACTTTCCGTTACAAAAATTTTACAAGTACCTTACAATTTGCCTATACTGCCGAACAATTTTCTGATGCAAGCAATGCAAAACGTACCGCAACCGCAGTAGAAGGTATTATTCCTGCTTATAAAGTGATGGATTTATCGGCAAGTTATACTTGGCGTTTTTTGACTTTGGAAGGTAGCATTAATAATTTGTTGAATGAAATGTATTTTACAAGACGTGCCGAAGCATATCCAGGTCCTGGAATAATTCCTTCTGATGCACGTGGATTTTATTTGACCTTACAAGCTAAATTTTAAAAATACCCAAAATTGGGAGAGGCAATAACTTTTTTTATGCAATTATTTCTACAATAGAGTTTATGAATAATTGCTGTAGCATAGACTTTTCCGCCATTGTTTGTATCCCACTATTTTTGCTGTGGTAAAAAATGGGCAAAAATTCGAAAATAAACTAGAGAATTGTTTGGTAAAACCATAGAAATCAAACAACTCCACCAATGCTCTCCTTCTCGTAAAGGCGAATATACAGGCTTAACTTTGTCTAATATACCTTGTCCACGCCCAAAAATTTCTATTCTTCAAATAATCCATATTTGTTTCTTGCATATAGGCTTCTCTTTCAAAACAAATATTCTTATAGGCTTGGTAATGATTTTTATATTTTATCAAATTACTAAAATAATTTAATAGATATAAAATATAAAATGGCAAAATTAGTAATTCTATTTCTTGTCGCAAATGGATTCTTTCGTGGTTAAGCAAAGTTTTATTTTTGGCAAGTTGCTCGTTTTGTACAAGAATAAATGGGAATAATGCCATTGCTTGTGGGGGATTTTTGAGCAAGGTAAATAAGAATGGACGACAAATAACAATACCTTTTGGCATAAAGAAAAAATCTTCCATTCCCCTCCCAATAGGGAGGAGTAACGGAAATTTACAAAAATAATTATTTTACTAATAAATAAAGTGGAATCATTGCATAAGCAAATGGAATAAAAATAGCAAAAACTAATCCAATAGTTTGAATAAGTTTGTTGTATTTGCTATGGTGCAAGCCTAAACTTTGAAAAGCCGAAGCAAATCCGTGAATCAAGTGAAAACCTATTGCAAGCATACTCAATACATAAAATCCTACATACAAAGGCTGTGCAAAAGCAACCGTAACCACTTGGTACAAATTTTTATAATCTTTGCCTTCATATACCACAGTTGGTACTTCGCCAAAGTGCATTTCAAACCAAAAGTTTTTCATGTGTACCACCAAGAACACCAAAATAATAGTTCCTAAAATCCCCATATTGCGTGAAGACCAACTTGTTCCTACTTTAGGTTGTTCATACGCATATTTTACAGGTCTTGCTGCGTCATTTGCCAAAGTAAGAAATAAACCATCAAAAACGTGCAACAAAATAATTGCATAATTTCCGTAGGCAATAAATTTGATGAGGGGATTGGAAGTCATAAACTTTGCATAGACGTTGAATGCCTCACCTGCATCAGCTTTGAGTAATTGCAAATTTCCAATCAAATGTACCACCAAAAAGGTACACATAAATAAGCCCGTCAAAGCCATAATTACTTTGCGACCAATAGAACTCCTAAATGTTTGTACTATCCATTCCATAAGATAAAAAGATAAGATTTGTTTAATAGCGTGAAAATAATAAGACTTTTAAAATAAAGTCGAATTATCTATATATTTTTGTAATATTTCCTTTGTAATTTCTTAAGCAGTGTTTATTAAATTTGTTTTTATTTTAATTTATAAAATTATTAGCAAATTTATACACAAAACAATAAAAAACAAATTTTATTTTTTTGCAAAAAATGGTTTTAGTATATATCTATATAACATTACAAGTCCTACTATACCTAAAATAATAGACCAACCACTTAGCAAAAACAATACAATTTCTTTCAAAATATCTGCACCTTGCCCAAATGCTTGTGAAAGTCTATATCCTAATGGCGAGGATACAGATTTTTGGGTGTTTTTACGCATTACACTTTTAAATTCTTGCTCTTGATTGAGTTCAATATCTACAGTAGCATAAATAATACGGTCTTGAAGTCGTAAATTAGCTATTTGTTGCCCAATCATATCCATTTGGCGTTGCACAATAGCATCTTCGGCATCTACAATACTTGGCAATTTGTCTTTACTTTCGGCAGTTTTCTCTTGCAACCGTTTTTGCGATTGTTGATTTGCCAATGCTTTCAAACGGTTTTCTAACAAAGAAATAGAAACATCTTCAGCCGTAGTTTTACGATAATTTACTTTGCTATATACACGCAAAATTTGTTGCAAAGCACTATCCAAATGCTGATGTGGTACTGCTGCGGTAATTTTGGCTTGCCCCTGCTCGGTATATACTTCCAAAATAGAATCTTTGCTCATTTCTACTTGTCTTTCATAATATATTTGATTATTTAGCTCCGAATTACTAATATAACCACCAAATTTTCGCAATACAAATTCCACTTGTTCCGTAGCATTTACATTGTTTTTGACTGTGCCACGCACCTGCCCTGTTTTGATAAATTGTTTTTTCACTGCTTTTAAATCTGCGGATTCACTGTCTGCATTTTGGCTTTTGTCTTCCTTATTATCTTCTTTTTGGGTAATTTCTTTTTGTACTTTTGGGGTAGTGCTACTATCCAAAGCTATGTTTTGCTTTTGTGTGGTTTCCAAATCTTTTTCTTCTACATAACTTTCCATTGCAGGAGAGGCGGAAGTTGTTTCCATTGGAGCATCTCTTTCTGTTCTTTTTGTGCTACAAGAAAGCAAAAAAGAACAGATACAAGCCAAAAATAAAAATCTATACGAGATAAAATAGTTTGTTTTCATATAAAAAATTAGTAATAAAGGTAAACAATAAATATAAGTTGCATAGTAAAATTTGTACCTTAGGCTTTAGTGCAATGCTATTAAGCTAAGAAAAATATTTAAACTGCCTTTTTAGCCCTGTAAGGGCGACATATTTATAGCAAAAACAGTCGCAACTCCTCAAAGTGCCGTAGGCACGAAATAGGTTTCGTGCCTACGGCACTTTGAGGAGAAGAACTAACTCATACTATAAATATTTCGTGCCTATGGCACTAAAAAACGTAATCCTTAGCTTAATAG
>JBIKRY010000126.1:0-12448 GCA_044348925.1 Bernardetiaceae bacterium
TTAAAACCTATCTGTGTACTGTATGTACACAGTAAAATAAAAGCAAAAAAAGTTAGCATAATTTTTTTTTGCACAACTTTCATGTTTTTTTCACGTAATAAAAATTTTGCTATTTGTAGCATTTTAGGCACATACTAAAGTCCAATGCTACATTCATACACAAATTATATCCCTACTATTATGTCAAAAAATAAATACGCAACTATTCGCTATCGTATTATTGACGAGGCTTTGCAAGGTGGTAAAAAAATAAAAACAGAAGATTTATTAGCTATTTTGGAAAAAAAATTGGCTTATTATGACATCAAAGGAATTTCTATGAGCCAACTCCGTAAAGACATTAAAGCAATGAAAGAAGATGAAGGATTAGAATACAAAGCTCCGATAAAAGCCGACAAAAATGGTTATTACTACGAAAAGCCTACTTTTTCTATCAATAATTGCCCAATAAATAAAGATGATGCCAGCCAAATTAATGAAGCCTTGACAACTTTGGAACAGTTTAAACATTTTGGATTTTATAAAGAATTGCAAGGAATTATAGACAAAGTAGGGCAGAAAATTAATAAGCAAATAAAACCTTTAAAATCGGTAATTTGTTTTGAAACCGTAGAAAATTATGAGGGAAATAAGCATCTCGGCGAATTATATCAGGCTATTGTCAAAGAAGAAGTCTTGTATTTGACTTATAAGCCTTTTGATTTGCCAAAACAAAGTTTCTATTTTCACCCGCAGCTATTGAAAGAACACAATAATCGGTGGTTTTTGTTTGGCATTAATGGCAGTGAAACGGATACAAAAAAACGGTTGCGGATTTTGCCTCTTGACCGTATTACTGATTTTACGGCTACTTTTGAAAAATATATTCCGCTATTGTCTGCCGATATTGACAAGTTTTTTCACCATATTATTGGTGTGGGTTTGCCTTGGGAAAATCAAACAGTAATGGAAATTATTTTGGAAATTAAGCAACCACGAGGTTTTTATGTGCTGACAAAACCTATACATCATAGCCAAAAACTGATTATACAAACCGAAACACATCTTAGAATTAGCCTACAATTAATTCCTAATAGAGAATTTTATGCCCAAATTCTTTGGTATGGTGAGGATATAACGGTGATTTCGCCAACAGAAATAAGAGAAAATATGAAACAACAATTAGAGAAGGTAATGACGAATTATGAAATATGATGTATGAAATATAGTAAAACTCTCTCCTACCTCCTAATTATTTTAATCATTCTTGTCAAAATATTATTAAAAAAGTTTTGCCATTGCAATTCGTATTGTAAAACTGTAAACAGATAGGATTACCGAATTTTGTACCGCAGCCTTAATGGGGTACAAATAGAAACAAAAATTATGGTTATTCCACCGCAAAAGTGCCTACGAAATTTGGTCTATTTACTTTCGTAGCACAACCGTATATTCGCCTAAAGGAGAATATACGGTTGTGCTACGAAACTTTGACTAAGTAAAATCTATAACAGAAATGTAGGGTATCTTTTATTTTAAAAACAACATTTCGCTGTATTTGGGTAATGCCCACAATTCGTCATCTACTACTCTTTCCAATTTATCTACATGATAACGGATAGTTTCAAAATATGGTTTTACTTTATCGCAATAAGCTACTGCGGTGCTGTGTGTATCTTCCAAAGCATTTGCATCTTTGCGAGATTCTACCATTTTATGCGTATTTTCCTTTATTTGTTTAATATGATTAGAAATAGATTTTATCATATCAATAATAGTTTCTGCCTCTTCGTGCAAATGCAATTCTTTCAAGCCTTTAGCACTATTAATTAATTTTTGTAAATAGGTCAAAGACGAAGGAATAATTTGATTCAAGACAATACTTTCCATACTCCTCGATTCGATTTGCACTTTTAGCGTATAACTGTGTAACATAATATCGTGTCTTGCTTCCAATTCTACCAAGCTAAAAATATTATTGTCGATAAACAATTTTTTAGATTTGTCCGACAAATAGGCATCTAATGCTTTTGGCGTAGTTGGCAAGTTGGACAAACCACGTTTTGCTGCTTCTTGTTTCCATTCTTCGCTATATCCGTTGCCTTCAAATCTAATTTTTTTGGAGTTGGTAATATATTCTCGCAAAATATCTACAATAATTACTTCTCTTTTTGCATCTTTGTCGTTGCTACGTTTTTCGACTTCGAGGTGGAATTGACGCAATTGGTCTGCTACAATAGTATTCAAAACAATATTTGCAGAGGCACAATTTGCTGAAGAACCTACAGCACGAAACTCAAATTTATTGCCTGTAAATGCAAAAGGCGAAGTACGATTTCGGTCTGTATTATCCATTAAAATAGCAGGAATTTTGTCTATTCCTAATTTAATGTACATATTGTCGCCTTTATCTATAGAAATAGTTGCATTGTTTTCCAATTCGTCCAAAATTTTGCTAAGTTGTTGCCCCAAAAATACAGACATAATTGCAGGCGGTGCTTCGTTTGCACCCAAACGAAAATCATTGGCAGCCGATGCAATACTTGCTCGCAACAAATCCGCATTATCATAAACAGCTTTTACAATATTAACCAAAAAACTTAAAAATAATAGATTTTCTTTGGCTTTGGACGTTGGAGCTAATAAATTTTTGCCTGTGTTGGTAATTAACGACCAGTTATTATGTTTGCCACTTCCATTGACACCTGCAAAAGGTTTTTCGTGAAATAGCACTTTGAAGTCGTGTTTATCAGCTACTTTTTCCATAATATCCATCAACAGTTGGTTGTGGTCAATGGCTAAATTAGCATCTTCAAAAATTGGTGCACATTCAAACTGCCCTGGTGCTACTTCATTGTGTCGAGTATGTACAGGTATTCCTAATTTTAGTGCCTCTATTTCAAATTCTTGCATATAACATTGCACGCGTGGCGGAATAGAACCAAAATAATGGTCTTCCAACTGTTGCCCTTTGGCAGGCGAATGCCCAAACAAGCTACGTTCTGCCATTAATATGTCTGGTCTTGCGTGATACCAAGCTTTATCGATAAGAAAAAACTCTTGCTCGATGCCCAAACTTACTTTTACCGAACTTACTTCTCTATCAAAAAGCTGACAAACTGCGGTAGCAGCTTTGTCTATTCTATCTAATGATTTTAGTAATGGAGTTTTATAATCTAAGGCTTCTCCTGTATAGGCAATAAATACCGTAGGAATACATAATGTTTTGCCATTTCCTGTTTCTATCAAAAATGCAGGCGAAGTAGGGTCCCAAGCACTATATCCACGTGCCTCAAAGGTATTTCTAATTCCACCATTTGGAAACGAAGACGCATCTGGCTCTTGTTGTACCAATGCCGAGCCTTTAAATTTTTCTATTACTCTGCCTTCGGTTGCATAATCAAAAAAAGCATCATGTTTTTCGGCTGTAGCACCCGTTAAAGGTTGAAACCAGTGTGTATAATGTGTTGCACCACGTTCTACAGCCCAATTTTTCATCGCACCTGCTACGGCGTCTGCGGTTTGGTCGTCTATTTTTTCCCCTTTTTCTATAGCATGAATCACTTTTTTATATACATCACCTGCCAAATATGCTTGCATTGCTGATTTGCTAAATACATTGATGCCATAATAGTCAGAGATTTTTTTTGCAGGTGGCTCTACTGCCAACGGTTGTCTTTTCTCTACTTGTTCTAATGCTGAAAAACGAATCTTTGCCATTTTTTTATAGTTTTAACTAAAAGTGGGTTATTTTTAAGGCAAATATAGTAAAAAATATATATTATTGTACTTTATATCATATTTTTTTAACTTATTTTTATATTTTTTAAATAAATATTATTCTTTGTGTAATGTGCAAGCAATTTAAAACTTTATCGTATAATTTTACTTTCTATTAGAACATAGACACACATTAATCATAAATTTTGCATAGCTAAAAAATATTTTTTATCTTTGAAAATGAGTTTAGCTACAAAAATTGCATAAATTATTGTCCATGACACCCGAAAAAATAGAAAGAATAGCCCGCATAACTGATTTTATTAGCTATTGCAATACGCATATCAAAGGAGATGAAAAAGGCGAGGCACAAATATTTTTAGACCACTTTTTTACTGCTTTGGGATTTGACCAAGGGCTAAAAGGTGCAGGAGCAAGTTGCGAATTTCGTATCAAAAACGAGGTAAAACGCAAAACGCATTTTGCGGATTTGGTTTGGGAAAATCGTGTGCTACTTGAAATGAAAAAACGTGGAGAGGACTTAACGGCTCATTTACAACAAGTTACAAGCTATTGGATGGAATTGACTCCAAAACCACCATTTGTAATTTTGTGCAATTTTGATGAATTTCAGATATACGATTTCCAGAAAAAAATGTATTCGCCTGTTGATGTTATTCGCACACATAATTTGCTAAATCAATTAGATGCTCTTGCTTTTCTGTTTCCAAAACCCGAAATTCCTGTTTTTGACAAATCTCGTGAGGACGTAACGGCAAAAGCTGCGTATTATTTGGCTGCGGTTTTCAAATCTTTACTAAACCGAAAAATAGATAGAAATTTGGCGTTGAAATATTGTTTGCAATGTGCTTTGTGTATGTTTGCCCAAGATATTGGAATGTTGCCCAAAAATGTTTTTACCCGATTGTTAGACGAACTGGAGGAACAAGTGCGTAGAAGTGGCAAGTTAGGAGGCGAAATATTGCGAGATAGTTATAATTATATTGGTGAGTTATTTTACGAAATGAATAGGCAAGGCAAGCCAACGGGTGGCAAATATGCCGAAGTAGCCTATTTTAATGGAGGTATGTTTGATACCATTTTGCCCATAGAACTTACCCGACAAGAAATAGAAGCCTTGCGAAAAGCCTCAAAACAAGATTGGAAAAACGTAAATCCTGCTATTTTTGGCTCTGTGTTTGAGCAAAGTATGGAAAGAGATTTGCGACACGAACTTGGTGCACATTACACACCCGAATTAAATATTAAGCAAGTAGTCAATCCCTGCTTAGTAAAACCTTGGCAGGAGAAAATAGATGCAGCCAATAACCTAACAGAATTATATGCTTTATTAAACGAAATTACGAGTTATACAGTTTTAGACCCTTCTTGTGGCAGTGGAAATTTTTTGTTTGTGGCATACAGAGAATTAAAATTTATAGAAAAACAGTTGCTTACCCGCATACGTGATTTATCGACAAAACCTGCCGAAGCAAAACAATTAGTAAATTTTCTTGATACCTATCCATTTGTTAGCACCAAACAATTTTATGGCTATGACATTAATTCTTTAGCTACCGAACTTAGCAAACTTACCCTTATGGTTGCTAAAGAAATTGCATTTTTTGAGTTGGCAGAAAGTTTGGATAGCAAAGAACAAGCTTTGCCTTTAGATAATTTGGATAACAATATTTTGTGTATCGATGCTTTGTTGAATGATGATGGAAGTCCGCGAAATTGGGGAACTTTTAGTGTGATAATGGGAAATCCACCGTTTCAGTCCAAAAATAAAATGCAAGAAGAGTTTGGGAGAGAATATCTTAATAAGTTAAGTTTGGCTTATCCTGAAGTTTCTGGTATGGCAGATTATTGTGTGTATTGGTTTCGTAAGGCACACGAAAGTATCCCCGAAAATCATTTTGCAGGTCTTGTAGCTACTAATACCGTTAGAGAAAATTATACAAGAACCGCAAGTTTAGACTATATTTTGGCTCACAACGGCGATATTGTGGAGGCAGTCGTAACCAAAGAATGGACAGGCGAAGCTGCGGTAAATGTGTCGATTATAGCATGGAAAAAAGGAGAGTTTACGGGACAAAAATATTTGTATATCGAAGATGTAAAGACAAAAAAATTAATAGAAATTGCTGTTACACATATCAATAGTAGTTTGTCTTTATATACTGATGTGGTTGGTGCAAAGGTTCTACAGGTGCAAAAAGAGCCAAAACAGGTTTTTTTAGGACAAACGCATGGGCATGAAGGTTTTTTATTGGAAAAAGACGAGGCTTTAAAATTATTGGCAAAAAATCCAAGCTATAAAAATGTACTTTTTCCGTTTTTAGTTGGCGAAGAATTTATCGATAATATTGGTTCACAACCCAAAAGATTTGTGATAGATTTTGACGGAATGGAAATTAACGAAGCCCGAAAATATAAGAAATTATATGAAATTGTGCAACAAAAAGTATATCCAAGTCGTGAGAAACGTGCCAAAGAACAAATAGACGAAAATATAACTTTATTAGCAAATAATGCAAAAGCAAAAACTAACAAACACCACATTAATTTTTTTAATTATTGGTGGAGATTGTCTTACAGTCGGGAGGATATGAAAAAGCAGATTGCCAAACTCAAAAAATATATTGTTTGTTCGGCAGTTTCGCAACGGAATATTTTTGATTTTGTTTGTACAGATATTCACCCAAATGCAGCTTTAGTAGTATTTACTTTTGAAGATGATTATAGTTTTGGTATTATTCAGTCTAAAATTCATTGGGCGTGGTGGAAAGCAAAATGTTCTACTTTGGGAAATACTTATCGTTATACCATGCACTCTGTTTGGGAGACTTTTCCATTTCCACAAAAACCAACATTAAAACAAGTACAAAAAATTGCAAAAATAGCCAAAGAGTTGCGTGATTATCGTAGGCAGGTGCTTGAAAACAATAACGAAACGTATCGAGATTTATATAGAAATCTGGAATTGGGGGGTAAAAATCCCTTGAAAGATTTGCACGAAAAATTAGATAAAGCAGTAATGGAGGCGTACAATTTTTCCGAAAAACAAGACCTATTACAACAAATTCTCGACCTAAATCTTTCTATTGCAGACAAAGAAAGCAAAGGCGAAATGGTAGAAGGTGCAGGATTGCCAAGTTTTATTAGCAACAAAGAGGAGTTTGTAACCGAAGATTGTGTAAAGTTTTTATTTTAGTCAAAAAAACTATACTTTCCAAGTCACAAAGATTTAGAAAGTATAGTTCATTATTTTTGTTGTAAGTAATAAGATGCAATAAATGTATATTCGCCTTCAGGCGAATTGCTTGCTAATCAACTCATTCGCCTAAAGGCGAATGTACTTTAAATTTGTCTAATTACTTAACTGCATTTTTATAATAACACAAATTACAAAATTTCTATTGCAATGCCTTTTTCTTCGGTATAAGGTGGAATAACCATTTTTGGAATAGAAATAGACAAAATTCCATTGCTATATTTGGCTTCAATACTTTCTGCCTTAATAGAATTAGGTAACGTAAAAGCACGTTTAAAGTTTATTTGACTAAACTCTTTGCGAACATATTTTTGTGCTTTTTCTGCCTCTGTTTTTTCTATTTCTACGGCAATAACCAACTGATTTTCGATGATATGTACTTTAAAATCTTCTTTTTGAAAACCTGCTGCTAATAAATCCAGACGAAAAATACTGTCTGTTTCTACAATATTTGCAGGAGGCATATTGTAGATTTCTTTGCCAATAAAATCTGTAAGCACATCTCTACCAAAAAGGTTTTCTAAGACATTGCTAAAAACTGGCATATTTTGAAAATTCGAATAATGTTTTACGAAAGACATAGTAGTAAGTAGTTTTTTTGTGAATAACCGAACCATTGCAATTGCTTGCGATAGTAACTTTTCAATTCTTATACCAATATACTAATTGATGACAAATTGACAAAATACAATGCTTGCATAGCATTTTTGTCAGATTTTATGACAAAAATGCTACAAAATAGAAAAAACTTACTAACTAATATATTTAATAGCTATAAAATTCGTACTTTATTTGTATTTTATTACTTTTGCATCTATGAAATCTTCTACTTTTTTATATAGCATTTTTGGAATATGCTTTGGATTTTGTTTTCCGATATTTTCTATATTGGCAGATATATTGTTGTTTAAAAGATTAGACTTTTCGTTTGCTACTATTATTTCTTTACATTTTATCAATCCCTTGCATTTTGTCATTGATACAGCTCCATTTTTTTTGGGTTTGGCATTTGGCATTGCAGGTTATAAACAAGATAAAGTAATCAGCTACCACAAAAAATTAGATATTTCTCGGCAGAAAGCTATGGAAATTATGCAAGAAAATGATAATTTGATTAGAGAACAAAATCGTTTTTTAGACACTACAGTACAAATTCGTACAATGGAATTGTCGGAAAGTAATGAGGAAATGAAACAAGTTATCGAAGAATTAAATGCTACCTTAGAACTTGTTAATATACAAAAGAAAGAAATAGATAGTAAAAACGAAAATATTACTTCGAGTATTCGTTATGCAAAGACCATTCAAGAAAGTATTTTGCCTACAAAAACTACTTTAGAAACTTTTTTTAGTAATTATTTTCTTATTTATCAGCCAAAAGATATTGTTTCGGGAGATTTTTATTATAGCAAATATATCAAAGAAACCAATAAATTAGTATTTGCAGTTGTAGATTGTACAGGGCATGGCGTACCTGGTGCTTTTATTTCGTTGGTTGTATCTAATTTGATGCACGAAATTATCAAAATAAGAGAAATATATACCCCCTCTATTATTTTGTCGGAATTAAATTTTTCTTTTCTCAAAATATTTAAAAAACACGAAGACACACAAAAAATAGGTAATCCTATTGGTTTTGAAATGATGATTTGTGTAAAAGCATACAGCCAAAATACTGCCTCTAACTGCTTACAGTGTGGCTCTACCTATAGACCTTTTTATGTATTTAGACACGATACAAATACTTTAGAAGTGATAGAAGGAAATCGTTTTTTCATTGGAATACAGCAAACAGAAGCCTATGCTGCCGATAAGTTTATAGATATTTCTATCGAACTTGGTAAAAAAGATTGGTTATATATGCTAACAGATGGATTTGCAGACCAACCAAATGCCAATAGAAAAAAAATTGGCTCACAAAAAATTAAAAATATTCTACAAGAAATTGGCAAAGAAACAGCAAGCATACAAGAAGAAAAATTGCAATCTTTTTTAGCAATTCACAGCAAAAATACGCCACAACGTGATGATATTACACTACTTGCAATACAAATATAATAGCAATAAAGTTTTATACTAAAATAATTGTAAATATTATACTAAAACTAAAATAATTTACTAAAACAAAACAGAAAGATGACATCTTTCTGTTCTGTTTTAGTAAACTAACTTAGATTTATTTTAGAAATTAAATAACAAAACTGCCCCAATACACATCAAAAAATAAGGAACTAAACTTGCAGCTCCTGCATAATCTTTGGCAATTCGTTGCCCAAAAAATAAAAGCAAAACCGAAATTGCCGCCACTTCAGCCCCGTAGGTTGCAATAGTTTTGGAATTGGAAAATACAATCAAAATAGCCCCAATAGCACATAAACTTCCTGCTACTACCTCAATCAAGGTAATAAAAGCCAATAAAAAATGTACCCAACTACGCAAAAATGTTTTGGAAAAATGGCTTTGAAACCAAGAAAGATTATCCGCAAAATTAAATGCCTTATCTAATCCCGATTGTAAAAAAGTAATTGCCAAGAAAATTGCCACAGCAACTGGAGCAAAAACCGAAGGTAAAAATAAATTTTGTAGCATAATGGTTAAATGGTTTGGGCGTAAATATACAAAAAACTCGTTAAGTTTGTGAAAAGATAAACAAAGTTTTATCTTTGCATACTTCAAACCTATTTTTGTTAAAGTTATGACACAAGAAAGTGCAAAATGTTTAATTATTGGTGCTGGTCCCGCAGGATATACCGCAGCTATTTATGCGGCACGTGCAGGAATGACACCTATTATGTATCAAGGGCCACAACCTGGTGGGCAACTTACAATAACCAACGAAGTAGAAAATTACCCTGGTTATCCTGATGGCATTAAAGGGCCTGATATGATGATGGATTTTGAAAAACAAGCTAAAAGATTTGGAACAGATATTCGTTATGGGGTGGCAACTTCGGTAGATTTTTCGTCTTATCCACACAAAGTTATCATAGATGAGCAACACGAAATTACAGCCTCTGCCATCATTATTGCTACAGGTGCATCTGCCAAATGGTTGGGTTTGCCTTCCGAAAAAACTTTTTATAATGCAGGAGTTTCGGCTTGTGCGGTTTGTGATGGGTATTATTATCGTGGAATGGACGTGGCGGTGGTTGGTGCTGGAGATACAGCTTGCGAAGAAGCAAGTTATTTGTCAAAACTTTGCAAAAAAGTATATTTGTTGGTGCGAAGTGAAAAAATGCGTGCCTCCAAAATTATGCAAGAAAGAGTATTAAATGCCCCAAATATAGAAATTTTATGGAATACTTCTACTTTAGAAATTTTAGGAAATACTGAAGTAGAAAAAATTAGTGTGATAAATAACGTAACAAAAGAAGTAAAAGAAATTGCAGTACGTGGTTTTTTTGTGGCTATTGGACATCAACCTAACACAGATATTTTCAAAAACTATTTAAACTTGGATAGTAATGGCTATATTTTGACCGAAAAAGGAAGTAGTAAAACCAATATCGAAGGCGTATTTGCATCGGGAGATGCACAAGATTTTACCTATAGACAAGCAGTTACCGCAGCAGGTACGGGTTGTATGGCTGCTTTAGATGCCGAAAGATTTTTGGCAGCAAAGGGAATACATTAAAAATTATGAATATTGGTAGCATTAGACTCAACTATGCTACAAATCCTAATAAAGTCTATTGTAATTATAAAAAATGCCATACACTAAAAATGTATGGCATTTTTTATATAATTATATAATTATAAAATAAATTTAATTAGTTTAGTAATTCGTAAATTCCTGCTACCCCTTGACCACCGCCAACACAAGCCGAAACCATACCATATTTTTTATTTTCTCTACGCAATTCGTTGAAAAGTTGAATAGAAAGTTTTGCACCCGAACAACCTAATGGATGCCCCAAAGCAATAGCACCACCATTTGGATTAATTTTAGAAATATCCATATCCAATTCTTTGATAACCGCCAAAGATTGTGCTGCAAAAGCCTCATTCAATTCTGTAATATCAATATCTTGCATTTTCAAACCTGCTAATTTCAATGCTTTTGGAATAGCTGCCACAGGTCCAATACCCATAATGCGTGGATTTACCCCTTCGGCAGTATAAGAAACCAAACGAGCAATAGGTTTTAAACCCAATTCATTTACCAAAGCCTCAGACATCACCATCACAAAAGCTGCACCGTCTGAAGTTTGTGAACTATTGCCCGCAGTAACAGAACCATTGGCTGCAAACACAGGTTTCAATTTTGACAAGGCTTCTACAGTTGTGTCTGCTCTTACGCCTTCATCTGTATCCACAATAAAATCTTTTGTTTTCTTTTTGCCCTTTTCATCTACAAAAGTTTCTGTAACTTTGATAGGTACAATTTCAGATTTGAATTTGCCTGCTGCAATAGCTGCTGCTGCTTTTTTGTGTGAGTTGGCTGCAAATTCGTCTTGTGCTTCTCTTGTAATACCAAAATCCGCTGAAACTTGTTCGGCAGTCAAACCCATTCCAATATAATAATCAGGATGTTTTTCTGCAATTTTCCAATTCAATGCAGTTTTATAACCCATTGTAGGCACCATAGACATAGATTCTGTGCCACCTGCAATAATACAACTTGCCATACCTGCTGCAATTCGAGCCGAAGCAATAGCAATAGACTCTAAACCCGAACCACAATAACGGTTTACAATCATACCAGGAACATTCATTGGCAATGAAAGTAACGAAATCATACGTCCCATTTGCATACCTTGTTCGGCTTCTGGCACTGCATTACCTACAATAAGGTCATCGATGCGGGTTGGGTCTAAGTTGGGAATAGAAGCAACTAAATGTTTGATAACATCTGCTGCCAAATCGTCTGGACGAGTAAAACGGAATCCGCCACGAGTGGCTTTTCCTACGGCTGTACGATAGCCTGCTACAATATATGCATTCATCTTATCTATGTTTTAATATACAATGGAAAATAATAGGAAAATTTATAGTTTTTATATTGCGGTAAAGCTACTAAAAAAAACTATGCAAGCATAATAATTTTTCATTTTTCTTTCAAAAATTTATATTTTTCCTGTGCTACCATAACCACCAGCACCGCGTTGAGTTATGGATAGTTCGGTGGTTTGTATCCATTCGGCTTGTTCGTGTTTTGCAATAATAAGTTGTGCAATTCTATCTCCATTTTGAATAGTATAACTTTCATTGGATAGGTTTATCAACAAGACTTTTATTTCGCCACGATAGTCGGCATCTATAGTCCCTGGGCTATTTAGCACTGTAATTCCGTGCTGTAGTGCCAAACCACTTCGTGGTCTTACTTGTGCCTCAAAACCTGTAGGCAGTTCGATATGCAAGCCTGTAGCAATCAAACAACGCTGTAAAGGCAATAAAACTACAGGTTCGGGCAAAAAAGCACGTATATCTGCACCTGCTGCATCTTGGCTTTGATAATTTGGTAATGGATTT
>JBIKRY010000157.1:0-10461 GCA_044348925.1 Bernardetiaceae bacterium
AGCTATTATTCTGCTGGTATCAGAAGTAGCTTTTGCAAAGGCTTCATTTAGTTCTGCTAATTTTTTGCTATCTTGTCCGTAGGAGTTGGAAATTCCTGTAGAAAATAGACAAAAAAAACAAATCACAAAATAGAAGGAATCAAAAGAACTTCTTATCCTAATCAAATTACACGCCATTGTAATAAGCATATTGCAAAAAGTAAAAAGTAAAAAGTAAAAAGTAAAAAATAGCTATTGGTAAAACTTGCTACAAATATATAGAAAAAACTTTATCATTCGAGGAAATTTCTGTGAAAAACCTACTTTATTATGATGAAAAATTTTCATAGCTTTCAAAATAATGTGTATGCAAAAAATATTAGTTATTTTTACAAAAAAATTATTGATACAAATAAAATTAGCTAAAATTTGCAAAAATGATACTTTTATTAGATAATTTTGACTCATTTACCTATAATTTAGTAGATTATTTTAGGCAATTAGGGTTAGAAATTCTTGTAGTTCGTAATGATAGTAATCTATCTGAATTAATTTGTTTGCCCTTACAAGCAATTATTCTATCACCAGGGCATGGCGTACCCAAAAATGCAGGTTGTATGATGGAAGTTATTAGGTATTTTTATCGCAAAATACCTATTTTAGGTATTTGTTTGGGGCATCAAGCACTTGGAGAATTTTTTGGTGCAAGTTTACAAAAAGCAAGTATGCCAATGCACGGTAAAATTTCTACTATTCAAATTATAGACCCATTACAAGCACAAAAACTTAGTCTATTTTATAATCTGCCTCAAAGAATACAAGTAGTAAGGTATCATTCTTTGCTAATAGTTTCTGATTCTACGGACATCGAAGTTTTGGCAATCACAGAACAAAATGAGATAATGGCTTTTAAACACAAAACTTTGCCTATTTATGGCTTGCAATTTCACCCTGAGGCTGTTTTAACAGAATTTGGAATAGATATTTTGAGAAATTGGCGAGATTTGGTTTTGCCTGTATAACAAAATCTTTTGTTCTAATTTTTTTGTTTGTGGCGAATGGAAGTTGCTACAAAACTTAGATTACATAGTTTCTGTAATTAAAAAAGGATAACTAAAAGAAGGATTTATTTGATAATAAAAATAAATGTAAATAATTGAAAATCAAGTATTTATACTTAAAAGTATCATCAATCAATTATTTTTACTTAACACTTTTTTGCGGATAGAAATAGTACCTTCGGCAGCTTCTTTTTCGCCCACAACAAGCCTTAATCTTTTGTGAAATCTAATTCCACATCTTCTTTTATTAACTTTGTTGCATCAAGTACAGGCAAAATAAAACGATTAAAAGGAGTATTTTCGGTTTTAGTGTGTAAAACTCCCCTTGCTGTACCAACAGCTACAATAAGTAATTGCCTCATAAAATCTTTTGGAACTACTAAAATATCATCTTTGCTAAATTTATTCCAATTAGCCTCACCAATTTGAAAATAACAAGAAGTTTCTATCAACAAAAATGGAATATTATTCTGTCCAAAACGAAAACCCGTAGAAACAACTAATGTTGTGGTGCTTTTGTCTGACCCAAATCCTATTTTTGAATTAAACGTAACCTTTTCACCATTTTTGAAACAGTCTTCAATAATAGCAAACTGTTCTGTTTTAATAGCTTTTAATGCAAAAGCATAGCTTTTTTCTTTTTTCATACTAAGCAGCCATTTTGTATTCGTTTTTGTATTCGTCTAAACTTGGCGTTTGATAATTCTGTTTGTATTCTTGGTTATCATTGGCATATTTTTTTGATTTTGGTAAATTTAAAACAGGCTCGTATTCAGAAATATAATCTGAAGCAGTTTCCACACTTACAACAGTTATTAACTTGATTTCCAATACTTTTTCTATTTTACAAATAGTTTCCAAAGTCAAATTTTCAGAACCTTTTAGTAAGGTGCTAATAAATTGAGGTGAACAAGCCATTTTTTCGGCTAATTCCTTTTGTGTCATCTCTTTTTGTTTCAAAACAGAGCCAATTTGTATAGCAATTTGAAAAGATGTTTTCAGCCAAAAATAGTTATCTTGTCGCCACTGGGCTTCTTTAAGCCACTCTGTATCAGGTATAGCTTCTTTTAAAAGTTTTTCTTTAAGACTATTCATAATAAGTCTATTTTAAAGTGAGTGTAAATAAGTTTGTGTTATTTTCAATTTATCAAGCTCTTTTTGTAGGAAAATACAATCTTGCATTTGATGAACTAATTTGATACCACCACCTGACACAATATATAAATCTGTATCATCAGAAACTTCGTGAATAGCATAAATTCTTAACCAAAATTTTTTACTTTTCATTTCATTAGCTCCTTTCATATACCTTTCGTCTAAGGGCTTGAATTTAGATGCTAACGTATAAACATTTCCTTCTGCATACTTAATAATATCTTTTTCCATGTAATATGACGTTTCCAATGTAATATCCATAGCTTCTTCTATAGTATATTTAATCCACTTATTATTGCTATAATAACGTATAGTTTTAGTATCTGAAGATTTTGCTTCAAAGAAATTTCTTAAATACTGTTGGTCATTCCAAACTTCAAATAATCTACGCCACTCATTAAACTGTTCTTCTTCATACCGAACAGCCCAAAGATATGGCTTTTCTATTGCAAATATATTAGATATTTTCATAAAAATCAACTTATAGGTTTATTTTTTTGGAATAAATTTTGGCATTAAGATAAGAAACCCATAAGGTTAAAAGTCTTATGGGTTTAAATTTATCTACTTCCCTACCGCCGCCTTCATCACCTTATCTATTTCGGCTTTAAAATAGGTTTTAAATTCGTCTGTGGACATCGAGCCTAAATCTCCTTCGCCTTTTTTGCGGATAGAAATAGTACCTTCAGCAGCCTCTTTTTCGCCTACTACAAGCATATAAGGTACTTTTTGCACCTCTGCATCACGAATTTTGCGACCAATTTTCTCATCTCTATCGTCCAAATAGCCACTAATATTGTGTTCTTGCAATTCTGCAAATACACTTTGTGCGTAGTCTTGATATTTTTCAGAAATTGGCAATACCGCAATTTGTTCAGGAGATAACCAAATTGGGAAATTTCCTGCACAATGCTCAATCAACACCGCCACAAATCTTTCCATCGAGCCAAAAGGTGCCCTATGAATCATTACAGGTCTATGTTTTTGGTTATCAGAACCTATATATTCTAATTCAAATCTTTGTGGTAATTGATAATCTACTTGAATAGTGCCAAGTTGCCAACGTCTGCCAAGTGCATCACGCACCATAAAGTCGAGTTTTGGACCATAAAAAGCAGCTTCTCCGTAGGCAATGGTTGTTTGTAAACCTCTTTCGGCAGATGCCTCGATGATGTCCCTTTCGGCTTGTTCCCAATCACTTTCTTTGCCTATATATTTTTCTCTGTCGGTTTGGTGACGCAAAGAAATTTGAGCAGTAAATTTTTCGAATCCCAAAGCACCAAACACAAAAAGTACCAAATCAATTACTTTTTTAAATTCCTCTTTTACTTGTTCTGGTCTGCAAAAAATATGGGCATCGTCTTGAGTAAATCCACGTACACGAGTCAATCCGTGCAATTCGCCACTTTGTTCATACCTATATACCGTACCAAATTCTGCCAAACGCAAAGGCAAATCTTTGTAAGAACGGGGTTTAGTTTTATAAATTTCGCAATGGTGCGGGCAATTCATAGGTTTCAACATAAAAACTTCGCCCTCTTCAGGTGTCATAATTGGTTGAAAGGAATCTTTGCCATATTTTGCCCAGTGTCCTGATGTTTCATACAATTTTTTGTTGCCAATATGTGGTGTTACTACTTGCAAATAACCAGCTTTTATTTGTGCTTTTTTCAAGAAATTTTCTAATCTTTCTCGCAAAACTGCACCTTTTGGCAACCATAAAGGCAAACCTGCACCCACTTTTTCAGAAAACGCAAACAATTCTAATTCTTTGCCAAGTTTGCGGTGGTCACGTTTTTTGGCTTCTTCCAACAATACCAAATATTCTTTCAGTTCTTTATCTTTTGGGAAACTGATTCCATAGATTCGAGTAAGTTGTTGGCGTTTTTCGTCGCCTTTCCAATAAGCACCTGCGGTATTTAGTAATTTTACTGCCTTGATAAAACCTGTATCTGGAATATGTGGCCCTCTACACAAATCTACAAAGTTTCCTTGTGTATAAAATGTAATAGTTCCATCTTCTAAGTTTTCCAATAATTCGAGTTTGTATTGGTCGCCTTTTTTAGTAAAATAGTCGATGGCTTCTGCCTTCGAAATTTCTTGGCGTTTGTACGTATTTTTTTGGCGTGCCAATTCGAGCATTTTTGCCTCGATTTTCTCAAAGTCGTCAGACGAGAAAGATTTTCCTTCGAAATCAATGTCGTAATAAAAACCGTTTTCAACAGCAGGTCCTATTGCCAACTTGATTCCCGAATACAAAGATTCGAGGGCTTCTGCCATTAAATGTGCCGTAGAGTGCCAAAAAGTGGCTTTTCCTGCGTCATCATTCCATGTCAAAAGTTGCACCATTGCATCTGTTTCAATCGCAATATTTGCGTCTTGCACCGTACCATTGACTTTTGCAGCCAATACGTTTCTTGCCAAACCTTCGCTTATCGACAAAGCAATGTCCATACTGTTTACCCCTTGTGGATATTCACGAATAGAACCATCAGGCAGGGTAATTTTAATTATTTTACTCATTTTTTTATTATTTTTGGTGAAGAATAGCCTACAACTGCTATTCAAGTGTAATTAATTTTAATAAAACTCTGTAAATATAAAAACTATTATGTAAAAAATAAAAGTATTTTAATTTGTTCCTAATCTTGTAAAACCTAAGCCCGACAAATACAAATCAGGTATTTGATACCTTCTTTGTCTTGCAGTTTTGCTTCTGTTATAATCTTTTAAAAGTCCAATATCTTTCATTTTTTTGATAATATTAGTGGTATTATCTGAGAAACCTAACTCTTTTAAGGCATTTATCAAATCTATTTCATTAATTGGTGACCTTGCACCTTCTATTTTATTTGCAAGTTCAACAAAAATAGTTTTAAATTCTATATACTCCTCACCAAGTTCATAAACTTGTTGCTTAGAAACAGTATTTTTAAGTGCATTTTCTATGTTTCTTGACCTTATAAACCTGTCTACAGGCTGTTCTCCTTCCTCTTTTTGTAGTTTTGCACTTTCTGCAAAAAGTGTGATTAGAGTTCGAGGGTGAATTTGGTTTTTTGTATCTTCTGTGTGAGTTTTTACCCAGTTATAAGGAAAAGTTTTATTATTTCCGCCCATAGCCTGCCCAAATATTTTATTTAGGATTACCTCATGGTCTTCTTTGTTTTGAATATTTGGAATATTCCCTAAAATCTCAAACTCTTGTATAATACTTTCGCTAAATAAAGTAAGTTGAGTATTTGATTTTTGAAGTTCTTTAAAAAAGTTTTTATCTTGTTCATAAATCCTTTTCCAAATTACATTAAGCAATTGGTTATAATCCCACTGGATATCAACAGAGTAGTTACGTATTTTCACTTTATCTGTAATATTGTGTACTTCTCTATCAAATATATCATTTCTCAAGAATATTTTTGCTTTTATATTACTTAAACGACTAAAATTATCATAATAAAAGCTAATTAAAGCACTTACAAGTTCTCCTCTAATACCATTTTCGTAAGGAAGGAGAGCATCTAAATGGTCATAAACAATAATAAATGTTGTACCTTCAGATATAAGATTATCATTGATTTTGATTAAAATCTCGTGTAATTCCTCTCCTATGTCTTTACGAGATGCTAAAGTTTTTATTTCTCTTGGACTTGATTCTTGAATTTCACTAATTAATATATTACTTGGTACATTTTTTTTTAGTTGTCTTAATAAAAGTATTGCCCAGTAATTTCTTAGACTCGAGGGTGAAAACCCTAATAATGCATCAAAATTTTCTTTACTCGGAAAATAAGCATTAGCCTTCTCTAAGCCAATAAGCCATTCTGTTTTTTCTATGTCTACATTACTAATACCACAAAAACGAGCCAATGCCCTTGCATAATTAGGATGAGATAGAACAGAAAATAATGCTGTTTTCCCAACCCCTTTTTCTCCCAAAATAAGAAACTTATCTTTATCAAAAATATATTTATAATCTCTGCGAGGGTAAAAATATTTGCTTAGGTCTTCTTGAGTTTGATATTCCAATTCTGAACTACCTGAACCTTTGTCTATTTGCATAATATAATCCAATAGACTTAAATTAGTGTGCTTTACTTCATCTTTTTTTATAGGGTAGTTACGCAAAATTATTTCTGCTATTTCTTTGTAAGAATTATTTGAATTACTTATTAAATTATCTAGTTTCCTATAATTGTTTAAAATTAAGGCTTGGTCATTGAACGGAATATTTATTGGAAAATGGTCTGCGGTATCATCTTCTCTTGCAGGTATCTCATTTTGATTATAAAAATGATTACAAAAAATATCATAGCTCTTTTCCACAAAATAATCAATTTCATATTCTGCATCAGTTTCATTTTTGGGTACTGGCGAATTAACTAGATAGAAATAAACTTCTTTTTTATTCAAGTTTTTTAGTTGGGGTAAGATGCTTTCTAAACCAAACATATTTTGTTGGTTGCCATAAAAAATAAGAAATATACTTTGTGCATAATGATTAAAAACTAAACCACCAACATCATTAATGCCTGTTCTTGTGTCAATTAGAATAAAGTCGGGTTTTATTTTTTTTTCCATTTCTCTAATAAACAAATCAGGAATATAATCTTTTCCAAAACCATATTTGATATTTGCCTTTGATAATTTGTCAATATAAGAGGCTGCACTATTGCTATCCGTTGCAATAGCTGGTACAATTACTAATTCCCCGCCTTGTGTACCGACCAAAATTTGTTCATTTCTCACAAAATAGTAATCATCTATATTCAGTTTTGTTAAATCTTTTTTATTAGCTTCATAATCAACTAAAAAATCTACAAAACCTTTTACAGCTAATAAATTTTCTGTATTATTGGACTGATTAGCAAAAATAGAAGCCAAACCTGGGGCTTCTAAGTCAAAATCAATTAATAATACTTTTTTCCCTTCTCTTGCTAATAACATAGCGGTTAAAATAGTGGCTGTTGTCCGACCTACTCCACCTTTGAAAGAATAGAAAGAAATTATAGGAGTTTTTAATTGGAAAGATTCATTAATAAACCAATTTGTATTTTCGGCATGACGTTCTGCAAAAAATATCTTAGCATTTTCAATACTTACACTTGTTTTTTCTAAATCCTCATAAATAAACTTATCATTTTCTTTTGAAATAATTTGTATGTTATCTACCCACTGCCAAAATTTTTCTTTAATAGCAATTTCTATACTATTAAAATCCATAGGATTTACAACATAAATTGCAAAACGAGAATATACATTTCGTACAATGAAACATTTATCAAAGTTGTTTAACTCTTTGATACAAGCAATGATTTCATGTTTTATTTCGTTAAAATTATAATTTTCCATAAATTTAGATTAGTATATGACCATCAAGTTGCATTTGTGCAAGTTTTTGCATGGCTAATTGGATTTCGTTTTGAAAAGCTTCAGAAATAGTTTGGCTTGATATTGAGTTTGAGTTTTCAATATATCTTAAATTCACAGGATTCCAATATAGAATTATTTGGCTAAAATCAGTACTTCCATTCACAATATATGAACTTAAAGAAGAATTACTACCTAATAAATATTGGAGTTCGTTATTCAAGTTAACAATATTATGCCTAAAATTTCTTGGTATATGAGAGGAAAATAATCCTACTACTACTTTTGCATAACACTCCACTACATAACCAGCTAAGTAACAAGCATTATGATATTCTGCATTATTATGCAAAGTTTCAGAAGACCTGTGCATACGTTTAGCAGTATCGTAAAAATTATCCATAGCATTTTTTATTATTTTTGGTGAAGAATAGCCTACAACTGCTATTCCAATGCCGTAAAGATAAAGAAAAAAAGATAATGGAAAAAATAAGCTATTTTTATTTCATAAATAATATAGCAGAATTAACACAGGTAATAAGTTCAATTTTCTACTTTTGACAAATAAAAGTAAGAAACTCAAAAGCAGTATATATGTTGGATTAGGTAAATTTGTAACTATTTTTATACGATTGTCAAGGTGCAAAAGCACCATTGCCAACGTGCAAAAGCACCATTGCCAACGTATAAAAGCACCATTGCCAACGTATAAAAGCACCATTGCCAACGTGCAAAAGCACCTTGACAATCGTATAAAAGTTAGTACTTAAATAATTACTTTAAATTTAGCATTACGACTCAACACAAAATAACAAAATGAAACAGCTAAAAAATATTGCCCGACTAAAAAAAATATTTCCTATCGTAAAAGGTATCGAGGTGGTTTTGCTTTATGGTTCTTTTGGCAGAAATGAGCCAAGCCCAAATTCGGATATTGACATTCAGGTTGTGGTAAATGAAGAATTTGAAAATAGATTTTTGATGGACGAATTGCAAAAAGAATTTTATTCCGAAATCTTTACCATTCGAGAAGTGGCTTTGAGAAATAAGTTTGTGGCTTATTTTGAGGCACAACCCAAAATTGAATTTACCATTTGTAGAGATATTTCAGAAATAAACAGAAATTATTTAGGCTCAGAAATCGTAGATATTCATAACACGATATTGTATGAAAAACAAGGCTCTAAATATGAAATTGCAAGCTATTTACAAAAACTTGTTGATGAGTATAACCGTAATAAAACTTTGCAAGTTAGTGAGAAAAATATGCTTGAGTTGATAGATAAATTTGTTTATGAATTTGAAAGTTGTTCGGCAATGCACCGCAGATGTGATAGTTATCAGTTTTATTTTTTCTATAACATTTCTTTGCAACTTGCCATTCAATTAAATTATTTTTCAAAGGGACAGCATAGATTTAATTTTCTTCCGAAGAATTTTGTTACAAAACATTTTGCAAAACAAGACCAAAATAGTTTTTATGATTTGAAAGGCACTTTATTTTTGCCCGAAGCAAACTTGCACAAAAGACGATTACTTGACTTTTTTTATAAGTCTATTCAAAATTTAGTCAGTATTGAAAAGCAAACAGAGGTTAAACATTTTTGCGAAACCATTTATAACCGAGATTTTATTTGGAATTTTCGGGATATTAGTTTGCACAATCCTAAAATTAAAAATGGACTAATTTTTAGAACTTCTATGATGACTTTGTTTCAAAATGAAAGTTTTTTTGAGAGTTTTATTAACGAAAAAAATATCAAAACGGTAATTGATTTAAGAGCCGAAAAAGAGGTTTTGGAAAGTAATTATACCGAAAATAGTTTGAATTTATTTGCTTGGGTACATACACCATTCAATCCTTGGAAGCAGTCTATCGAATTTCAGACAATGCACCATCAAGGAACAAATATTGAAATTGCTTATCGTTTTTTTGCTATGGAATGCAAGCAAGAAATTAAGCAGGCAGTTGAGGCAATTTTAAGAGAGCAAAATGCTATTGCTATTCATTGTTTTGCGGGAAAAGATAGAACAGGCGTATTTATTTCTATGTTGCATTTGCTTTCTGGTGCAGATTTAGAAATTGTTTATCGTGATTATTTGGCAACGGAAATGGACACCAATAAAAAATATTTGGACGTGGCTCTTGACGTGATTAAACAAAAAAATGGTATTGAAAATTATTTACTTTCCTGCGGTTTGAGTAATGAGCAAATTAAGGAACTGAAAACTAAACTTTTAAACGAAAATTAATACAAACTAATGAATAGCAAAGATGAACTGAAATCAATGTTTACAGAACATTGGAAATATCTTGCGGTAAATGCAGCTTGCAAACTACATATTTTTGATAAAATTTATGAAGGTCAAGATAAATTTCAAGAATATAAACCCAATAAAAATCCTTCGGGAGATTCGATGGCACAACTTTTAGAGGCTTTTCTCATTGCACAGCAAAAAAATAAAAATAATAAGCCTTTGTATGGAATAGAAGTTGTCGGTGCTACTTGGAAATTTATAACAATGGAAGGCAAAGAATATTGCATTTCTCAACAATATGATAGTTTAAACAAAGAAGATTTACTCAAAATTATTGCTATTTTGCGAAAATTTAAGCATATTTTGTTTACAAGGTTGATGTTAGATTAGGTTTTAAAGCTAATTTCCTACAGTTGTTTATGTAAACTCTATATGATGTACATATCTTTGCACTTATTTGATTATCAATAATTCATAAAATATATTAACTCGTTGATTATCACTTATTTACAAAAAATTTACACAATAAATCAGCAATTCCCACTTTGGCACTTTATTCCAATTTTACCCTATAGGCATTTGCCAACTCTTGGTAGAGTTGTGCGAAATTTTCACAGGATTTGAAGAAAAATATAGCTCTGAT
>JBIKRY010000404.1:0-3413 GCA_044348925.1 Bernardetiaceae bacterium
TCAATAGCATCTAACCCTATTTTTTCTATTTTCATAATTTGTATTTAATGTAAGTTATATAGTAATACGGAACTCCAGTTCCGTACCGTCGTAGAAACAAGTATATTTTAGATAAAAATCTATTTATTTTGGTCTAAAGTGTTTTATTGGTGCAATAAATCATGTACGGAACTGGAGTTCCGTACTACTGCACAACTTACATTATTTATTTATATCTTTTCCAAACTTTCCAAGTCTTGAAGACTTGGAAAGTCTATTGCATAAGTTTTTTTGCAACGAAATGTTACAGTACCTAAAAAATTTACTCCAACTGTAAAAGCAAAGTAGTCATTGCAGGAATTTTTATTTTTGTCAAATCAGTAATAATTTCTCCTGTAACAATGTTAGTGGCTTTGCTAAATTTTTTGGTAAATTCTTCAAACTGTTCCATATTTGGTTCTCTGTCTTCTTTTGCGTGATTATTTGACATGACCATAATAGTTTCTTTTTCGTTGTGTCTTACATAGACATATACATCTTTATCGGGAACAAATTGGGTTAATTTGCCATTCTGTAAGACTGCATGATTTTTGCGAAAATTGAAAATCTTTTTTGTATATTCAAACATCTCATTTTGTTGTGCTGTCCGTCCTTCTTTGGTAAAATAGTTTTCTTTGTCTTCTTTCCAGCCGCCAAGCATATCTTGTCGCACTGTCCAATGTGGCATCCCTGCACCCGATAGAGCTAATTCTGTTCCATAATACATTTGTGGCACGCCACGCATAGTTGCCAAAATTGCTACGCCCATTTTCAATTTACGAATATCCTCACCTGTAGCTGTATAATAACGAGTAAGGTCGTGATTATCTAAGAAAATTACATTATCAAATGGTTTTGGGTACACAAAATCCTCTGCCAAAACATAATAGATGCGGGACAAACCAGAATCCCAGCCTGTAGTTTCTTTGGTAGCTCTTGTGATGGCATCTTGCATAGGAAAATCTGTAATAGAAGGCAAAGTGCTTTCATAACCGTCCCAATTTTTGCTACCTTTTTGCCAATAGCCACCAATCGCCGAAGAAGCTTGTTCCCAAACCTCGCCTACAATATTAAAATTTGGGTATTCATCGAGAATAGCTTTTGACCATTGTGCCGCAAAAGTTTTATCGGGATATGGATAGGTATCCATACGTATAGCATCAATTCCTGCATATTCCACCCACCAGATTGCATTTTGAATAAAATAAGTACCCAAAAATTTATTTCGTTGATTCATATCTGCCATGTGGTTATCAAACCAACCATCTGCCATCAACATTTTATCTTTTTGGGAGGCATAAGGGTCTGAAATAGTAGCCAAACGGTAATTTGTTTTGGTAAAAGTTTTGTGTTGATTTATCCAATCTGCCATCGGCAAATCTTTGATAAACCAATGTTCATTACCCAAATGATTGAGTACCATATCTTGTACTATTTTGATTCCTTTTGCGTGTGCTTTGTCTATCAATTCTAAATAGGTTGCATTTGTTCCAAAACGTCTATCCACATTATACAAATCTGTCATTGCATAACCATGATAAGAATAGGCAGGCATATTATTTTCTAATACAGGATTTATCCAAAGTGCTGTAACTCCTAATTCTACTAAATAATCTAAATGGTCTGTAATGCCTTTCAAATCTCCGCCATGACGTTTATCGCCATCTTTTCTATCATATTTGTCGGGCATTCCTGCAATCGTGTTATTGCTGTCATCTCCATTAGCAAAACGGTCGGGCATTACTAAGTACATCATATCGGCATTAGAAAAGCCTTGAGCACGATTTTTGGCTGTGGATTTGTTTTTGAGTTCGTATGGGTGTGTGTAAGTATTTTTTCCGTCTGTAAAACTAATAGGTACTATTCCAGCTTTTGCAGTAGGGGCAATTACTAAGGTGATAAACAAATAATTAGGATTTTCGACACTAATTTTCTCTTTTATTCGGACGCCGTCATATTTCAAACTGACTTGTGTTTTTGAAATATCTTTGCCATGTACTAATAGTTGAAGTTCGGTATTTTTCATACCAACCCACCAAAAAGCAGGTTCGAGATGTTGAATATCAATTCCTTTGGTGGTAGATATTTGTGCTATAGCTTGTAGCACTGTGCAACATAGAAGACTAAAAATTAAAGTGATTTTTTTCATTTTCCTTTCGATTATAAATATTATGCTATATTAATAGGAAAAATGGAAAGTACAAATTTTTTGCTTATTTTCTTTGTTTTGCTAATAAAATAATGACTATTTCAAGCTATAAAAATCATTTGGCGGTCAAATTTTCATAATCTCTGATAATTTGTCGCAAAAAATTAAGTTCAGAAAAACTATTTACGTGGTAAATTCCTAAAACTTCTCGCAATTTGTAGTTTAGGTTTTTTATCACTTCTATATTATTTGTTCGTTGATAAATTGCTAATACTTCGCGTGCAATATTAATATCTGTATCACTTAGTTGAATGACTTCAGGAAATAGGGGCAAATATGTTTCCTCCTCTAAAATATCTAAGGAAGGACGTTTCATTTTGAAACGACTTTTTTGCTTAATAACACTTGTGCCTGCTGCAATATCGCCAATGCGTTGCCCTTTTTTAGAAACTGCAATGGCAATAATGGCAATAATTCCAACATTAGTACCTACCTCAAACAGTCGCAATAACCATCGCAAAAAATAATTTGCAATGCTCGGCTGACTGCCATCTAACATTACTACTTGAATAGACATTGCACGTTTTCCTAAAGTTTGCCCACCTAATAAGATTTCTGAAGTTATTTCATAAAAAATAACAGGAAGATATACAATAATTAAAAACCAATAGGAAACATTAAATTTTATTGCAGTTAGAATATAGCCAATCATTATCAGATAGGCTATCTGCACAAATAAGTCTATTAAACTTGCTAAAATTCTATCTCCAACACTGGCTATTTCGTACTCAATCGTAACATTATGTGCAGTTTGTATGCTTATAGTTTGCATAAAATTAGGTTTTAGAAATTTATTTGAAACATAGAGATTAGTAAAATTGTGTGGTAAATTTTGCTAATCTCTAATTTTTGTAATTTTTAGTGTTATTTTAGCATACAATATACCAAAACATAGTACACAATCACAGAAACCATTAAACGGCAAGCAATTATTCCAAAATTTTCTTTTCTAAGACTTCTACTCTTTTCAGTAAGTCGGGCAATTTTTTATAGACTACTATAGATTTTATACTTTCTCGCAATTCTACTGCTGGAGAACCTAAAATTGTAGTTCCTTCAGTTTTAATTGTTTTTGTAATGCCTGATTGTGCCCCAACGGTGGTTTTATTTGCTACTTCGATATGCCCAACTACCCCTACTTGTCCTGCAAAAATACAATTTTCTCCAATGGTCGAAGAGCCTGCAA
>JBIKRY010000127.1:0-12342 GCA_044348925.1 Bernardetiaceae bacterium
TTAATTGGTAGAAAAAATTTTCTGCGTTTGCTACCCAAAAAGCCCAGACTTTCATTCACAGCAATTCTATATATCCACGTATAAAGTTGCGATTGTTGCTTAAAATTAAGCAAATTATTCCAAACTTTAATAAAAGTTTCTTGTGTCAAATCGTGTGCATCTTCGTGGTCTATGACCATTTTGCGTATAAGGTGATAAATTTTTACCTCATATTTGCGTACAATTTGATTGAAGGCAAAGTTACGAGAATTTTCGTCTTGAAACTTCTCTAACAAATCTTTATCACTAATTTGTTCGTTGCTTGGTTGCATTGCTTGTCTTTCCACAGAATTTGCTTTTGTAGTGATAGCCTCTTTTGCTGCTTTGTATGAACCTTCTGCCATTGTCTTGCTTTTTATACTTGTTGGATAGTTGCAAGGGACAAAGGTTTAAGGGGGTTGTAAAAAAATTATGTGTTTTTTATATAAAGATGTCATCTTTTTTCAAAGGTAACATCTTTTAAGTAGTTTCTTTTATACAATCAATTTAGTTTTTAGTAGAGAAACTACAAATTAGCTCTTTTTTTTGTATATTTTATAGTTTTATGTAAGTTTATACACAATTTTGATTCATTTTCTAATGGCTACCAATATATATCCCGAAAAATATCTTAGTGCTATTGTCCACCTACAAAGTTTGTTGTTGGCAGATACCGAACTCCAAATTATTTACCAAGAAACCGTAAATATGCTGGCAAAAACTATTATTGCTGATACAATATATATGTATGAAAAATACATTGCCGAAAATAATACTTCATTTGCAATCTTAAAAGCAAGTGCCATTACTCCTACTTATTTACAAGCATTAAAAAATAATGAACTGTTACAACACATAGATTTAGTAGATTTTTTGGGAGATTGGCTTCGCCCTTTGCAATCTGGAGTAATTATTTCGGGAACTTTGCAAGACTTTTCGGTTGCTTGGCAAGAGAAATTAGCCAGCATTGGCTTAAAATATTTTACTTTTATTCCAATTACGCAACACGGAAAATTACATAATTTGCTATGTATTTATCATTTTGCTACAACATATACCGTAACTCCTGCCGAAATCAACTTATTTAATGTCATTTTACAACAATTTACCGCATTTTTATACAAACGAAATAGCGAAAAAAAATTACTATCCTACAAAAAAATGTTTGAGGAATCTAATTTGAATGTATTTGTATTAGATGCTAAAGGTTATCATTTGGAAAGTAATTTTGCCTACAGGCAACTTATTGGCTATGATACAGACGAAGAACTGAAGGCATTTACCCCTGAAATTTTGTTTGGAAAATCTTTTTATCAATGGTTTGAGCAACTAAAAAAGCAAGGTTATTATTATGGCGAAATTAGTATTGATGCAATGGCGGTAGTATTAGAATTGTCGAGTTATGTCGTACAAAATGAAACAGGCGAAGTAATGTCCTACATCAATATTGCAACCAATATTACCCAACGAATAGCAAAAGATAAGGAATTACAAAATTTGGTAAAAGATTACCAAATCGTAAACGAAAATCTACGAAACAATGAAAATAAATTATTAAAAAGTGAGCAACAACTGCGTATGTTAGCAGAAAACTCCTTCGAGATGATTTTGCTAAGTACGCCTGATGGTATGATTACCTATGTAAGTTCCTCTGCCGAAAAAATAACAGGTTATCAAAAAGAAGAACTTTTGGGTAAATATTTGATTGAGTTTTTTCACCCAGACGACCTCGATGCCATACAAATTCAATCTCAACAACAAATTAGTAGTAAAAGCAAAGATATTGTACTTACGCATCGTTTTTTGACCAAAAATAATGTCTATATTTGGTTAGAAAGTTTTACCAAATATATTTATGATAGAGATGGAAATGTAAGTAATTTGCAAACTTCCTCCAGAGATGTTACCCAAAATATTTTGGCAAATAAAGCCTTAAAAAACTCTGAAGAAAAATTTAGAAATTTATTCAACAAAACATACGATGCTATTTTTTTATACCAAATAGTAGCTAATAGCTATAGCAAATTTATAGAAGTAAATGAAGTAGCTTGTAAATTATTAGGTTATGTAAAAGAAGAATTATTGGAACTAAGTTTTGAAAATTTGCTACAATTTCCCAAAGATTTGCGTATAGCTACAGGCAATGAAAATTACTATTTTCAAACTACTTTTATCGATAAACAACAAAAGCAAATACCTGTAGAAGTTGCCATTACCTATATTCCAAATGATGTAGATTTTGTAATTCAAGCTGTAGTACGAGATATTACCGAGAAAAAAAGAGCCGAAGAAAGTACCAAAGCAAAGGAACTTGCCGAAAGATTATTGAAAATTAAGACAGATTTTTTGGCAAATATGAGCCACGAAATCAGAACTCCTATGAATGGGATTTTGGGAATGACACATTTTTTGATACAAACTCCATTAAATGACAAACAAAAGCAGTATGCAGAAACAGTAAAAAAAAGTGCAGAAAATTTATTGGTAATTCTCAATGATGTGTTGGATTTATCCAAATTAGAGGCAAACAAAATGCAACTAAAACCAAAGGTTTTCAACTTACAACATACCATAACACAACTAAAAGGGTTATTTGAATCAGCACTTTTACAAAAAAATATCACATTCCTCGAAACTTGGCACACTACGGTTTCTCCGTGGATAGTGGCTGATGAAAGTCGTCTATTGCAAGTAATGACAAACTTAATTAGCAATGCAATTAAATTTACTACTTTTGGGCATATTTCCATACATATTTCTATGGAAAAAATGGATACAGACAATATAAAAGAAGTGAAAGAAATGAAAGAAATAAAAGAAATAAAAGAAACTGTCAAGTATCCAAAATTTAAAATAGAAATTATAGACACAGGCACAGGGATTCAGGAAGAACACCAAAATCTATTATTTGAAAAATTTTACCAAATAGATACAGATAAAAATATAAAACAACAAGGCACAGGATTAGGCTTGTCTATTTGTAAGCAATTTGTAGAATTATGGAATGGAGAAATTGGTGTAAAAAGTATGGTGGACAAAGGTAGCAATTTTTGGTTTACGATTCCTGTGGTTTTTGCCTCCGAACAAGAAATTGCTATAGCAAGTAAATCACAAAATCAAGATGCAGAGGATATTGTGCTATTTGAAAATTTACGGGTTTTGGTTGCAGAAGATATTTTTGTGAATCAAGAAGTAGCAAAAACTATGATAGAACAACTTGGTGGTATGGTAGAAGTGGTAAACAATGGACAGGAAGCTATAGAAGCAGTAGCAAAAACTGCGTATGATTTGGTGCTAATAGATATTCAAATGCCAATAATGAATGGAATTGTTGCAACTAAATATATTAAAAAAGAACTAAAAAATATCCCGATTATTATTGGTTTGAGTGCAAATGTGTTGGGCGAAGACGCAAAAAATTATATTCAAGAAGGAATGGACGACTATATTTCCAAACCAATAGAGCCTTATTTGTTACAAAAAAAACTTGCCAAATGGTTTCCAAATAAAATTAAAAAAGAAAGTAATTTCCAAAAAAGCAAAGCAATTACAAGTATAGAAAATAATAAAAATGCAGAAATATACGCTGTAGAAATTATTAATCCAAAAACAATCAATAAATTACTTAGTCTAATAAAAAATAATAAAACCCGTTTAGATATTTTATTACAATCTTTTTATGAAGATATGGAAAATCTATTGATAGATACTAAACAAGCTATTATAAACAAAGAAAATAAAAATATTATTAGCTATATACATACCATAAAAGGCTTGTCGGGAACTATGGGACTTTCTATCTTATTCGTGTATGCGAATAATTTATATAGAAATTTGCAAGAGGGAAATTTTAAGCAAATTGCAGAAAATGTAGAAACTATGGAGAAATTATACACAGAGGCAAAAGTGGAATTAAATAAAATTAGTATGAACTTAGGAATTACCTAAAACTATTGATAAGAAATGAATATTTTTAACATTTGCACAAATATATTGCAAATAGATTTTTTTTTTGGATATTTGTCTAATAGCTTGCTTATTTTAAGTTAGCTTAGCAAATATTTTCATAATGTAGCATTAACAATTACAACTACTTGCAATTTTTTTGAGTTTAACTATTTTTCACTTGCTAATTCGTTTTGTATGGCAAACTATCATGATTCCAAGAAAGTATCTTTTATCAACAAAAATGATAAAAAAATGAAAATTGGTGGCTACTTAAAATCTGCTTTGCGTGCAGACGATAAAGTACGGAAAGGAAAAGACCACTCCAACAAAAATTTTCCACCAAAAGTAGATTTGCGACCTTTTATGACAAGAGTAGAGCAACAAGGCGAAATTGGTAGTTGCACAGCAAACTCTATGGCAGGTGCGTATGAATATTTAGCAAAAAGACATTTGGGAGACGAAGCTGGAGATGTAAGCAGACTATTTATTTATTACAATGCAAGAGAAAAAGATGGAAATGCAGACGAAGACGCAGGCTCTACTATCCGCAGTTGTATCGAAGTTTTGCAGGAATTTGGGGCTTGTAGTGAGGCTACTTGGACATATAATGAACAAAAATATAAGCAAAAACCTTCAAGCAATGCCTACAAAGAAGCAAGAAATTTTTTGATAGAAGATACCGAAAGAATTGAAAATGATTTGCAAGCATGGAAAAGTTGTTTAGCAGAAGGCTATCCTATTGCATTTGGTATCGAGGTTTTTGAATCTATCAACAACGTAAAACGAAATGGGAAAGTACCTATGCCAAATCCTGACCGAGAAGAACACACAGGGGGACATGCTATGTTATGTGTAGGCTATATTGAGGCAGACAAAGTGTTTATTGTTCGAAATTCTTGGGGAGAAGATTGGGGTGATAAAGGCTATTGCTATATTCCTTATGATTATTTGTTGCATGAAGATTTTAATGATGGTGATAATTGGATAATTCGCAATATTACTGATTTAGATTTTAGTCAAGGCGTAGTATCCGAAGATGAAGAATCTTATTTTTATGATGATGGTACGTTGGTTATGTATGACTACTATATTGTAACCAGCAAAGTAGATGCTTTTTTGACAAAACTTGAAGCATTACTAAAAAAATATGCCATAGATGACGATAATTGGGGCTTTGCATATACAGAAGAAGACGAAGGATATTTGTACATGGACGACTTTTTTATTGTAACAGAAGATGTAGAAGGATTTTTAGATGAGCTAAATGTACTTTCTGAAAAATATGCTGCTGATGACGATTACGACTTTAGTTACGAAATAGTTGGCGAAGAAACAGAAGACGAAGAAACAGAAGACGAAGAAACAGACGAAAATGAAAATCTGTTGGAAATCGTAGAGTTTTATTTAGTTACCAAAAAACCTGATGAATTTAGCGAAAAATTTGAGGCATTGTGTGATAAATTTGCAATAGATGGAGATTTTGACTACGAATTGCAAGAAGAAGAAGACAATGTTTTATGGATACACGATTTCTTTATTTTTACCGAACAGCCTAATGATTTTCTGGAGGCAGTAGAAAAACTCTGCACAAAATTGGCAATAGGTGGCGAATTTGATTTTGAAGTGCTGGGTGCAGACGAAGAAGAATAAAGCAAAAATATATGTAGCCAAGCAATCTATTAATTTTATAAAACAATAGAATAGTATTTTTAAATGATTGTTTTATAAAATTAATAGACTTATTAGATTTTTCAACAAAGTTATATAAAAAACTTTCTAAATTTTGATAGTTTTGTGAATTGTATTGTTTAATTTGGCAATCTTAAAACTTTTTACCATATTTTGAGTTTAATTTTAAAACTATTGCTAAATGATAGGGCAAAATAGCACATATAAATCCCCCTCTTACTATGTTCGAAAACGACTGTTTGCCAACAAACCTGCAGTTTTTGGACTTATAGTGATTATATTAGCAAATATCATTGCTTTATTAGGTTATCTTATTATGCCTGATGATACGCATAATGCCAATGACGGTTCTCCTGAATTGCAAAGAAAACCCCCTTTTTTTCAAGCCACTATTCTAAAATTTCACAAAGATTTTGAAGTAACACAGCCAAGTGTTTGGTTACAAATGTTTGTTGGTAAAGAAAAAGCCTTTATACTCCAACCTGTTTTAAAATATCGGATAGAAAGAGATAGTTTGTATTATGTAGGTTATAATGATGTAAAACAAATAGATGAAAGTCTGTTGGGTAAAGGGAAAAATAGGGAAAAATATAAAGAAAGAGAAAAACAAAAACAAGAAGAAAGAAACAAAGAAAAATCTATAGCCTTGATTCGTGTAGTAAAACCTTTATATAGTAGTGCCTCTACAAAATTAGATTCGAGTGGAGTTTTATTTCGCACCGAAGGGCAGCAAGTACATTATATAGATAGAAATGATCAGGTACAAACTATTTCTCTAAGTGAATTACAAGCCGAATTTCACAAAAATCATATAGAAAAACGTACCTATTATTTAGGCACAGACAAGGCAGGCAGAGATTTGCTTAGTCGTTTGTTGTTTGGCACACGCATATCTTTGGGCATTGGTTTTGTTTCTTTATTAATATCATTAGTAGTTGGTATTGTATTAGGAGCAATAGGTGGCTTTTTTGGTGGCTTTATCGATAATTTTGTAAATTGGCTGATGACCGTGGTTTGGTCTATTCCAAGTATTATGTTAGTAATTGCCATTAGTTTAGCTTTGCAAAGTAAAGGAATTTGGGTTGCATTTATTGCAGTTGGTCTAACCATGTGGGTAGATGTGGCAAGGGTTGTAAGAGGCGAAATTTTGATGTTAAAACAAAAATTATTTGTCGAGGCAGCACGTGCTTTTGGCTTAACAAGTGGTCGCATTATTTTTCGTCATATTTTACCTAATATGTTAGGCTCTTTGATTGTAATTTCCTCCTCCAATTTTGCCTCCGCTATTCTGGTGGAAGCAGGTCTTAGTTTTTTGGGTTTAGGCGTACAACCTCCTATGCCATCTTGGGGTATGATGGTAAATGACGGTTTTCATGCCCTTATTTCGGCTGATAATTGGTATTTGGTAGTATTTCCAAGTTTTGCTATTAGTATTTTAGTGCTTGCATTCAATCTTTTGGGCAATGGTTTGCGTGATGCGTATGACCCTAATACCCAAACAAAATAAAAGCAAGTACATACACAAATTTTTTAGAACAGATAAAAAAACTACTATTTTTATCAAAACTCTATAAAAAATAATAAAAACAGTTGAATTTTACCAATCTGTTCCTTTTCTTTGCTTATCTAAAATATTTGATAAGACTTTTTGAATAAGTTGCCAACAAAACAGTATATTGCGAGCCTAAAATACCATATTAGGACTCCAATTTGACAAGAATATTTTTAGGTTATCTTTTACAAGTAAACTTAAATCATTATTTGAAGCAATAAAATATACGATTATAAAATCTTACTGTTATGCCGTTGTTCGATTTCCAAAAATTATTGTCTAAATTTTCGTTAAATAACTTAAAAAAAGACCTTCAAGAAGTAAAGTTTTCAGACCTAAAAAAAATAAAAAAATACTCGTATTTACAATGGGTGCGTCTAATTTGGTTATTCTTTTTAACTTCTCTACTTTCTATATTTTTTTGGGTAATGGCAGTGCAAGTAGATTTTCTTTCGTTATTTGGAGGTATGCCCGATTTGCGAGAAGTAGAAAATCCACATTCGGAGGTTGCCTCCGAGTTATATTCCGCAGACGGTGTATTGATGGGCAAATATTTTAGAGAAAATAGAACTCCAGCCAGCTATGATGAATTTTCGGAAAACCTTATCCATGCGTTATTAGCTACTGAAGATGTACGTTTTTATCAACATTCAGGTATTGATATGAAAGCTACTTTAGCTATTCCTGTCTATTTACTTACGAACAACAAACGAGGCTCCAGCACTATTACCCAACAACTTGCAAAAAACTTGTTCAAAACCCGCAGTTATGGTGGCTTACTCAAAGATATTCCCCTACTCAACAAAATTATAGCAAAAACTAAAGAATGGTTGCTATCTATTGAATTGGAAAGGTCTTATACTAAAAAAGAAATTATAGCTTTATATTTTAATACCGTAGAGTTTGGAAGCAATGCCTTTGGCGTAAAAGTGGCAGCCAAAACGTATTACAACACAACTCCTGATAAATTGAGCCTTGACCAATCTGCGATGTTGGTTGGTATGTTGAAAGCCCCCTCCTACTACAGCCCAATTTATAGACCAGAAAATGCTTTACCTCGCCGCAATACAGTATTAGACCAGCTTGTAAAGTATAATTATATTACAAATTTTGAAGCAGATTCTCTCAAGGCAAAACCCTTAAATACAGGTGAATATATTGTAGATAGCCATTTGAATGGTATTGCCCCCTATTTTCGAACTGAAGTTGCCAAATGGGTAAATAATTGGTGCAAACAAAATGGTTATGATTTATATGCAGACGGTTTGCGAATTTATACCACGATTGACACCCGATTACAAAAAATGGCAGAGGCATCTGTCGAGGAATATATGCCAACCGTACAAAAAAAGTTTTTTAAAGAATGGCAAGGTAAAAACCCTTGGGTAGATGAAAACGGCAATGAATTGGTAAATTTTTTAGAGGATGCGATGAAAAAATCAGAAAGATACCGTTTACTCAAAATTCAATACCAACAAGATTCCAGCACTATCAAAAAAATTATGCAAACTCCTGTAAAAATGAAAGTTTTTGCATGGGACAAGCCTGAAAGAGAAAAAGATACATTACTAAGTCCATTAGATTCTATAGCTTATTACAAGCATTTTATGCGTACAGGTATGATGACACTAAACCCTCACACAGGCGAAATAAAGGCGTGGGTAGGTGGAATGAATTACAAATATTTCAAATATGACCACGTACAACAAGGAAAACGACAAGTAGGCTCTACTTTTAAGCCTTTTGTGTATGCTGCTGCCCTCAAAGAAGGTGGTTTTTCGCCTTGTGATGCTGTGCCTGATGTGCCACAAACTTTTGATTTGGGCAATGGAGCTTCGTGGACTGCCAAAAATGCAAGTCATGGCTACACAGGCAAAATGTACACACTACGCCAAGCATTGTCCTTGTCTATCAATACAGTATCTGCATTTTTGATGCGACGATTAAAACCCGAAACTGTTATCAAATATGCTCGCAGTATGGGGATTCAAAGTGAGATGCAACCCGTTTATTCCCTTTGTTTGGGTTCTAATGAGGCTTCTTTGTTTGAACTAACAGGAGCTTATGGTACATTTGTGAACAAAGGTATTTGGACAGAACCTACATTTATTACCCGAATAGAAGATAAACACGGCAAAGTAATCTATACAAAAGTAGCCAAAACCAAAGAAGCATTAGACGAAGAAACTGCTTATCTTATGTTGTATATGCTCAAAGGCGTTGCCGAAGGTGGAACAGCAGGCGGATTATGGCGGTACAAATTTAAACAAAGCAACGAAGTAGCAGCCAAAACAGGAACTACCCAAAATAATTCTGATGCGTGGTTTGTAGGTTGTACCAAAGACTTGGTAACAAGTGTTTGGATTGGCGGCGAAGACCGCAGTATTCACTTTCAAGGCAAAGATGGCACAGGCGGAAAACTTGCCATGCCACAATATGCCATGTTCACCGAAAAAGTATATGCAGATTCTACTTTAGGTTACAAAAAAGGGCATTTCCCAATGCCAAAAAAATTAAATGTGCAGTTAGACTGTTCAAAATATCAACCAGGAATGTTTGCATTAGACTCTACTACATACATAATGCCTGCGGGCAACCCTTTGAGTGAGGATATAAACTAAAAAATATTTTTTTCTGTAATTTTTTTGTATATTGGATTCAAAATAGTGGTCATAAGAACACATAGCTCATTTGCAAAAAATAAATACCATGAAAACATTACACTTAAATTGGCTTACAGACGGTATTGTAGATGTAGAATATAAAAAATATATCTTGTTGGCGTATCTACAAGCTATTCAAACTGAATTTGCAGACAAAAAACTCTATCCTGCATTTACTGATTTATTATTTCATTACCAAAACTTAGTGGAAATAAAAAATAATAAACAATTATTATATGAACAATTTCCACAAAGGATTAGTAAAACAGATTTTCAAAAATTAGAATTACTCTACAAAAAAATAGTAGATGATGATGAAACGATGAAAATTATTGAGGAAATAGTGCATTTTGCATTGCCCTTATTTCAAGAAGCTGTTAGCAATGGAAAAGAAATTTACGACTATTTTGCAAATCATATAGAGATTCTGCCCATTGGTATCACTCCTGTCTATACAGACGAAGGCTATGCACTATTGCACGAATATAGCCATAAAGATACCAAAGTATATCGTTACCAGATTAGCATTTTTGAAAATATCCATGAAAAATATCGAGGTATTCACATGGAATATGTAGAAACTGTGCCATATAGTTTGGTAAATACCTACGAAAATATAAAAGGAAATCTTAGTAAAAAATATAATATATTACCAAATCCTGCTACCTTTGCAGTGTTGGCAAAAGTACCTTGCCCTTTTGAAAACTCCTTATTACCAATAGCAAAACGGAGTTTAGTACAATATGTTAGTCGATTAAGTGCTTAGTTCATTGGAAAATCTACCAATAAGCATATCTTATGTAAAAATTATGCAAAAAGAAATATTATTAGATAAAATAAAAGGAGCTATTTACGGACAAGCTATAGGTGATGCCTTAGGACTTGGAGCAGAGTTTCTAACCAAAACACAAGTTAGTCAATTTTACCCTGGTGGTTTAAAAGACTATGACCAAATTATTGAAGATGGACACCGTTCTCGTTGGGAAAAAGGCGAATGGACAGACGACACTGAACAAATGATTTGTATTTTTGACTCTCTGCTCCAAAAACAACAAGTAGATATAAAAGATATTGCCAAAAATTTATACCATTGGGCAAATAATGGTGGACGTGGTATTGGCAATACAATTTATGCGGTATTGTCTGATGATGATTTTTTGAAAGACCCGCATAAAGTAGCCTATACTATCTGGGAAAAAGCAGGCAAAAATTTAGCTGCCAATGGTGGTGTGATGCGTACTTCTATTCTTGGGGTTTGGGAATATTATGACATCGAAAAAGTAAAACATAATGCAGATATTGTTTGTCGAATTACACATACAGACCCACGTTGTGTCGGTTCTTGTGTAGCTATTTCGGTAGCAATTAGCTTGTTATTACAAGGTGAAACAGATTATACCAAAATATTCCAAAAAGTACAGGAAATTACAAATCCGTATGACGAAAGAATAAAAGAATATTTTGAACTTGCTGATACCAAAACTTTAGAAAACCTCGAACTAAATCAAAAAGATTCTATTGGTTATACCCTAAAAGCAATGGCAGTAGCTTTTTGGGCATTGAAAAATACAAATTTTGAAGAGGGTATTTTGCGAATTATTAACGAAGGTGGCGATGCAGATACCAATGCAGCCATTGCAGGCTCGGTTTTGGGTGCAAAATATGGATTTCAAGCAATTCCTACCCGTTGGGTAGAACAATTAAAAGGCAAGGAAGTATTAGAAAGTAAAATTCAACAACTTTTTAAAATAATTCAAAAAGCAGAAACCTCTCAAAAAAATACAAATGCCAACATAAACAAAGAAAATAATAGTACAGAAAAAATTAGTTTTTGGCAAGGAATTGTAAAAAAAATAATGGGCTAAAATACATTCAACTTCTTAGAAAACTACTTTTCACAAGAAATATAAAAAATCTACTAAGAAATTAGTAGATTTTTTTTGCAAAGATTCGCCATACAAAACTATTTCGCAAAAAAATAATATATTTGCAAAATATATTTACGCAAGAACCATCTTATGAATTTACCAATATTTGAAAACCTATTATTAGGTTATGAAAATCAGATTTTAACGATTACTATCAATCGTCCAAGTAAGCTAAATGCCTTAAATATTAAGACCATTCAGGAAATAGGCGAAGTAGTCAAATTTTTGCAAAATGATGCTACTATTCGTGCTGCTATTTTGACAGGTGCAGGCGAAAAAGCATTTGTGGCAGGTGCCGACATTGTAGAACTTACTACCTTAACCAGCACGCAAGCAAGTAATTTAGCAAGCGAAGGACAGGCAATTTTTGCAAGTATAGAAAACTCTCACAAACCAATCATTGCTGCTGTAAATGGTTTTGCTTTGGGTGGTGGCTGTGAATTAGCAATGGCTTGTCATTTTAGAATAGCTGCCGATAATGCCAAATTTGGACAACCTGAAGTAAATTTAGGATTACTACCTGGTTATGGAGGCACACAACGCC
>JBIKRY010000128.1:0-12331 GCA_044348925.1 Bernardetiaceae bacterium
ATATAGCCTATTTTTGGCTTGAATTTTTTTTCGGTTTCAATTTTATCTATTTCTACCTCAATTCCCAAAATATCACGCACAAAAGATTTAAAGACTGTTTTGTCTGTAAAGGCTTTTTTAAAGATGACTTCATTATCTAAATTGGCAAGCATAGGTATTGTCTTAAATTAGTTCCTACAAATATAAAATAAAGAAAGCTAAAATACAATAGGTAGTTTTTAGCTTTTTTAGCCAAAATATTAATTTCATATTTACACACCTGTTTTTTCAAAAGCTAAACTATTTTTGTTATTGGTGGCTGACTTGCAATAATTTTAGCATAAATAGGGCAGGTTGTCAAGTGTGCATTGGGTAAGTAGCCTGTACTCATCAAAAACTCATTAACTATTTCGCCTCCTGTAAAAAGAAAATGTTTTTTGAATATTTTTACCCATTCGTCTTTGGTTTTTGCTTGTTGTTGGTCAAGCCAATTTTTGAAAGAACCAAACTCTTTTTGTAGCACCACAATTCTTTTTGCATTCTCAATGGCTGCATTAATTTTCAATTTATTGCGAATAATTCCTGCATCTGCTAATAATCTTTGTCTATCTACTTCTGTAAAATTAGCAATATCTTGTATAATAAAATTAGCGTATGCTTTGCGAAAATTATCTTGTTTTCGTAGAATCGTTGTCCAACTCAAACCTGCTTGATTGATTTCGAGAAGTAGTCTGCCAAATAATTCATTGTCGTCCAAAATGGGAAAGCCATACGCCGTATCGTGGTAGATGCGGTGTATATTGTCCTCGTCCAGCATAGCCACTGCCTCGCAATAAGATAATTTTTCCATAAATAAGTTTTTGATGACAAAAATAGCAAAAATAAAAGTATTTTCATCTATTTTTGTTAATTTGCGAGATAAAATTCATATCTATTGCTTATGTCGTCTTGGTCTATTTTTATTCGTAGTTTTGAAAATCATTTGAAATTAGAACGTAATCTTTCGTCTAATTCTGTGCAAGCATATACACGAGATATAGAAAAACTACATCAATACATAGAATTACGCAAACTCAAAGTTAGTCCTGTAGAAGTAGATGAAAATTTATTATTAGACTTTTTGCAATTTATTTCTGCGTTGGTAAGTCCCAATACACAAAGTAGGATTTTGGCGGGCATCAAATCTTTTTACAAATTTTTGGAAGAGAACAAAGAAATTGCACGCAACCCAACCGAATTTATTGCACAGCCAAGAATTCCTAAAAAATTACCTGAAGTTTTAGATTTTCACGAGATAGAAACTATTTTGGCAAACATAGATTTATCTACTCCAGAAGGTATGAGAAATCGGGCAATTATCGAAACTTTGTATAGTACAGGAGTTCGAGTGAGTGAATTGATACATCTCAAATTATCGGATATGTATGAAGATATTAATTTTATTAAGGTTACAGGAAAATCTAATAAACAAAGGATAGTACCTATTGGCACAGATGCCATGAAATATATTCGGTTGTATATGCAAGAAATTCGTGTACATGTACCTATTAAACGAGGCGAAGAACAATATCTTTTTCTCAATAGACTTGGAACTTCCATTTCCCGCATTACAATTTTTACGATTGTAAAAGAGGCTGCCGAAAGAGCAGGAATAACCAAAAACATTAGTCCACATACTTTTAGACATTCTTTTGCTACACATTTATTGGAAGGAGGAGCAGATTTGCGTGCTATTCAAGAAATGTTGGGGCATGAATCTATTGCAACCACCGAAATTTATACGCATTTGGATACCGAATATTTAAAACAAATTATCAAAGATTTTCACCCACGCGAGGGTTTTGAAAAAGATAAACAAGCTAAACAAAAAATAGAAAATATTTAGTGTATAGAGATTAATTAGCAAAATTTCTGAAGTTAATTCGTTATTACACTACTATCTTATTTATTTTCGTTTTTTTAGCAAAACATTACAAATAATTTTACGTATATTCCAAAATATTTGCTAATTTTAGCCTTATTTCGTGGATTCCCAAATAGTGCAAAAATGATGTTTATTTTATTAGTAACTTATTGATGGATAATCAGTTAAAATATTTCCTACTTTCTAATAATATCTAAATTTATTATACGCACCAAATCACAAACTATGCACAACACCATACCATATTACCTTACAATTTTTCTCTCTTTTTTCTACATTACTTTTGCCACTACCACCTTTGCACAAAACAAAAAGCCACATAGTAGCACCGAAATTGTAGTCGCCATGCAAGCCAAATTGGTAGCCAACGAAAAACTTATCGTCAAATGGAAAGAAAAACCTAATCTTTTGCAACTTAGCCAGCTATTTGCAATAAAAAATCATTCCTATCTTTTCCAGCAGCCACAGATTAGCATTGCTGAACAAAATATTGCACAAACTATTGGCATAGAAAATATTGCCCAACTTGAAATTTCCCAACAAGACATACCTAATTTTATGGAATATGCCCATAAAAATCAACTTGTTCATTACATAGAACCTATTGCGTATGCCAAAACAAACAGTATCTACAATCCCAATGACCCTTTAACCTATTCGCAATGGGGTTTGGAAAAGGCAAAAGTATATGAGGCTTGGGATATTAGCAAAGGAAGTCCAAATGTAAAAATAGGTATCATAGACACAGGCATTTTGCCTACACACGCAGATTTGAAAGGCAATTTTGCCTATAATGAAGTCGAAAAAAATGGTCTGCCAAATGTAGATGATGATAAAAATGGTTTTGTAGATGATTCATTAGGTTATGATTTTGGCAATAATGATGCAAATGTATTAGGAGAAACGCAACATGGCACACAAGTAGCAGGAATTGCTGCTGCAAGTACCAACAACGGCATTGGCATTGCAGGCGTAGGTTTTATGTGCAAATTATTGCCTATCAAAGTAGTGTCAGATTTTGTATATGGACAAATTTTGACGATTGAAATTTACAAAGGAATTAAATATGCAGCCGACCAAGGTTGCCAAGTTATCAATGTATCGATGTCTAATGTAGATGGTGCAGGGATTTACAACTTACAATATTATCAATATCAACAAGATATTATCAATTATGCTACTTTGGTAAAAAAATCTTTGGTGGTGGCAGCAGCAGGCAATAGCAATAGCAACCAAGCAATAGAAAGTTTTTTGTATCCCTCGTCTTACCAAAATGTATTATCTGTAGCAGCATCAGATATATTTGATAAACGTATGTTATTAGGAGTTTATAATAATTTGGTAGATATTACTGCCCCTGGCGTAGATATACAGAGTACGATTGGCAATGGAGGTTATGACAATAGATTGACAGGTAGTTCTTTTGCTGCTCCTTTTGTTTCGGGTGCTGCGGGTTTGCTCAAAGCAAAATATCCCGAATTGACAGGTTTACAAATTGGCGAATTATTGCGAGTTACTGCCGACAATATTTATAACATTTCCGAAAATACCGTTTGGAAAGACAAATTAGGCACAGGAAGGATTAATGTCTTGAATGCACTCAACAAACGAAATTCGGCTATTGCAGTTCGTTATCAAAATCTTAGCTATCAAAATAAACTTGGTAAATATGCCTTTGCGGGAGATAGCCTTACGATAATGATGTCCTTTGTAAATTTGCTTAATACGGTTAAAAACTTGCAAGTAGAAATAGAAGCAATGTCTGCTGATATTACAATTAGCCAAAATAGTTTTTGGATAGGTAATTTAGCTACTTTAGATACGACCAGCAACCAACACAAACCATTCAAAATCTATATTGCAAACAGTGTGCAACCAAGCACTAATCTGATTTTCAAACTAAAATTTACAGGAGATAACTACACAGATACGCAATATTTTATCTTGCCAATACAAGAAGAAACTTTGACTTTGGAAAGAAATGATTTGACTATTTCTACTGCAGCTAATGGACGTTTGGGCTGTACAGACGAAACAAACAAACAAGGTAAAGGTATTTTATTCAAAAATACGACTTTACTCAAAGAAGCAGGTCTAATGCTTGCCACTAATAATAGGCAAGTGCCTAATGCAGTGCTAAGTTTGCCAAATAAAAAATCTAACCATTTTCGCACTATTACACACGCAAAATGGGAAGAAATAGCGTTGCAACGCAGCAGCATTTCATCTGTTTTTTCTGATGACAATGCAGGAAATATGAAAATAGGTTTGCAAATAAACCAAAAAATTACAGCACGTATTAACACACCGCATCAACAATATCTGCAAATACAATATACCATTCAAAATCGCAGTAATGCAAAAATAGATAGTTTATCGGTAGGAATATTTGCTGATTTTAACATAGATATTGCCACAGCAAACAGAGCAAAATGGGACGACTCCTTAAAAATAGCTTATACACATAACACAGCTAACTACGTGGGAATCAAGGTATTTGGAGGCAATTCTTACCATTGTCTTTCCTTTGATAAGTTGAATAATACAGAAAATCCTACTAATTTTAGTGTGCAAGATTCATTTTCAAGTGCCGAAAAGTTTTTTGCCATGAACAATAATTTGCGACATACCAACGCAGGAATTTCAGGCAATGGCAGTGATGTGGCACAAGTGATAGCAACTAAAATAGCATTGGAAAGAGGCGAAAGTAAAATCGTAACTTTTGTATTAATGGCAGGCAATTCCCTACAAAATTTACAAACATTGGCTACAGAAGCAGCAAAATACATAAACCCAAATACACAAAGCCCAATTCCTATACAAAGTCCATATATTTGTAAAGATAATTTGCTAATTGAGCCAAAAAATGGCACAAATTTCCGTTTTTATACACCCGAAAATTTATCTGTACCTATAAAAATTGGTAGAAACCTTGCGGTAAATGCTGCGGATACTGCAAAAACTTATTTTATTAGCAATGTAGATTCGGTTAGAGAAAGTGAATTACTTGCTTACCAATTTAAAATACGAACCGCAAAAGCTATTGCAGTTTTCAAAGATTCCTTAAATATTTTTGATTCTACTAAAGTTGCTTTTTATAGCTATAGTCCTTTTGCGGTTCGTCAAGTTTGGTCTTTTGGAGATGGGACAGCGACTTCGACAGACCGAAATCCCGTACATTCCTATACCAGAGCAGGAATTTATACCGTAAAACTTACGATTACAGATAGTTTGGGTTGTATTGCAAGTAGTGAATATCGAATGAAAGTAGTACGATTAGCAAGAAGTCCATTGCCTATAGTTCCTACTACTGTTAAAGTTTGTGCAAAAGAATCTGTTTTGATTAGTCCTATGAATGGCAAAAAATTTAATTTTTATGTAGATTCGTTAGCAACAAAATTTTTGGGACAAGGACAAACTTATGTAGTGAAAGATATTTCTCTTACGAAGATTTATGTAAGCAATGTAGATTCGGTGATAGAAAGTCCTTTAGTGCGAATTTGGATAGATAGACCATTATTAGATGCAAAATTTTTGCCTTCTGCTAAAGCGGATACAATTCTATTTGCGGAAGTTACTTTTTCGGACAAGACGATTTCTAAATTTCCGATTGTAGCTTGGGAATGGAATTTTGGAGATGGCAAAGGGCGTAGTATCCAACAAAATCCAATTTATTTGTACGATAAACAAGGTATTTATCGAGTAAAACTCAAAGTTTGGGATACACAAGGCTGTTCGGATACTTTAAGTAAGATTTTTAAAGTTGGCAAAAAAAGTCCTCTACCACTTGTGCCAGCTACTATTACCTCTTGCCCAAATACATTGTTGCGTATTGCACCACAAAAAGGCAGCAACTTCTATTTTTATGCAGATGAACATTTGTCTGAAGTGCTTGCAGTTGGTAATTTTTATGATTTTTATCCTTACCAATCCCAAAAAATTTATGTAGTTTGTACAGATTCTTTGGTAGAAAGTGAACCTGTAGCAATAACAGTTGCCATTAGCAAACCCGAAATCAAAATTAATATTCCAAAAACTATCAAATTGTATGAAAATCCTTCTTTTCAGCCAAGTGCCGAGCATGAAAGTGTGTTATATTGGTTGTGGAATTTTGGAGACGGTAGCACCTCGACAGAGGCAAAACCTATACATACTTACCAAAAACAAGGGACTTATGCCATAAAATTACAAACTACAGACCGTTATGGTTGCACACAAACTTTTTTGGAATATATTAATGTACTTAATCGTGCCGAAAAACCTATTATAGCCTCACAAAGTGTGTGCAAAAATCAAAAACTTGTACTTAGTCCTTCAGGTGGTAAAGTATTTAATTTTTATGACCAAATGCCAAACCAAAATATTAGTCCTTTGCAAAGCAGTGCTACATTCACTATAGATGCTGTGGATAAGGATATGATTTTTTATGTAACTTGCATAGATTCTTTATTGGAAAGTTTGCCAACTATGGTAAAAATTACGACAAAAACTATTGAAGTTGATTTTTTGATGAACAAAGATACTATCAATATTTACGAAAAAGATACATTATGGCTACAGGCAAAAGATACGCAAGCACTTGCTTATCAATGGAGTATAGAAGGAAAAACCAAAAATGGCGTAAAAAATTATTTTACTTTTGAACAAGCAGGGGAATATACGGTAAGTTTGAAACTTACTGCAAATAATGCTTGTATAGGAATAGTCAGCAAAAAAATAGTTGTAATCTATCAAGATATTAGCAAATTACCACCTTATACAAAACTTGACTTGTATCCAAATCCAAGCAAAAATGGAAATATAACAATGGATTTGTCATTACGCAAACCAAATTATGTAACTATTAGTGTCTATAATAGCATTGGGCAGGTAATAAATAGCTATTCTGAAGACTATTTCAAAGATAAAACCTATAAATTTGATTTCAAAAATTTTGCAACAGGTTTGTATTTACTCAAAATTAAAATAGGGGAAAGACAAGTTGTAGAAAAAATTATGATAGAATAGCTTATGTAATTTGTAGTACGTAGCAAGAGCTACGTACTACTATGTAAGGCAGATTAGCTACTTCATAACTTTTTTTGGACACAAAAAAAGCTATACAAAATGTATAGCTTAAATTTGTGGGACTTAATGGGTTCGAACCATTGACCCTCTGCTTGTAAGGCAGATGCTCTGAACCAGCTGAGCTAAAATCCCTTTTTATGCTAAAATATTGAGTTTTATTTTTGTATTAGTTTTTAATACTTTTAAATATTTCTCTCTGTTTTAGTATGGTGCAAAGGTAAGGGCTTTTTTTATATTTGCAAAATAATTGAGATTTTTTTTTAATTTTTTTTGTTTGCTATTATAAAAATAAAATATTTTTTAATTAAAATAGCTATTTTGCTAATTTTCGCCTATTTGTTTTACAAAACATAACAAAGTAGCAAAATTTATACAAACATAATGAATAGACTTATTGTAAAACAATGTAATCAATAAGTCTAATGTTCCATAAATTATTGTTCTATTTTCAATACTTTAGAAGATATTTCCCCAGCAGCAGTTTGCACACGCAACCAATAAGCACCAGCAGCCAAATGACTAATATCCATACTTGCCACTTCACCAATTTTAAAAGTTTGTTTATTTTCAATTACTGTTTGTCCGAGCATATTAATCAAACTAATGGTAAAATTAGGAATTATTGGCGTTTGTAAGGTAATTGGTGCAGAAATTTGTGGACAGCCATTGGTATCTATACCTTTTACTCGATAGATACCGCCTTTGGTAGCTAATATCGTAGTTTTGTTATTGTTTTCTGTGAGGGCAGTATTGTCTAAAGTCCAAATAATATTTTTCCACGCAGTTGGATTTTCCATTCGCAAGGTAGTACCAATTTCTTTAGATACTTGAAAATATAAAATGCCTGTAGTAGGATTTGGAAAAACCACCAATTCTTGGATACTAAAATTTTTGACAGTTTGTGTGAAAGTTGGCAAAATAGGAGCAAAATTTTTGATTTCGGTACGTAGAGTTTTGCTACAATTTTCGGCTATTTGCACATTTACGGTATAAATTCCAGCCAACGAAACCATCATTTTAGGCTCGGTGTTAGGTAAATTTTTTCCATTATATGTCCATTGATATTTTGCGTTGGGCATATTGTTGCTATTTTGCACTTGCAAAGTTACCAAACTATCTATACAAAAATTTTGGGTGGAAGTCTGCAAACTCAAATCTGTTGGAAATTTATTGACCGTAGCCGAAATAGTAGCTATATCTTCACAGGTTTCTTGAGTGGTTTTTAGTTGATATACTCCTGATTCTGTGATAGTTATACTTGGAGTTTTGGCAATAGATTTGCCATTCCAAAACCATTCGTATTGCATCATTCCTACATTTGCTAAAGTATCGGCTTGCAAAATTCCTTTTTCACAATAAACAACAGGATTTTTTTGCAAAATTACTGCTCGAATACTTTTTGGGCTTAATGCTATAGTATCTGATAATTTTTCGCAATTATTTACCCGAATCAATACTCGATAAATACCTCCTTCGGTGGCTACAAATTCGGATTTATTGCTTGTATTTGGAATAATATTTCCATTCCTAAACCAAATATAACTTGCACTATCTACTTTTTGTGCCGAAATAGTGGCTTGTGTACAAAAATAAACAGGGCTTTTTTGTATAATTTTTGCGACAGGCGTTGGCGTAATTCGCACAAATACGGTAGGAGAAATAGTGCTGCAAATAGCTACTTTTACCGTTACTGCATAATTTCCACTTGTTTTGACAGACAAAGTTGGGGAATTTGTCCCTACTATTACGTTATTGCGTGTCCAAGTATAACTTGCATCTTTGACTATTTGTGCTTGTAAGATAGTGCTATCGCAGGCATATACAGGTGTAACTTGTATAATTTGGGCTATTGGATTTGGAATAATCAACACAGTTACAGGTTTAGAAATAGCCGTACAAATATCTTGTTGCAAAGTTAATGTATAACTACCACTTTGTTCGGCATCTGTGAGCCACAAAGTAGCAGCTTTTATTGCTAATAATTTGCCATCTTTACGCCATTGATAGGTATATAACGTAGTGTCTTGCACGTCTGCACGCAATACGCCACTTTGACAAAATTTTTGGCTTGTATCCCCTTTAATTTTGGCTTGCAAATTCAAAAATTTGACCACACGAGGCAAGGAAGTAGCAGACGAACAAGTCCCTAATGCCACACTAACCGTATAAGTGCCAGAACTTGCAATAGCCAATGCTGTTTTTGTAGCATTAGGAATAGGAATACCGTTTAAATTCCATTGATATTTTGCATTTTCTACGGTTTCTACATACAAAGTATCTGTTGTACCACAAATAGCAAGAGGATTTTTGCTTTCCATAATTTTTGCACTAATTGTAATAGGTTGTGCTACGTTTACGGTAATTTCTTTGGTAACTGATGCTGTAGCAGCACAACCAGAACCGCCAAAAAGTACGCCATTCATCGTAACTTGATACGTTCCCGAATTGGTATAAATATGTTTTGGGTTTTGTCCCGTGCCAAGTGCTGTGCCATCACCAAAATCCCATGTATAATTAGATACATTTGTGCCTACCCCTGCAAAGGATATTTCTGTTTTTTGACAATCTTCACGCAATACATTACTACTAAAATTGGCTTCTAAATTCTCAAAACTTGCCCCAACTGCGTATGCATAAATATCTACATTGCTATATCCGTATGCAAACGCCGAAAAACCAGCATCAGCCGACAAAGTTGTAGTAACAATCGTAGTTCTATTGCCCGAAACTACAGGAATTGCTGCAAAAGAATATTCATCACAAGGCAATACTTTGTTGAAATAATTAATTAATGGAATGTTATTATTGTCTGTAGTTTTGTTATTCATTCGCAATTTGGTAATTTCTGTAGTTTTCATTACTACATTGATAAAATGAAAGCCTGAAGTAGCCAATTCTATGGTATTAAATGTAGCTTTGTTGGTACTTTGTGTAACGGCATTGAGATTGAGAAAAGACGGGTCTGCAATATTTGGCAAGTTGCAATTAGAGTTTTGGCTTATTTGAATAACACTAATAGGCTTATCGGCTTTGATACATACAGGTTGTGTGCTACTAAGCAATTTGTTTGCACCTGCTTGTAAGGTGCTATTATTCACGGTAATGCCATCAGAAACCGTAATTTTTGTATCATTTTCCCTTGCTACTATTCGATACCAAACCCCATTCAAACCCGCATAAGGCGTAACAATATACTGTGTTCCCCAAGTATGAATAGGAAATAATTGTTCATAGACGTGTTGTGCCGAGCCATTAAAAAGTGTGTTATTTGCACAGCCTAAATTTACCGCATTGGTGCCTGCAAAAACCGCAAAAGATTTACAACTTCCGTTTGCCCCACGGATGCGTGTGCCTGTAAAATCATCTGTAGTTTGGTATTGCACAATTTGTCCACGTTGCAACGTAACCGTAAAAGGCATATTGGCGGGCTTGTTGCCTGTAGTGGTAGCACTTGGCGTAATCTCTATAGTAGTGTTGTTGTCGGTTGCAACAAGCATAAACTCCGATAAACCTTGATTATTAAGCCCTTTTTGTACTGTATTTACGACATACTCCGTAATATTTCCGAGTGCAGTTCTTGGCAAAACCAGAGAGGCTTCGGTACGATTTGGAGATTGATTGATAGCCGTAACACTAATATCATTGGTTGCATTGATATAAAAGCCTTTGTTTTCTACTTGCTCACGAGTGCCTGCGGTATAGGTAGAAGATATATCAAAAGTTTGATACGTGGAATTGGCAGCTACTGTAAAATTAATGGGATTAAAATTGGGATTGGAAGGCATCGAAATTGTACCAACAGCACCCAAACGAGAACTAATAACAAACCGCAACGTATTAGGTGGATTAGGCAGAATACCTAAAAAACCTGCATAAAATTCTTTGCCTTCGGTAGAAACAGTTTGGGCAGTTATCGGAAAAATATGCACACATAATAATAAAACAAGAATGGATAGTATTTTTTTCATGTTGTTGTAGGTTTAAAACAAAGATTTGTAGGCAAAGATAAGTATTAAAAACACAAAGAAAGTTTAGACTTAGATTAAAAAAGTAAGCAAAAGTTTATTTCCAAAAATAATATCTATCCTATTATTTTTAACGATTGGTAAATCTCAACTGCAAGTTTTTAATTATTTGATTAGTATAACTTCGCAATAGGAACTTATCCATGATTTTATTTTAGGGAAATAAGAACTAAAACATAAAATTTGTTAATATAATTGTTAAATAACTTGTTTTTAAGCCTCAAATCCCAAAATCAAAAGCTATTTGCTTGATTTTTGCAAGATAGATAGAAAGTATTTATGATAAACTTTTATTTTTTATCTTTAAAAACAACCAAAATGAAAACCATCTTATATTTTTTCGTCATAGTATTTAGTAGTTTTATGGGCAATGCACAACATAAATTATTGAGTGCAGAGGCTTTAGACAAAGAACCCGTATTTATTTTTTTGGACGAAGCTCTAAAAAATCCAAGCAAAGTTTATAAATTGAATCTAAGTCGCCACAATTTAAAAGAAATTCCAAAAGAAATTTATCTATTTGTAAATTTACAACGATTAGATTTGAGTTATAATAATATTAGCGAAATTCCAAAAGAAATTGGTCTGCTCAAAAATTTGCAAAGTTTGGACTTAACCAAAAATAAAATCAAAGAATTGCCAGCTACTATTAGTTTATTAACACATTTAGACGAGTTTTTGATGGGAGATAATCTGTTGCAAAAAGTGCCTGAAAGTTTAGTCAAACTAAAAAAACTTACTTTATTGGAACTCGAAAACAACAAAATTCCACAAAAGGAATTAACCTTGTTGCAAAAATCTATGCCAAAATGTGAAATTATCTACGAATAATTTTTAGACCAACTACTTAAAAATAGGATTGTTATTTTTAAAAATATCAATCCTATTTTTATTATTTCTCTATTTTTATTACTATTTTTGCCTATCAAAGTTACTCTTACTAAATATAAAACATTAATCAATAAATTTGCGTTAGTCAATATCATATAAGTTATACTAAAACTAAAATGATTTTATAAAAAACAGAACATAACGATGTCATCTTTGAAAAAAAGATGACATCGTTGGATAAAACCAATTAATTTTTAGTATCATATAAGTTACATAGTTCTACTGTATATTTTAGTGTCTATTGATTACTTAAAAGTTCTGGAAATTTGTTATAGCGTGGTTTAGTCGGATATGCCTAAGTTCACACTACAAATTATACGATACTAACGTGAACTACGGATTACTTTATTGATAATCAACAAGTTACAAGTAAAATATATAATAAATAAGTTGCGTAGCAACCGTATATTCGCCTTTAGGCGGGGCTGCCTAAGCGAATGAAATG
>JBIKRY010000458.1:0-3367 GCA_044348925.1 Bernardetiaceae bacterium
TATGATTTATGATTTATGATTTTTTTTGACGTATAAAATAAATCATAAATCATAAATCATAAATCTTTGAATAAATCATAAATCTTTGAATAAATCATAAATCTTTGAATAAATCATAAATCTTTGAATAAATCATAAATCTTTGAATAAATCATAAATCATAAATCATAATTCAAAGAAATGGACAGACACAACGGCGACAATTTGGGCAGTTTCCATACTTTATGGATTGCCAGAATTAAGGATATAGCAAGCGAAGTATTTAGCAATTCGTTTGAACAAATTTATTTCACGCCTGATACAGGCAAGTGTAGCAGAGCTTTGCAAGCAAGCAAAGCAGGTAGTAGCTATGCGTGGAATTTGGTTTTTCACTTGCCAAAATACCGCCAAGACGTTGAAATATGGCTAAAAAACTATCTTTCTACGCCCTGCATTGCCTATATACAGCTACACAATGGCGAAAAAATACAAATAGGTAGCAAAAAAAGCCCTTTGTTTTTGGCAACTACGCTACAGTTGGGAGAAAGCCCCATGGAAAACAACTTTTACCAACTTGTCGGAAAAGCTACCCAGCTTTTGGTGCGAAATTTTGGCGTAAGTTTGGCAAAACCAAAACCAAAAACAAGTTATGCTTTGTTGTTCAATGGCATAAATAATTTTATTTTGCCTACTACCAATAGTCCCTTTAATATCAATACAGGTGCTATTTCTGTTCGTGTCAAAACCGATGACAATTCCAACGAATACAGGGCTATTGCTGTTAAACAGTTTGCGTATGGTTTGTTCAAATTTGGCAATGAATTAGTAGTTTATGATTGGGGAAGAAGTGCTATGCGACAAACAGGCTTTTTCTTTAGCAACCAATACCACCATATCGTCATCAATTTTACCGATATTCAATACGGAAACCCAAACAACACAAAAATTTATGTCGATGGACAGTTGGTCTGTAGCACTACTATTTTATTGTTAAGTCATTCGCAAGCCTTTGTAATTGGTGCAGGAACTGCCGATTTTTCCTATCCGCAAATTTGGAAAGGGGCTATGAGGCAGCTAAATGTCTATGATAGAAATTTAACTACTACCGAAATTAGTAGTTTGTATGCTAACAATAGCATCAATAGCAATTTGATACTAAGGTATTTGTTGAATGAAGGTAATGGAAATGTTGCCAAAGATACCTCTACGTATGGAAATAACGGAGATTTGCGAAATTTCCTCTATACAGATTTTGCAAATACGAACCAATGGATAGACGAAAATGGAAACGCAATCTTTTGATTTATGAATTATGATTTATGATTTATGATTTATGAATTATGATTTATGAATTATAATTTATGAATTTTTTTGACGTATAAAATAAATCATAAATCATAAATCATAAATCTTTGAATAAATCATAAATCATAAATAAAATATGTATTTTTCAAAAAACCAAATACCGTATATACTTTCTACCATTCCAAATACTACCCAATTTGTGCATTTGCAAATTATGGTAGAAACGGAATTGTATAGCAATAGCTACGAAAAAATAGCAGATTTGGAAACAATGCCCAAAAATAACGAAGCAGTGTTTTTTTTGGAGGAGTTTCTCGACAATGCTTTGCAATACGATTTTCCCGATTTTGCAGGCACTACACACACAACGGCTTTGCAGGTCTGCAAACGGTTTTATGTAAAATATGCTTTTCAAACAAGCACCCAAAATTATTCGGATATGGTTTGGAATACAGACCAGCAAGAGGATTTTGTGGTGCTTTTGGCAGGATTAGAAAAAAACGAATTTGTGCATCTACGACCTAATTTATTGCCTACCAATGGGTTTCTTACAAAACTACCTTATCTGTTATTGGATAGAGACCAACAAGCATTTGTAGGCTATATGCCCAAAGAGAATAGCGAAACTACCATTATTTTTAAGGTTTGGTATGATAACAATGCTTTTCACACGGTAGATTTGTTTACTTTATTGCAAAAAAATCAACCTATATTTTTTAACGTGTCCTTTGCTGTGCAAAACTATTTGGCAAATTTGCCAGCAGGTAGAACTATCCGCCAGATAGATATGCAAATTGGAGCAGATGTATTTTCGCTATTGGTGGTGCAAAATTATTATTTGCAAACACAGAATGAAATTCATTTTGTGAATAGTCTTGGTGCTTGGGATTCCTTGGTATGCACAGGCGAAGACGAACAAAGTGTAGAGATAGAAAGGAGTTTATTTGGGCATTATCTACCTTTAAATTATAACTATACCGACAAAACAAATCAAAGTTATATGATAAAAAAAACTACTACAGGAGTTATTCGAAGTGGTTTTTTGCCAAAAGAAGTCTATACTCCGCTACTTGGCGACTTGTTGCAGTCGCCAAAAGTATTGCTAAAATTAGACAATAGGTATATTCCTATAGAAATTACAAGCAAAAAAGCTAAGATGTTGGAAGCAAAGGACTATTTATATGCCTTTGAAATTGCATACCAAATAGTATGATTTATGATTTGTTTTAAAATTTATGATTTATGATTTATGATTTGTTTTAAAATTTATGATTTATGATTTATGAATTATTTATGCAAGCTAATAAAAAAACTAAATCAAAAAAATCATAAATCATAAATCATAAATCATAAATCATAAATCATTGAATAAATCATAAATTATGTTACACATAGAAATTAACGGAATTATTTGCAAGTTACTTGCTAAGCAACTTGTAAGTTTTGATATAAATAGCTTGATTTTTGATACCGAATATTTGCATGGTAGTCGCACATCTACGTTTAAACTTGTGGTAGATGCCAATAGTTCGGCTATTTTTGGCAGTCCCGAACAACTTGCAAGTAGGACTAAACAGGATACTTTTGTCGAAAATGAAGCAAGACTTTTTTACAAAAACAATGTTTTATTTGTGGGAAAGTTTCGTTTGCGTGAAGCCACGAAAGAGTATTATTCGGGCAATTTTATTTTTGGGCTTGCAGATTTGGCAAGTCTTAGCAAAGTCAAAATTGCAGATATTTTGCAGGGCGAAGAATACGTTTTTGAAACTACAGATTTGCAAGCCGAAATGCAAAAAACCATTACTACTCCAGATTCGCCTGTAGTATTTCCTGTTTGCAAGATGCAAAATAAGTTTTACAATCGGTACAAAAACGGTGCTTTTTTGTTGCCAAGAACAGTCGATGATGCGGGTTATCCTATGCCATTTCTCAAATTACAAGCTATTTTTAACCTAATTATTAAAAGATTAGGCTATCATTTGCAAAATCCAAATTGGCATTTGGTTAGTAATAGAAACCCAGAATTTGCCCAAAAAGCTGCACAAGTGGCAAAAGTGATTTTGTTTAATAACAAAATTTTGGC
>JBIKRY010000405.1:0-3360 GCA_044348925.1 Bernardetiaceae bacterium
AAATTGGTCATATCAATCACAAATTTGGCTTTGCTAAACTCATCACGTACAAACTCTTGTTTGTTTTGTGAAACATTGCTTTTTTCCGAAAAACGAAAACCGTGTTTCAAATCTATTACCAAATAACTATCTTCATTGATGGTTTGCATAGTGCCAGAATCCGACAAAATTACATCGACATTGCCTCTGTTGCCACTATGGTCATAAATCATCAAGCCATATAAACCTACGCCTCCATCTTTATCTTTTCTTTCGATTCGAATACTGTAATTTTGTAAACCATTGTAAAAACCACCTTCTTTGAGTTCCATAGTTGGTTTTTTTTGTCGCACATCATACATTAAGCTAAAGGCTTTTAGATTTGCTACAGGGACTACATAATTATTGAATAGCAAAGCTAATATTGTAATACCTGCTGCATAAATAGCTACAGGAATTAATAATCTTGGTAGAGAAATTCCTGCACTTTTGAGGGCAGTAATTTCATAATGTTCTCCCAAATTTCCAAAAGACATTAAGGCAGAAAGTAATACTGCTAAAGGCAGAGATTGCGGGGTCAATACTAATGCAAAATAAGAAAACAAACGGGCATATACTTCCCAACCTAATCCTTTGCCGACTAAATCCTCGAAGTATTTGGACATAAATACCGTAAACAAAATAAACAATACAATGCTAAATGTGAGCAAAAAGGGACCAAAAAATGCTTTGGACACAAGTTTATCTACTTTTTTCATAGTGCAAAGCTAAGATGTTTTTACAATTTTGTAAGGAATTTGACATTTTTTAACCGATATTTTGTAATTTATCAAAAGCTAATCATTTTTGTAATAGCAGGATAAACCAAATAGTAGTAAAATTTTATGATATAAACTTTCACAAAGCCATTTGTAACCCACAATGAAAATAAAATAATCTATGTTTTCGGTTGCAAAAATAGCATTTTAGTTTTTTTTATATAAATTGCATTTGAAAATAAAACATTTTTTTGGCGTGTATGGGTAAAATATGCAATTTTATAGGAATTTCTTTTATACTAAGTCTTTTGTGTTTTGGTAGTTATGCACAAACAGAAGTAGATAATTTGAAAAAAAGCATCAAGATAGCAAATGTTGAAGAAAAAATCAACAGTTATAACCGTTTGTCGGAATTATATCGCAATATTGATGCAGATTCCTCTATTTATTTTGCAGAAACAGCCATCAAATTATCCGAAAAAGAAGGTACAGATTTGCAAACAGCTACAGGCTATTTGAATGTAGGCGTAACACACCGAAATAAAGGAAATTCTAAACGAGCTTTAGAATATTTTTTGAATGCCTTGTTATTGGCAGACAAAATAGACAACAAACATTTACAAGCCGATATTTTACACAAAGTAGGCGTAACTCATTTATTTGTCAAAGAATTTAAAGAAGCTATAAGTTTTGCAAAAAGAGAAGAAGCTATATGGAAAGAACTTGGCGATGAAAAAGGTTTGTCGGCATCTCTCAACCTTTCGGGCTTGGCATACGACAACATTGGAGAGTACGACATTGCAGAAAGAAAATTTAATGCAGCCCTCGAAATAGGAGAACGAAAAGATGACCCCGAATTAATTTATAAGCCATTGGTAAATTTGGGAGATTTGTATTATAGACAAAAAAAAACGCAAAAAGCAATAGAATTTATAGAAAGAAGTCGCAAAATTTCTGAAAAAACAGGCAATAAAGTGGGAATAGCTGCTGCTGCAAATAATATTTCCAAAACATATATGCTAACCAAAGAATATGATAAAGCTATTGCAGCACAACAAGAAGCTATAAAAGTAGCTACCGAAATTCAATCTCTGCCTTTGTTGCGAAATAGTTATGGCTTGTGTAGTGATATTTATGAATTATCGGGAAGGCACGAGGAGGCTCTAAAATTCCACCGTTTATATAAACAAATAGAAGATAGTTTGGCTGACAAAAATAGTAGGCAAAATATTACAGCCTTAGAAGCAAAATATTCTAATGAAAAACAACGACAATCTATTTTATTATTGCACGAACAAGAAAAAATCCAAAAAATTCGTATTTATGCCTTGTTAATTATTGCGGTGCTTTTTTTGCTTGCATTGGCTTTACTTATCAACCGTTATCAACTCAAACAACGATATAATGAACAGTTAATCCTTGCAAATCAACAACTTACAAAACAGGCTCAACAAATTTCTTTGCAAAGAGATTTGATAGAAAATATCAATAATGATATGTTGGATAGTGTAAATGCTGCCCAAAGAATTCAAATGGCTTTGTTGCCAACGGTTGCTGTGCCTGAATTAACTATTTTTCAAGAATATTTTGTCTTAGATTTGCCTCGTAATATTGTTAGCGGAGATTTTTGTTGGTTTGAAAAAACAGAAATTTTGGGTAAAGAAAAAATATTTATTGCACTTGGCGACTGCACAGGACACGGTATTCCTGCTGCTTTCCTAACCGTATTATCCAATAGTTTATTAACAGACTTGATACGCGAAAAACCCGAAAAATCTCCCAGCCAAATTTTAGGGGAATTAAACAAAAGATTTACAGCCTTATTCAAACAACAAGAATATTCTGCCGAAGGAGTAGATATTGCTTTGTCTGTTTATGATAGTAAAACCCAAATACTTACCTATGCAGGTGCAAAAATTCCAATTTACCACTATCGACAAAATGTGTTACAGGTATTGAAAGGGGATAGAGTTTCGATAGGGGACAATATTTCTTGGACTCCAGATTTTGTTTATACCAATCAAGAGCTACAATTACAAAAAGGCGACATACTGTATTTTTGTTCAGACGGTTATCAAGACCAATTTGGAGGGGTCAATAATAAAAAATTTATGGCAAGTCGTTTGCGTGCTTTTTTGACTGCCATACACCAACAACCTATGCGAGAACAAAGACAAATGTTGCTAAAAGAAAAAAATATGTGGCAAGGTTTAGCCGAACAAACAGATGATATATTATTGCTTGGAATAAAAATATAATTTGTGTAACACTACGTAGCTCCAGCTACGTAGTAAAAAGCCTAATTTAAAAACCCTAATTTAAAAACCCTATATTTTCGTAGAAATGTGTATTTTTTGTTATAAAAACGAAGTTTTACTGCAAAAAAGTACGCAGCCAAAATATACTTTATTTTCTTTATTGCCTAAAACCAAACGGTAATATTGCCTGTTAATAAGCCTGTAGTTGTTGTGAGGTTTTGGTTTTGGTCAAAAAAGATATTTTTAGATGAAGAATACAGACGAGCATCTAATCGAAACATTGCATTACCAAAAAACATTACATTTAGACAAGTACCAAGCCCTAAAGTTTCAAAACCTTTGATACCTGTAAAAGAATTTACAAT
>JBIKRY010000129.1:0-12240 GCA_044348925.1 Bernardetiaceae bacterium
GGACTTTAAATAATCGGAGATGCGCAAAAGATTATGAACGAAAAGTAGAGAATGCAAATAGTTATTTAATTATTGCTAATATTAGGAGAGTAGTGAGAAAAATTTAATTCAAACAGCTTCTAAAATTTCTTTTCAAAGTTGAATCTGCGTTTTTATAAAAATAGCATAAAAAAGATAATAGACTTCTTGATTATCAATATTTTAATCCATAGTTCACCTTAAATCAACATTACATACTTAAGAAACCAAGAAGTCTATTGTATCAAATAGTATTTTTGTGGAAACTACTATTCACATTCTTTATCCATCATACACAATCCAGAAAAATTACAAACCTTTTCACAAAAAAGATAAAAAGCTATTTTAAGTTTTATAATTTTGCTGCAATAAAATTACAATACACCTTAACATTTATTTTTATGCAACTTAAATTTAAACTACAGTGGCAAAAATTAGCCATTGCCTTTGCTACAGTTTGCACACTTTTTAGCACACAAATAGCCAGAGCTGACGAAGGAATGTGGCTTACCTTATTGCTGAACCGCAATTATGCCGAAATGAAAAAAAATGGCTTAAAACTTAGTGCCGAACAACTCTATAGTATCAACAAAGCAAGTTTGAAAGATGCTATTGGCGGCTTAAATGCAGGAAATCCTGCACAAAGTTTTTGCACAGGCGAATTAATATCAGGGCAAGGTTTGTTATTAACTAACCACCATTGTGCGTATGATGCCATTCAAAGCAATTCTACTTTACAAAATAACTATTTGCGAGATGGTTTTGCTGCAAAAAGTTTTGAGCAAGATTTGCCTGCACAAGGCATCAATGTTTCGTTTTTGGTAAGAATGGAAGATGTTACCAAACGAATTTTGACAGCCGTAAAAGACGCAAAAGATGAAGGGGAAAGAGCAAAATTGGTTGCCGAAGAAACCAAAAAAATTGTGGCAGAAGCTACCAAAGACACACATTATAATGGTTTTGTAAAAGATTTTTATAAAGGAAATGACTATTATTTGTTTGTTGTAGAAGTTTTTAAAGATGTACGATTAGCATTTGCACCACCAGAATCTATTGGAAAATTTGGTGGAGATACTGATAATTGGATGTGGCCACGTCATACAGGAGATTTTTCGATGTTCCGAGTTTATATGGGCAAAGATGGAAAACCTGCGGAATATTCCAAAGACAATATTCCTTATGTTCCAAAACATTTTTTACCAATTTCTTTAAAAGGCATCAAAGCAAGTGATTTTACAATGGTTATGGGTTACCCAGGACGTACAGACCGTTATCGTGCAGCAGCAGGAATACAGTTGGATATAGAAGAGGGAAATCCAGCACGCATAAAATTACGTACCAAAAGATTAGATTTATGGAAACAAGATATGGATAAATCTGATGCTATTCGTTTAAAATATGCTGCAAAATATGCAGGAGTAAGCAATTATTGGAAATATTTTATCGGACAAAATCAAGGTCTAAAACGTCTGAAAACTTTAGATTACAAACGTAGCGTAGAAAAAGAGTTTCAAGATTGGGCTAATAAAGGTACAAATGAAGCCTATAAAAATGCAATTCCAACTTTAGACAAAGCATACGGAGAAATGAGAGAAGTTAGTTTGTGGAATGTATATCGCAATGAATGTGTGTTTGGAATAGAGTTTATTGGCTTGGCACAAAATTTTTATGGCTTAAAACAAATGTTGGCAAAACCCGAAGGTGCAGCTATGAAAGATAAAATGCTTGGCAATTTGAAAGAAGCAGCAGCCGACCATTTCAAAGATTATAATACGGCAACTGATAGAAAAGTTTTTGCAGCTATGATGGCATATTTTTACAAAGATATTCCAAAGGCACAGCACCCAGAAATTTTTAAAATGATTGCCGAAAAATACGACAATGATTTTAATGCTTTTGCAGAATATGTTTTTGATAATTCCTTATTTGTTAGCAAATATACGTATTTAGATTTTGTGAATAATTATGACGAAACTATGTTGAATAACGACATTGGTTATCAAGTAATGGAATCTTTTAGCAAAAAATTTGATGCAGATATTCGCCCAAAAGTAATGGCAGCTAATGCAAAAATTGATAGAGCTATGCGTGATTATTTGGCGGGAGTTCGTGAAATGAAACCAAATTATAATTTCTATCCTGATGCAAACTCTACTTTGCGATTGACTTACGGAAAAGTAATTGATTACAAAGCCAAAGATGCGGTAAAATACGATTTCAAAACTACTATCGAAGGTATGTTTGAAAAAGAAGATGCAACAAACCCAGAATTTGAAATTCCAAAAAAACTAACAGAATTATACAACGCAAAAGATTACGGTCAATATGGTGCAAATGGTACATTGCCTATTGCATTTATTACGGATAACGACATCACAGGCGGAAATTCGGGCAGTCCTGTAATCAATGGAAATGGCGAATTGGTTGGGTTGGCTTATGATGGAAATTGGGAGGCAATGACTGGAGATTTGGTTTTTGACAAAAATTTCAAAAGATGTATCAACGCAGATATTCGTTATGTGTTGTTTGTAATTGAGAAATATGCAGGTGCAAGCAATTTAATTAATGAAATGAAACTTGTAAAATAATTAGCTAATTTTAGCCTGTATTTTAGTAAGTTTTATAGCATAGATTTCAATTTATAGTTTGTAAATTATTGATTATCAATAGTTTACAAACTATAAATTAAAATCTATGCTATATTTTTTTGCAACATCTATTATCCATCTATGAATTGTAAGTAAAACTTTTGATAAAATGATTTTTTTTTAGCACCTTTGCACGCTAAAAATATGTGTACATAGCTGCATTATCTAACAAAATTTCTATCGAATTACTAACTATAAATATAAATGGACAAAAATCAAACCATCGGCTTAGTGCTGATTTCCTTGTTGTTGTTAGGTTATTTAACCTATTTTAGTATTTTCCCACCGCCTGTAGAAGAAAATAAAGATATTTCTATCACTAAAATAGAACAAGTACAAAACACCAAAATTCCTAACAATCCAGCCATTACACAAGATTTAGATTCTAACTTGCTTCAAGCCAAGGGAGTTTTTGCAGTTGGAATGAAAGGAGAACAAAATAAAGTAGTTTTAGAAAACAAAGACATTAAGGTTACTTTAAATACCTTTGGTGGTAAAATTACTGAAGTAGAGCTAAAAAATTACAAAACTTTTGACCAAAAGCCACTGATTTTATTTGATGCCGACAATCTCACGTCTTTGGAAGTAGAAACTGCGGTTGGCAAAATAGATTTGTATTCTTTATTCTACACCGTTGCCGAAAATTCTACCAATAAAGTAGTATTTCGAATGGCAAATTCCGAAAATCAATACATAGAACACAGCTATAGTATTGCTCCTGAAGGTTTTGCAGTAACGTATCGTATGCGTAGCAAAGGTATGGAAGGCAGTATGAAATCCTCTAACGGTATTTTTTCTTGGCAAAATGACATTAAACAGTTAGAAAAAAGCCTTGAAATTTGTAGAACACAAGCTACAGTAAATTTTTATACCAATGAAGGAGATTTTGAAGCTATTTCTGAAGCTTCGTCAAGTTTTGAGGAATTAAATGCCGAAAAACCTGTAAAATGGGTAGCACACAAACAAAAATTCTTTAATTCTGGTATCGTAACAAATAAATTATTTCATAGCTTACATACACAAACCAATGTAGATAGCAAAAATCCTAAGGCAGTAAAAACATTGGCTATGAATTTTGCATTTCCATTGGCAGATTTGGCAGATGAACAAGCTAATATTCGTTTTACTTTTGCCCCAAATGATTATAACATTGCTAAAAATATTACCGAAGGGTATGAAAAAAATGTATATTTAGGTTGGAAATTTTTTGCTCCTATCAACGTATATATTATGAAACCTATTTTTTCGTTCTTGGAAAGTATTACCCCAAATTATGGTTTAAATATATTTTTATTAGTGTTGCTAATCAAAATGGCTTTGTTTCCATTAGTTTATAAAGCCTATTTGTCTATGGCAAAAACCAGAGTATTGAAACCCGAAATGGACGAAATTAGACAAAGATGTGGCGATGATATGCTAAAAATTCAACAAGAACAATCTGCTTTGTACCAAAAAGTAGGCGTAAATCCTTTGAGTGGTTGTATTCCTATGCTTGCACAATCTCCTATTTTGTTTGCAATGTTCAATTTTTTCCCTAATTTGATAGACCTTCGCCAAAAAAGTTTTCTTTGGGCAGACGACCTTTCGTCTTACGATTCTGTATTAAATTTGCCTTTTGCAATTCCATTTTATGGCGACCACGTAAGTTTGTTTACGATTTTGATGACAGTTTCTACGTTGATTTATACCTATTACAACAACCAAATGACGATGTCATCGTCTAATCCACAACAAGCACCAATGATTATTATGTCGTATGCAATGCCTATTATTTTCTTATTTGTTTTAAATTCTTTTTCGGCAGGCTTGACATATTATTATTTTTTATCCAACGTAATTACTATAGCACAGCAACTTTCTATTCGCCGTTTTGTAGATGACAAAGATATTCGCCAAAAACTCGAAGAATACCAAAAGAAAAATATCGAGAAAAAACCAAGTGGTTTTCAGGCACGTTTGGCAGATATGATGAAAGCACAAGCCGAATTAGCAAAACAAAATCCAAAGAAAAAATAACTTTATTTTTCTTTGCTATACATATCCTTACAAAATTTGTAAGGATATTTTTTTGCGTTTTGGGGCTGGAAATAGCAATTAATGAGTTTGTTATTATTTGTTGGCAGTATCTATAATTTGTGTACTATCATCAATGGCATTTCTACAAAAAAACTTGTGCCTTTTCCTTCTTCTGTTTCAAACCAAATAGTGCCTCCTGCGTGTTCTATGCCACGTTTTGCCAAAGCCAAGCCAATTCCTGAGCCTGTATGTTTGGTGGTAAAATTTGGTAAAAATACTTTTTGCCTAATATCTTCACTAATTCCCGAACCATTATCTTTTACTTCTATAATTACCTTTTCTTTTCCTAAGACTTGCAAATTTACATCAATTTGGGGAGTTTTTTCGCCTTGCATAGCTTGTATGCCGTTGATTATCAAGTTAGTAATGATTCTGCTCATCAGTTTTTTGTCGCCAATTACAAAGTATTCACCTGCTGGAATTGTCAAATTAATAATTGCATTTTCATTATTTTCGTATAAACTTACTGTTTGTCGCACAATTTCTGCCATTTCAAATTTTTCATTCTTGGGAATTGGCATATTTGCAAACGAAGCAAAAGAGGTTGCAATGTCGCTTAAGGTATCTATTTGCCCAATCATAGAATTGATAGAATTGAGTAATTGGGGTTTTTCGAGACTAAAAATGCGTTGCAAATGTTGCAAAGATAATTTCATTGGTGTCAGTGGATTTTTGATTTCGTGTGCCACTTGTTTTGCCATTTCTCGCCAAGCCGATTCTTTTTCACTGCGTGAAAGTGCCTCTTTACTTTCTTCCAATTTTACTAACATTTGATTATATGCACCTACTAATAAGCCTATTTCGTCTTCAGATTTATATTCCAAAGGCTCATTATTGCCCAAAGTAGTTCGTTTAATTTTTTGGGTTATCATCAGCAAAGGTTTTACCAAAATACGCGAAGCAAAATAAGACATGACCAACAAAAATATAAACGTAAACGTAAATACATTCATAATTGTAGAAAGAATTTCTATAATTTGTTGTTCGGATTTGCGTTGGGATTCAAAAAATGGAATACCAATAATTCCTAAAATTTCGCCTGTTTCGTAGGATTTTACGCCCACATACACCGAATTATATTCCAAACTGCCAATAGATTCGGTAAGCATTACTTTATTTTGCTTTTGTTCTATAATTTTTGCCAAAGCCTGCGGGTTAATGAGTTCAGACAAAAAACTATTTTCATAAATAAATGGCTGACTTGCTACCAATAATCTGCCTGTTTTGGTAAATACGTTGATGTCGGTTTGTGTTAATTTTGCAACTTCTACTAATGGATTTAGTAATTTTTCTCGATTAATGTATCCTTTTCGCAAGTTTTCTAAACTTGCCCCCAAATTAATACTTACATTTTCGGCTTTTTCTATGTAATTTTTGCGTGTTTCCTCAATATTTACAGAATTTAGAATACTCACAACTAAAATACTCACAAAAACTAAAGGCAGAAAAAAAGCAAGGTTGATATAAATTTGAATACGTGCCGAAAAATTTAAGTTCCAATTGATTTGCCTAAAAGAAAGGCTATACATAATTGCCAAAACCAAATTAAAAAGCAACAAAACAATAAATAAAAACGAAAAATTAGATACAATACTCTTAAAAGGATAAGTTTCGGAACTTACTACTACAGATTTTCCCTCGCCTTTAATCAATAAATGTCGGTAGTTTTTGTCATTATCTTCGTCTTTTGTCTTAATATCGTTGGTTTTTTTGCCTGCAAAGTTTTTTGCATTGTCAAAGTATTTTAGAAAATCTCGTATATAACTAAAATCTCCAAAGGTATAAAGTTGTTCATTGTTACGATAAATGGCATAACTATAACGGGCATCTTCGTTATAAGCAGCAAATTTTTTGTCAATAAATAGGCTTGGATAGACACTGTTAGGAATTATTTTTTTCAATTTCATATCTATCAAAATTTTTCCTACCATCACATCTTGGCGTGTAATTTCCGAAAATTGTAAATATCTTTTGGTATTATTTGCCAAATCTGCCACAAAAAATAAATTTTCGTATTCGGTAATATACTTGCTGGAATCAAAACGAATCCACAAAGAATCAAAACGAATATCGGTATTTAAAGGCTCACCGTTGCCATTAAACAACAATACATTGACATCATATTTATCAAAATAATCACTTAAATAGAATTTCTTTATTTTTTGGACAATCAAATCATTTGCCGAAAATGCCATCATGCGGGTTTGAATCATGGCATCTTCTTGTATTTTTTTGCTAACATCATGCAATAAAAACTCTGCTAATTTGTCGTTTTCTACCAATAATTTAGACGCAAAATATTTTTTATTATAGCCATCCATGGTATTCTCAAAAACATAGATAGAATATGCCCCCAAAAATGCCGAAGTAATCGAAACCAAAAACAAATAAATATAGGTATTGTAATTGAAGGTACGGACTATGCGAGGGAAACGCAAAAAAGTAATACTAAGCAAATAAACAGTATTAATAGAAAATATAACAAAATCAAAAGTGTCTAACATAGCAAAGCTAATTACAAAAATAATAGCTGCATAAATTAAGCTAATAATAATTTGATAATTATATTTATTTAATAAAATGAGTAATCTGGAAACAACGTGGCTAATAAAAAAATAGATAATTCCACTCAAAATAAAGATAGAAAGGCATAAAATTTTATCTACATCAAAATTCAAATCTAAAGTAATATCCAAAGAAATTTGTGAACGAAAATACAAACTTTCAAAAACATAAAATTGGAAAAAAAATGCCGTATAGGTTAGCAAGCAAAGCAAAATAGAAATAAAAATTCGCATAGACAGCGAAGCACTTAGCAATGCTTTGATATGCAATAATTTAGGAAAATATAAATAGGCAAAAGCTATAATACTACAAACGACAATGGTATTGAGCAAAAAATCACCCAGCGAATCTGAAAAGAAAAAAGTTTCGGATAAATTTTGCCAATCAATGGTCGAATAGCTACTAAATTGAAAAGGAATATCGAAAAATACAATTAAAATTCGCAAACTAATTAAGGCTATTATCAAAGTAAAAAATGCAAACCAGACTTTATTTTGATGTAAGTATTCGAGAACATTTAAACGAATTAATAGCATTGAAAACAAAATAGTCAAGCCCGCAAAAAAAATCATGGCATTTTTTCGTACTGTTCCTAATAATATTTTGTCATTTCCTTGCACCAGAATAGAAAACAAATAACGTCCATCAGCAGTTTTTATGCTTTGTCCTTCATAATCATTGAGAGATAAACTAATATCAGGGACATTTTCGGGAAAAATATTTTTGTTGTAATACGATTTAATATACTGATTATCAATCTTATAGCGAAGATACAAAGGCACTACCGAAACAAGTTGATATTTTTCGCCTTTGACTACAATAGCCTCTTTACTCAAAATAAAAAAACCATTGCTATTCTCGATACATTGTTGATTAAATTTTCCGTTTATATCTTCTTTATCTATGTAATATTTGTAATCTGTCCAATATAATAGTTGTTCATCGTTATAGATAAATATTGGATAAGAATTGGTGTAAGATAATTGTGTAAAATTAATATTTTTGCTTTGAACAATAGATTCTTTGAGTTCTTTGAGTTGTGCTTCGGATACAGAAATCTCTTTTTGTAAACTTGCTGCTATTTTTTGCAAAAAATTTTTAGTAGCTATTTGTTTAGAGTTGGCAGTCTTTTCAAAGTTCCCAAAACCTGTTGGCGAACCCAAATAAATAGCCAAAGCCAAAGAAATTATGGCTGCTACCAAATAATAATAGTAAAAAGTTTTTTTCATGGTTAGCCTAAAATTGCCCAAATTACGCTACCCAAACATAGCTCAAGGCGAATATATATGTTAGTTGTAAGTTTAGCAAAGATAGTGCAAAAATAAAAATATTGGAAATAAGCATTTGCCTAAAATTAAATAGAAAAGTATAAAATAAATTTTCATAAATTGCAGGTCAATAAGACACATTACTCTACAATTTTTACTATATTTTCTTCAAAACAAACAGACATTTTTATAAATAGGTATTGGAAAAATTATGAAATTTACTTTACAACACAACGATAAGACTTCCAAAGCACGTGCAGGGGAAATTACTACAGACCACGGCAAAATACTTACCCCGATTTTTATGCCTGTTGGTACGGTGGGAAGTGTAAAAACCGTACATCAACGAGAATTGCATGAAGATGTAAAAGCACAAATTATATTAGGAAATACCTATCATTTATACTTACGTCCTAAATTACCTATTTTGGAAGCCGCAGGAGGTTTACACAAATTTAATGGCTGGAACAAACCCATTCTAACAGATAGTGGTGGTTTTCAAGTATATTCTTTGTCGGGTAGTCGCAAAATAACCGAAAATGGGGTTATGTTTCAATCACATATTGACGGTTCTCGACATTTGTTTACTCCCGAAAATGTAATGGACACACAACGTAGCATTGGTGCAGATATCATGATGGCATTTGATGAGTGTACACCGTTTCCTTGCGAATACGACTATGCAAAAAACTCTTTGGATAGAACCCACCGTTGGTTGCAACGCTGCATAAACCGTTTTGATAGCACCGAACCCAAATATGACTATTCCCAAACTTTATTTCCTATTGTACAAGGTAGTGTTTATAAAGATTTGCGAATAAAATCTGCTGAATTTATCGCCAAATTAGGGAGAGAAGGCAATGCTGTAGGTGGATTGGCGGTAGGTGAGCCTGCCGAACAAATGTACGAAATGACCGAATTGGTCTGCGATATTTTGCCAAAAGACAAACCGAGATACCTCATGGGAGTAGGCACACCTGCTAATATTTTAGAATCTATTGCTTTAGGAATAGATATGTTTGATTGTGTAATGCCTACCCGCAATGGGCGAAATGGTATGTTATTTACTTCACAAGGCATTATCAATATTAAAAATGAAAAATGGAAAGCTGATTTTTCGCCGCTTGACCCCGAAATAGGAGGCTATGTCAATACATTTTATAGCAAAGCCTATATGCGACATTTATTTGTTGCCGAAGAAATATTAGGTTTACAAATTGCAAGTTTGCAAAATCTTAGTTTTTATCTCTGGTTGGTGGGGCAGGCAAGACAACATATTATCGAGGGAGATTACAAAACTTGGAAAGATAAAATGGTAAAACAAGTGATGCAACGCTTGTAAGTAATAAGCCTCTATAAAAAAATTATTTTTATAGAGGCTTATTACTATTCAACAAAGCAACTCCTACTAAAATTACCAACAAAAATATTCCCATGAGTTCCAAAGGAATAAGATAGGTAGTTAATAATTCTGCACCAATGATTTTAATAGTTGTAAAATTTTGGGCAGTCATAGACGAATGTATTTCAGAAAAATTAGCTTGTTGCAAAATATATACTAACATTGCCGTTGCCAAAATCGTAATGCCAAGTATTTTTATTTGTGCAAAACTTGTTTTTTTGATTTCGGTATGGGTATTCCCCGTAAATAAAAGGCTAAAAATAATCAAAATTAAAATACCTCCTGCATACATCATCAGCTGTGCAGCAGCCAAAAAATCTGCACGTGCCAAGACAAAAATGCCTGCAATTCCTACTAAAGAAAATAGTAAAAAATAGGCTTTATACATCAATTTGGGTGTCATCAGCACCATCATTGCACAAAAAGCCGTTATAAAAGCAAATAAAGTAAATAGTATCGTTTCCAAAATCGTAAAAATATGCTACGAATATTTTATATTTTTGTGCAATTTAACAAACTTTTTTAGGCTTTAAACAATTTTTGTTAGATAGTTCTTAAATTGCAAAAAATCTATTCTTATGAAATTAACAGGCTTTATAAAAAACATCTTTTGTGTACTTCTTTTATTGCTCGGTTTGCAATTTTCGGCAAGTGCCACCCATATACGTGCAGGAGATTTGACAGCAGAAAGAGTAGCAGGGAATGGTTTAACTTATCGTTTTACCTTGACCATTTATCGAGATATTAATGGAGTCCAAGCCAACGATAAAGTTACTTTTGTATTTGGTGACGGTACTTCAGGCGAAGGTGATTTTTCCAGCAAACAGATGATTCAAAACCAAACCGAAGTTATTACTTACGTCATTACGCATACCTATCCTGCACCCAATGAATATAAAGTAGGCGTGGCAATAGACAATCGGAATGCAGATATTTTGAACATCTCCAACTCGATAAATACCCCATTTTATGTCCAATCTACTTTTTTGATTTCACCTTTTTTGGGCTTTAACCGTTCTCCTATTCTTACCATTCCACCTATAGACTTGGCTGCATCTCGCCAACGATTTGTGCATAACCCAGGTGCTATAGACCCTGATGGAGATAGTTTGTCTTATGAATTGGTAAATTGTAAAAAAGCAAAAGATATTGATGTAGATGGCTATAGGCTACTCGATAGCCCAACTTTTGGGGCAAGTACAGAGGCAGGCAATGCACCCGCAAAACTTACCTTGAATCCTATTACAGGAGATTTGATATGGGATGCCCCATTGCAACCAGGACAATATAATGTTGCTTTTTTTGTGAATGAATGGCGAAATGGCGTTTTAATTGGTCGTGTAAATAGAGATATGCAAATTATTGTTCGAGATATTCGCAACAAAAGACCACAAATTCTCTTGCCTCGTGATACCTGTGTGGTGGCAGGCACTCTCATTCAGTCTGTAATTCGTAGCACCGACAGCGACAAAGACCGAATCAATTTAAGTGCTTCAGGTGCAGTATTCTCCTTTACTTCGCCAAGCAATAAAGCTACGTTTGATACCATTCGCAGTCAGCCACCTTTGGGAACTTTGGCAGGCACTTTTCGTTGGCAGACTACTTGCAACGACATTAGCCGACAACCTTATACAGTGACGTTTCGTTCCGAAGATTTCCCAAATCCGTCTTCGTCCAAATTAGTAGATATTCAAACGTGGACTATTCGCGTGGTAGCACCAATACCAAGCCTCAAAACGGTGGCACTAACTCCACAAACCAATACAGTAACTTTGAATTGGGATACCTATACTTGCCCAACTGCCAATGCAAATATGACTATTTGGCGACGAGTTGGTTCTATGCCATTTACTCCTTCGGTTTGTCAAACAGGCTTAACAGGTTATACGCAAATTGGAGAAGTGCCAATCGGTACGACAAGTTTTGTGGATAATAGCACGTTGTTGCGAGGAACTACCTATTGCTACAGAATTGTAGCTAATTTTCCTACACCAAAAAATGGCGAAAGTCCAGCTTCCCAAGAATTTTGTGTTACTATTCCTATTAATGCACCTTATATTACCAATGTTAGCGTAGAACAAACGAATAAAACAACAGGCGAAATATTTGTCCGTTGGATAAAACCATTAAATATTAATCTCACAGATTTTCCAAAACCGCATACATACCGTTTGGCGAGGGCAGAAAATTTTACAGGTTTGACCAATTATACCCGTTTTGCTACTGTTTTTAATGAAAATGATACCACTTTTACAGATAAAAA
>JBIKRY010000130.1:0-12235 GCA_044348925.1 Bernardetiaceae bacterium
CTGATTTTATGGTGGCAACGGGTATAGACCAAGCCAAAAAACCTTATTTTTTTATTCAAGAATTTAAACCTTCGCTACCAGACCGTAATCCTGAAGTGCAATTATTAGCTGAATTATTGATTGCAATGGAAAAAAATAAGACTACTATTATGCGTGGTGGATACATTATCGGGCAATTTTGGAAATTTATAATATTAGAAAAAATAGGAGAAAATCAATTTGAATATTTTGTTTCACCAGCTTTTGATGCTCTGAAATTGCCAGATTTAACACAAATTTATGTAATTTTACAAGCAGTAAAACATAGGTATTGTCAAGATTAAATTTAATTAGCCCTTAAAATGTTAAAAAAAATATTATTAATACCCTCTTGGTATCCTTCTATTCGTAACTCTTCTGTAGGTTCTTTTTTTAGAGAACAAGCCTCACTACTTACTAATACAAAGAATTATGATATTAAGGTACTTTATGGTGTGATAAAAGAAGTAAGTTTGCTGGAATTTATCGTTTATTTTATTAGTGAATTTTTGAGAAAAAAAGTTGTATTAAGTCAAAATTACTTAATACAAAACCCCGAAGCTCATAGTTTTGTAATAAAGATTTACAAAGGTCTAACAGATGAGCAAAAATATTTTATTCTTATACGTGCTTATGCTTATGCTTACAGAGTTTTGTCCCAAAATTATGCTTGGCAACCTGATTTAATTCATGCACAAAGTGCCATTGATGGTGGTATATTTGCAAAAAACTTGTCTTTGTGTGAGATAAAAAAACCTTATTTAATTATAGAACATCAGTTTTTTGTCTTAGATACATTTAGTCATTATAAACGAAATTTGATACTTGATGCCATAAAAAGTGCTAAAAAAGTTGGGGTGGTAAGTGAACACCAAAAGAAAATGATACTGATGCACGAACACCGTTGTAATCCTGTTGTAATTTGGAACTATACAGATGAAACAAAATTTTATATAGATGAGAGTGTAATAAAATTACCAATATTTACAATTATTACAATCACAAATCCATTTTACATAAAAGATGCAGATACTTTTTTCCGAGCAATACAAATTTTAGCTACTTTTTGTCAAGATTTTAAATTTATTATTATTGGTAATGCTTCCTACAATGATTTATCTCAAGCAAATACAAATTCTTTTGAAGAAATGGCAATAAAATTAGGTATTCATCGTTTTGGTACTTTTATAGCTCATGTAGAAAGAAATGAACTACCAAACATTCTAAATTCTGCAGATGTTTTGGCGGTTACAAGTATTGCCGAAACTTTTGGTATTGCTGCTCGTGAAGCCATGATGTGTGGATTACCTGTTGTTACAACGGCATGTGGTGGCGTAGAGGATAGTATTAACGAACAAACAGGGCGGATTGTACCTATTAGAGATGCTGAAAAATTAGCACAAACAATTTTGGCAATTAAAAATAAGAAAATTACTTTTGATGGCAAATACATCAGAGAATATGCTATCTCACAATGTGGTGGCATGAATTTTATTAAAGAAATGAATAATTTTTATTGTATTTAATTATAAAAATATAGCATAAGCAGATGATTAGTATTTGTATGATAACCTATAATCATGAAAAATTTATTCGTGAAGCCATAGAAAGTGTTTTAAGTCAAAAAACTAACTTTACATTTGAGTTAGTAATAGCTGATGACTGTTCTAAGGACAATACAAGGCAGATATGTATAGCATACCAACAAAAATATCCTGATAAAATTAAATTATTATTGCCTGAAAAAAATTTAGGTATGATGGCAAATTTTATTAATACATTAGAGGCTTGTGATAGAAAATATATTGCTTTGTGTGAAGGAGATGATTATTGGACAGATGTAAATAAATTACAGAAACAAGTAGATTTTTTGGAACAACATCAAGATTTTGTAATGTGTTTTCATAATGTTGTAGAATTTTTTGCAGAAAGTTCTACTAAAAATTTTTATTATTGCCCCGATAATCAAAAAGATACAAGCACACTAACAGATTTATTAATTAGAAATTTTATACCTACTTGTTCTGTTGTTTTTAGAAATAAATTGATTAAAAATCTACCTACTTGGTATTATCATTTGAAGATGGGAGATTGGACATTACATATTCTTAATGCCCAATATGGTAAAATAAAATATATTAATGAGGTCATGGCAGTGCATAGAATACATGCTGGTGGTGTCTGGTCAGGTAAAAAACATTCAGAAAATCTTAAAGATATTATCAATACATACGATATTTTGGATAATCACTTAGACAATCAATATCATAAAACAATACAAGAATATAAGTTTTCTTATTTAAACGCATTATATGAGGAGTATTATAAACAACAAGAAAAGATACTAAGTATTAAAGTTTTGCTTAGCCAAGTAGCTATTTGGAATGGCTACGCTTTTAAAAAAGAGTTTTTCAAAAAAATAATACAGATATTGTTTTAAAAAGCAGTCCAAATGATTATTAAGATACTAAGAAAATTAAAATTACTAATTTTCCCAAACCCAAAAACTGTTACAACTATATCAGCAAAAGACTTATTATTAAGTCAGCATGCAAAGATAGATACTTCAAGTATTATCAAGGATATGAATTTAGATTTGCGAAATCCATTAGATGAAAAGCTATATGTAACAATTGGTAAAGATTGTATGATTCATGCAAATATCATTTTTGAATCTGAACAAGGAGAAGTTGTTATTGGAGATAGAGTTTTTTTAGGTAGTTCAACCATTATATCACGCACAAAAGTTGAATTTGGCAATGATATTTTTGTGGCTTGGGGTGCTTATTTTTATGACCATGATTCTCATTCTTTAGACTACAGAGAAAGAAGAAAAGATATATTAAGACAATTAGATGATTGTTACACTAAAAAACCTAACTTTATTTATTCTAAAGATTGGAAAGTGGTAAACACAAAACCTATAAAAATATGTAATGATGCGTGGATAGGTATGCACGCAATAATTCTTAAAGGTGTAACTATTGGCGAAGGTGCAATCGTGGGTGCAGGGAGTGTTGTAACTAAAGATGTAGCCCCATGGACTGTTGTTGCTGGTAATCCAGCTAAAGTAGTCAAAGAAATACCATTAGAATTAAGAAATAATAGTATATGAAAATCCTCCTCATCGGCAGTTCAGGTTTTATTGGTACTCATTGTGCAGATGATTTTTTAATAAAAATTATGAAAAGTTGCGGGAAATTCTTAAATTGTAAGTAAATTAAAAAGCTTAAAGATGAATAATAGAAACACTTTTATAGCAGATTATCAACAACTTTTTTGGTATTTTGATAAATCCAAATTGGACAGTATTAGTGATGCTGTTTTAGTCGAGTTTATTCTAAACTATGGAGATTTAGAGGCAGTAAAAAGGCTTTTTGAAGTTTTAGGAAAGGAAAAAGTAGCAAAGGAATTTGCTAAGGCTATTCGAAATAATAGAAACAATTATTTTCCACAAGTAAGCAATTTTTTTAACTTATATTTTCGCAAATATGTTCCTCAATATCCTTTCGCCTAAACAAGTTGCCTATTTACCACTTTTACAACACTTCAAAAGAGAATTTGTATTAGTTGGTGGCACGGCTATTGCCCTACAAATAGGGCATCGTAAGAGTATTGATTTATTTAAGATGAAACCATTGAATAAAAAAAGTATCAAAGAAAAAATAGCCTCGCAAACTATACAAGCTCAAAAATTATTTGAAAATAGTGATAGCATTCACTTTATCATCAATGATGTAAAATGGACTTTTTTTTATTACCCATTCGCAATAAAAGGAACTGTTTTTTTAGATAATTATATAAAAATGCCCGATTTGCTTACACTTGCAGCTATGAAATTTTATGTAATGGGCAGACGTGCAAAATGGAAAGATTATGTAGATATTTATTTTTTACTAAAAGACCATTTTACAATAGCAGAAGTAAGTGTTAAAGCAACTGAACTTTTTGAAGATGCTTATTCTGAAAAATTATTTAGACAACAATTGGCTTATTTTGAAGATATAGATTATTCCGAACCATTAGAATGGGTTGGGCAATCTGTAACTAAGGAAACTATAAAAGCTACTCTTTTAGATTTATCAATAAGTTTTTAATGAAAATTCTCCTCATCGGCAGTTCTGGTTTCATTGGTAGTCATTGCCTACATTATTTTATGGCAAAAGGTCATGAAATATGGCAAGCTAATACCCATTATGCCAATAAGCTAAATTATTTTGTAGTTACAAAAGAAAATAGCAATTTTGAAACAATTTTTGCAACCCAGCAATTTGATATTTGTATCAATGCTTCGGGTTCTGCCCATGTTGGTTTTTCTTTTGAAAATCCTGCGATTGATTATGAACTCAATACGCTGAATGTGCAAAAAATTTTGGTAGCCTTACACAAGTATAATCCTACTTGTAAATTAATTAATTTTTCAAGTGCTGCCGTTTATGGTAATCCTCAAAAATTGCCAATTAGTGAAAATACAGCCACGCAACCTATGTCGCCTTATGGCTTTCATAAATTGCAAAGTGAATATTTATTAACGGAATATCACAAGTTTTTTGGCTTAAAAACTTGCAGTTTAAGGGTTTTTTCGGCTTATGGAGAAAGATTGCAAAAACAACTTTTTTGGGATTTGTACCAAAAAGCTAAAAATTCTTTAAACACAAAGATTGATATTTTTGGCACAGGTAAAGAAACACGTGATTTTATCTATATTGCAGATTTGGTAAAATGTGTTGATTTAATTATAGAAAATGCTAAATTTGAAGGTGAAACAATTAATGTAGCAAGTGGCTTAGAAACAACCATTAGCGAAGTAGTAACAACTTTTTACACGTTGTTAAACCCTAAAATAGAGTTTAATTTTTCAGGAAAAACCAAAGTTGGCGACCCTAACAATTGGCGTGCAGAAATAAGTATAATTCAAAAAATGGGTTTTATACCTACCTATACTATTGTAGAAGGATTAACAAATTACGTAACATGGCTAAAAACAGAAAAAGAATAGGGTTGATTTTTTCGTATGACGAAGGTTGGATTGCAGGTGCATATTATATTATGAATTTGATAGAAGCCTTAAAAATATTAGCTGATGCCGAACAACCTTTTATTGAGATATTTTATAATGCAGAAAAAGATTTGGATATAATAAAAAACATTCAATATCCTTATATTGCTTATACTTATATAACTACAAGTGAGGGTTATGATTCTACCCCATATCCAATTTGGGAAAGAGTAATTAATAAAATTTCTCTAATTTTATCAAAAAAATTAATTTTTGACCAAAGACCTAAAAATTTATCTTTTTGTTTTCCTAATCCTGATGGTTATTTTTTTGGAAATATAGATAAAAAAGCAAAATGGTATTGGATACCAGACTTTCAAGAGGATTACTTCGCATATTTTTTTAGCCAACAAGACATAGCAGGTAGAAAAGCAATTCAAAAAAAATGGGTAACTATGAATTACAATCTTATTCTGAGTAGTCAAGATGTATTGGCAGATTTTAGACGATTGTATCCAGAAGCACAGAATAAAGTCGCAGTTATGCCTTTTGCCGTTACACATCCTAATTATATGATATTAGATATTGAAAACTTGCGAAAAAAATACCATATTCCTCAAAAATATTTCTTTGCACCTAACCAATTTTGGGTTCATAAAAATCATATAGTTGTTCTTAAAGCCATAAAGTTTTTAAAAGAAAAAAATATTGATATTTTTGTTGCTTTTTCGGGCAAACAACATGATTATCGAAATATTACCTATTTTTCAGATTTACAACAATATGTAAAAGATAATGATTTATCCGAAAATGTACAATTTTTAGGATTTATTGACCGTAGTGAACAATTAAAACTTATGTCTGAGGCATTAGCTGTTATTCAGCCGTCCCTTTTTGAAGGTTGGAGTACTGTGGTAGAAGATGCAAAAGCTATGAATCAATTAGTAGTGCTTTCTAATTTAAAGGTTCACCAAGAGCAAATTTCTGATAATGTGTTATTCTTTGAGCCAGAAAAAGTAGAAAATTTGGCGCATCATTTACAAACTGTCCTAAATGGAGATATAAATAAAATAGTTAAGGACTATACAGAAAATTTACAAAAATTTGCTGAAAATTTTATTCAAATTGCAACAGCAAGCAGTTTTATTTAATTTTAAGGATATTTTAACAAAAACTTGCAAAAACTTAATTCTTTTACTTATTTTGCGTTGCCAAATGTAAGATTTTGGCAAGTATCTATAATACTTCGTATAATTTCTATCAAATAGTTTTCTAACTACTTGATAACCAATAGCAAATAAAATTCTGCTAAAAATAGCAAGCACCAATAAACAAATAAAAAAATGGTACAAATCAGACCCGACGAAGTTTCGGCTATTCTTAGAGAACAGCTATCAAACTTCAAAACGGAGGCAGAACTCCAAGAAGTTGGAACAGTTCTCCAAGTAGGAGACGGTGTTGCCCGCATTTATGGGCTTACAAAAGCACAAGCTGGTGAGTTAATTGAATTTGAAAGTGGTTTGAACGGAATGGTTTTGAACCTCGAAGAAGACAATGTAGGAGCCGTATTGCTTGGAGATTATAGTAACCTTAAAGAAGGTGCAACCGTAAAACGTACAGGTCGTATTGCCTCTATCAAAGTAGGTGATAGTGTTTGCGGTAGAGTTATCAATACACTCGGCGTGCCTATCGATGGCAAAGGTGCTTTGACTGGCGAACTTTTTGAAATGCCTTTGGAACGTAAAGCTCCAGGCGTTATTTTCCGCCAACCAGTAAATGAGCCTTTACAAACAGGTATCAAAGCTATTGACGCAATGATTCCTGTAGGACGTGGACAAAGAGAGTTGATTATTGGAGACCGCCAAACAGGTAAAACTGCAGTAGCTATTGATACGATTATCAACCAAAAAGAGTTTTTTGACAAAGGAGAACCTGTATATTGTATTTATGTAGCCGTAGGACAAAAAGGCTCTACCATTGCTGCCGTACAAAGTGCTTTGGAAAAAGCTGGTGCAATGGCATACACAGTAATTGTAGCTGCTCCAGCCGCAGACCCTGCTCCAATGCAATTCTATGCACCATTTGCAGGTGCTGCTATAGGTGAGTATTTCAGAGATACAGGAAGACCTGCTTTAGTAATTTATGACGATTTGTCTAAACAAGCTGTAGCTTATCGTGAAGTTTCTTTGTTATTACGCCGTCCCCCAGGACGTGAAGCATACCCTGGCGACGTATTCTATTTGCATAGCCGTTTGTTAGAAAGAGCTGCAAAAATTATCAACTCTGACGAAATAGCAAAAAATATGAATGACTTGCCTGCATCTTTAAAACACAAAGTAAAAGGTGGTGGTTCTTTAACGGCATTGCCAATCATAGAAACACAAGCAGGTGACGTTTCCGCATATATTCCAACTAACGTAATTTCGATTACAGATGGACAAATATTCTTGGAGTCTAACTTGTTTAATGCTGGTATTCGTCCTGCTATCAACGTAGGTATTTCGGTATCTCGTGTAGGAGGTTCTGCACAAATCAAGTCAATGAAAAAAGTAGCTGGTACATTAAAACTTGACCAAGCTCAATTCAGAGAATTAGAAGCATTTTCAAAATTTGGTTCTGACCTCGATGCTGCTACTAAATTGACCATCGACAGAGGACGTAGAAATCTTGAAATCTTGAAACAAGCACAGTTTTCGCCTGTAACCGTAGAAAAACAAGTAGCAATTATTTATGCTTCTACAAAAGGTTTGATGGATAAGGTAAATGTTACTAAAGTAAAAGCATTTGAAACTGCATATTTGGATTTCTTAGGTGCAAATCATAAAGAAGTTTTAGAAAAATTGCGTAAAGGCGTGCTTGATGATACGGTAGAAAGTACCTTAAAATCTGTTGCTGCTGATATTTCTAAAAATTACGCATAATTAAATTACATAAAAATTATTCTAAAAAGATGTCATCTTTGAAAAAAGATGACATCTTTTTTGTAAAATCAATTAATTTTAGCTAACAAAAAACTACTCCTCTTTCTTATTTCCATAGAAAATAAGCATATAATCATCTCTACTTTTTTCTAAATTTATCATAATATTTTTTCGTAGCACCAACAACGTATCATCTTTTTGAATGATATTCCCCAATTTCCAGATTCGAAATATTTTTTTTGCAAAATGCCAATAATAATACGAAGAAAAACCTGCAACTGCAATCAAACAACAATACAAAAAAGCTAAAAAGTGCGAATGAAATATCGCATAAAATGCAAAACCATAAAACGCATAGAAAATACTAAAGAAAACTATTCCTAAACTAAAATTAATAGAAGCCAAAAAAACAGGCTCTTTAGTAAGACGCAAAGCAACCCAAGCTGGGAGTTGATAAGGAATAAAATTATGCAACAAGCCCAAGAGATAAATTGGAAAGGCAAGTAATAACCAAGGTAGATTCGTTAAAACTGTGTGTGGCGAAGTCGAATAACTTGCTACTTCCTTGTCTTTAATTTGGTGCTTTGCCAACAAATCAAAATAATGTGTTACCTCGTTCTTAAAAGTAGTATATCTTTCGGTTTCGTGCAACCTAAAATAATTACTTGCATCTGCAAAATGCTGTGCCATCACAAAAATCTGTTCGGTATTATGTGAAGGCAATTCCAAAAACTCCTGCAAATTATGACTATACAAAGTTTCTAATTTGCGTACAAAATTGTCTGTTTCGTCATCAGTCGTAACCACAATCAGAGAACTAAGTCGTTTTTCGACCTCTGTAGTTAGCATTTGAATGGCATTTGTAGCATCTTTCAGATAGTTTTCCTTATAATTGCTCACTGCAATTGGGCTGTCGTATTGCACAAAAACTTCGCTTTGAAATTGGCGAGGGTTGGTATAATTGATACCAGCACAAACTATTTGCACTCCCAAATCAAAATCATGACTTGCTTCGGCTCCCAAAGCTATGCGTGCCAAACCTGTTTTTAGCTTACGCAACCGTCTTTCGTCCTCACTCACGCCTTCAGGAAAAATGACAATTACGCCTCCTTTTGCCAATAATTTGTAACAAGCCTCAAAAGCCTGTTCATTTTTGCTGGCTTTATCTATGTCATTGCCATCTTGTTTGCGATAAATAGGCACCATAAAAAACTGTTTGAAAAGCCAAGCTAAAATTGGATTTTTAAACATTCCGCCATTAGTCAAAAAATAAATTGGACGATTGAGCCAAACCGCCAACACAAAAGGGTCTAAAAATGTGGCTGGGTGATTGGCAGCCAACAATAAACCTCCTTTTTTGGGTACATTGTCCACATCACGAATATGGGCAGAACGAAAAAATATTTTTACTGCGATGAAAATAATTAGTCTAAGTATTTGATAAAGCATAAATTTTATTTTCTAAATACTTGCTAAGATAAATGTTTTTTTGATACATTTTATAAAGTTACAAAAAATTGCTAAATCATTAAGAATACGTATGTAATTTGATGCAAAAAAATAGACAAAGCTATAAGCCTTGTCTATTTCCAAACTTTCACCAATAACCAATTAAATAAGTTCTCTTATTATTTTAATGATACTTTTTTAGTCAAACCTAATTCTGGAATTTGTAAAATATACATTCCTGTTTCCATACGGTCTGTAATTTTCAATTTAAAATCATTTGTACCAACATACAAAGTACGAACTTCTGTGTACACTTCTCTGCCTGCAATATCCAACATTTTTACCTGTACATTTCTTTCTGTTTCGCTATTCAACAGTAAGCTAATATCGTTGCTAAAAGTAGGATTTGGATATACAATCAGTTCGGTAGAATTTGTTACTTTTCCTGCTTCTGTTGCAATGTCTGCACTTCCGTCATTTTCATTTCTACCTGTAGGTGCTACATTGGTGCTTGTATTTGGCACTTGTGGTGCTGTGTATGTGGCACGTATCCACGATTTTTGTGCTGGCGAAGTTGCCAAACTATTTTTTACTCTCATTCTCACCCAACCTGTAAAGTTTGGCGTGTAAGTACCTGTTAATGAAGCAGTTGTACCTGTTGTAGTAAAACTATGTACTGGAGTTGTACCTGTTGCTGTGAATAATTGGAATACTAATTGATGTGCCGTATTTCCTCTTGTTACCACGTATGTAATAGGTTTTCCACTTTGCACATAAATAGAGCCTACTTTTCTTGCATTTGCGTCTGCATTATTATTTGCCATTGTTTGTCCACCTTGACGTAATGAACTTGCGTGGCTATCTCCTAAATCATTGTCCATTTCCCACTCTTGCGTAGTTGTTCTTTCTGGCATAGTAAAGTTTGCAACCGCAGATACAGGAGCCCAAATTGCATAACCTTTTCTGCCATTATTTGCTGTTCCGTTGCAAGGTGGCGTGTTGATATTTACCCATTTGTTAGCATCAACTGTTACAGTTGCAGTTCCATTTGCACCACTATAATCTTTGAGAACTGTACCAGGTGCAAAATCTGTCAATACCCAATTATTCTGCCAAGCATTTAAGTTATCATTGATAGAAATTATAGCTCTGTTGCTACGTTCAATTACCAAATGGTCTGCTGCTTGATAACGAACTTTATAAACTCCTTCTTTAAATTTCAAATTTTGATGACACCAAATAATGTTTGCAATGTCTGAACGGACTGGCAAATCTACAGCCGAAGTTGGCAAGTGTGTAAATCTTTTTCCTGTTCCACCAACATCAAATAAGTCTTCAAAAAATACTTGTGGAGTTCCATCAACTGCAAAAGCTACTGCATAACAAGCTGATAACCAATTACTAAATGGGTCAATGTGTGGTGCTAATTCACTTCCTGTATTCCAACCTGTATAAACTCCTGTTGTTGCATGGACAATAGGGCGGAAAGTATCGTGATTATTTACAAAAGGCACAGTTCTATGTACATATTGTCCGTTTTGTAAAAATACTCTTGCATCTTGTTGTAAAGAAGGCAAACTACCAATATCAAAAAAACCTGCACCATTTACCATATTTAAGAAACCTTGACGCAAACCAAAATCAAAAGTTCCTGCTCTGTTTTGCACACTCGAAACCCAACTATCTAATTGTGCTTTTCCACCAACAAACTCACCTACTGCAAACATCGAAGCACCACCATTTGCAAAACCTGCTGTGCTTTGCATATTATACAAAAAATCTTCCATTGCCCAGTTAGGGAAATGTTTTACTGCGTCAAGTCTTACCCCATCAAAACCAATTTGTTTTTTGTACCAAATAGCCCAATTTCTTGTGTTATTTCTCATGTGGTCTGTGCTTTGTGCAGGATTAAAAGTTGCGTTTGAGCTTTGTCCGTAAGAACCCGCATCATAAGCAATATCTGGTCCCCAATATACCGAATTCCAATCTCCTGATGTTGAAGTATTTGTAGGATTTGGGTAAAAATTTTGCCAATTTTTAGCAAAACGACCTCCACGAGCCAAGTAATCTGTAGCTGTTTCGGTACTTGCTGGTGTTGTAAAAGAAGTATAACGGAAATTTTTATAGCGTTGTGTTGTGCCATCGTCCATTGCTGCGGGGTCTTGTCCGCCTGCACCTGTTGCAGAACCTGCACCGTCCACGTGATTAAGTACCATATCTTGAATTACATCAATACCGTTTGCGTGCAAAACGCCAACCATACGCAACAATTCATCTTTAGAACCCATACGAGTTTTTGTAATATTTTTTTGGAATTTGTCCCCAATATCATAATGGTCAAATGGTGAATATCCATTGCCTTGATTACTATTTTTTACGGTTGGGGGAATCCAAAGAGCATCAATACCCATTGCTTTTAAACGTGGCGACAAATCTGCCAAGTAATTTGACCAGCCATTTTGGTAATTGTTATTCCAATAATCCCACCAAAATCCTTGTAAAACTACTTTTTGTGCTTGTGCTTCTTGCACATGTACACTTGACAAACCAAATGCTAAAGCTGCAGTGGCAATGGCTTTGCCAAATCTGCTAAAAGTAAAATTATTAAAGAGTGTCATAATATATTTGTTTAAGGTTGTATGTTTTAATTTTGTCTGTAGAATAGACTTTAGTCTGTTCTTGTTTTGTGAACAGACTAAAGTCTATTCTACAGTTTAAGTTTTGTGAACAGACTTTTGTCCAATGCTATTAAGCTAAGGATTACGTTTTTTAGTGCCATAGGCACGAAATATTTATAGTATGAGTTAGTTCTTCTCCTCAAAGTGCCGTAGGCACGAAACCTATTTCG
>JBIKRY010000406.1:0-3357 GCA_044348925.1 Bernardetiaceae bacterium
GCACCTGTCGAGCCTGTCGTAGCCGAAATATGAATGTCATTTTTTAGCAAATTCATTGCAGCTAAAGGCAATAAAGCCAACTGAATACAAGTCGCAAAACAACCTGGGTTTGCAATATTTTGGGCTGTTTTTATCTGTTCTCTGTTCAATTCGGGCAAACCATACACAAAATTTGCATTGGCAAGTCTATGGTCTTGGCTCAAATCAATACATTTTACAGACTTCGCAAATTGATATTGATTGACCAATTTTGCAGCTTCGTTATGCCCCACACACAAGAAAATAACATCAATATTTTGTGTGAAATCTTGTGTAATGGTATCTGTAAATTGCAAATCTGTATCACCCAACAAGTCTGTATGAATTGCCGAAATCAGTTGCCCAGCACTACTTTTGCTATGCACAAACACTATTTCAACAGCCGAATGATTGAGCAAAATCCGCAATAATTCGCCACCTGTATAGCCTGCACCTCCAAAAATTCCAACTTTTATTTTTTTCATTTTGATAATATTTTGTAGCATAAATCTGTAGCATAGACTTTAGTCTGTGCCTAATATAAAGCACAGACTAAAGTCTATGCTACAGATTTTATAACTCATTTACTTGGTGATAAATACTCATTTGGTTACTCATAATTTTGGTAAATCCTTTTACGTCATCACCCGACCACGTATTATTCATTTCGCCATAACTGCCAAATTTATTAGACATTAAGTCGTGTGCAGACTCGATGCCTGTAATTGAAAAAATGTATGGCGACAACCGAACAAATACTTTTCCTGTAACTTTGTCTTGTGTAGAAGTGAAATAAGCCTCCAAATCACGCATCACAGGGTCTAAAAACAATCCTTCGTGCAGCCAATTTCCATACCACATAGCTTGTTGGTCTTTGATAATCAACTGCAATTTTGTTAAAGTGTGTTTTTCTAAAGTGTGGTGTGCTTTGATGGTAATCAATGCCGCCGCAGCCTCAAAACCTACACGACCTTTGATGCCGATAATGGTGTCGCCAACGTGAATATCACGACCAATTCCATAAGGCGAAGCCATTTTTTCTAAGGCTTGCACCGCCAAAGTTGGGTGTGCAAATAGCTGATTATCAATGCCTTTTAGTTCCCCTTTTTCAAAATGCAAGACAATATCTTTGCTGGTCTGTTCCGTAACTTGGCTTGGGTAGGCGTGTTCTGGCAAGGTTGAATAAGAGGTTAAAGTTTCTTTTCCACCTACTGAAGTCCCCCAAAAACCTTTGTTGATGCTATATTTTGCCTTTTCTGCATTGATTTCTATGCCATTTTCTTTCAAAAATGCCACTTCTGCCTCTCTTGACAATTTGTTATCACGTATGGGTGTAATAATTTTTACTTTGGGAATTAAAATATTGAAAATTGCATCAAATCTTACTTGGTCATTTCCTGCACCTGTGCTGCCATGTGCTACAGCCGTTGCACCAATTTTTTTAACATAATTGGCTATAGCTGTTGCTTGTGAAATCCGTTCTGCACTTACAGACAAAGGATAAGTATTGTTTTTTAACACATTGCCAAAAACCAAATATTTTACCACTTTTTCATAGTAATTTATGGTTTCGTCTAAGCAAGCATAAGACGCAACGCCTAATTTTTTGGCTTTATTTTCAATTTCAGCAAGTTCTTCTGCCGAAAATCCACCTGTATTTACAAGGACTGCGTGAACTTCATAGCCCAATACTTTTGATAAATAAATAGCACAATAAGAAGTATCTAAACCTCCGCTAAATGCTAAAACGATTTTTTCTTTCATGATTTTAAAGTTTGTAGCATAGACTTCAGTATGTCCTTTATATTAGGCACAGACTAAAGTCTATGCTACATTTTAGAATAAAAATGTTACCAATGATTTAGTTTTTTTGATGATATTTTTTGTAAAAAAATTGAGTAGTTTATGCTGTTTCATTTGCATAAACCTTTCATAAATTTTTGCTTTTGCCGAAAAATCCCACTTAGCTTTTGGTATTTCTGTTGCTTGCACCACTTTTGGAGTTTCTGTTGGTGGTGTTGGAATATATAACATAGCGGTACACAAGCAATTTTTACGTTCTTTGCTTTTCAATATCTCGTAATTCACACAACTTTGGCAACCTTTCCAAAAAGCCTCATCTTGTGTTAATTCTGAATAAGTTACAGGTTCGTAGCCTAATTCGGAGTTGATTTTCATCACTGCCAAGCCTGTAGTTAGTCCAAAAATTTTAGCATTCGGGTATTTGGTACGAGATAACTCGAATATTTTGGCTTTTATATCACGAGCCAAGCCACTTTTTCTGAAATCGGGGGCTACTATCAATCCTGAATTTGCCACATAGTTTTCGTGACTCCACGTTTCTATGTAACAGAAACCTGCCCAAGTGCCGTCTTCAGTCAAAGCTATAACCGCCTTCCCTTCTTGCATTTTTTGTATGAGATAGTCAGGGCTACGTTTTGCTATCCCTGTACCACGAGCCTTAGCTGATGCCTCCATCTCCTCACAAATGAGTGTAGCAAATGATGCGTGTTGCGAAGAAGCAACAAGCACCCTAAATGATGTATTATTCATCAATGAATACCAGTAAAAATTAAAATAAAGTAACAGAAATATAGCCAAACAATGGCTAAGGCATAATTACCAATAGATTAATTATTTATTACAAAGAAGGCAGATACAAAGACGATAATGCCAACAACCCCTATTCCAAATGAAAAATTCAAGAGAAAAAGGTATAAATAAATAAATAAACCTAAGAAAATGCTAATAAAATTTTGAGAATGACCTCTGCGAAAGTGGTCTAAATACAGTTATACGACTAGCGTCTGGGGAAATAAATAGGGGTACTTATAACAAAAGGATTTGTTACAAATGTTTTAACAGTAAACAAAACAGCCACTTTACTGAATAGATTTTCAGTTGCTGAAAGGAAGTCGATAGACAACTTTGCTTTTTTCATTTCTTTCTCAAATAAAAGGTTAAAGCATACAATAACGAGTTTTCTTTTATCGTTATGCAAATGTAGGGTATATTTTGATATTTACAAATAAAAAGCTTGCAAAAATTTCAATATTCTAAAAATTCTATTAGAAAATTACAAAATTAGTTAATTTTTATATCTTTTTTTATAAAAATTAACATTAAGTAGTAGAATTATTTGGAAAGTTATTAGAAATAATTTTATTAGATAACGTGAACTACGGATACCGTATATTCGCCTTTAGGCGAACGAGTCAGGTAAATTGAAAGAAAAATAGTAATTATTTCTCAAAATTTGTGAATTTATAACCAAGTTCATTTTTATCCTTACATTTCATTCGCTTAGGCAGCCCCGCCTAAAGGCGAATATACGGTTGC
>JBIKRY010000131.1:0-12197 GCA_044348925.1 Bernardetiaceae bacterium
CAAGTTCATTTTTATCCTTACATTTCATTCGCCTAAAGGCGAATATACGGTTGCTACGCAACTTATTTATTATATATTTTACTTGTAACTTGTTGATTATCAATAAAGTAATCCGTAGTTCACGTTATTTAAAAATTTTTGTTGCAAAATATTTAAACCAAAAAAACTTTCCAAGTTGTATAACTTGGAAAGTTTTTTTTTGGATAGGAATAAGTAATGCGACAAAATAAATCTAAGAAGTCTAATTTAATTTAGTATCTATTACTGTATCTATTTTAAATTGCAAAGCCTTTTTTACTTTTTCTGGCAACAAGGCAATCCGCAAAACATCTTCCACTTTATCTACATAATGAATAGTTAAATCATCAATATAGCGTACTTCAATCTCTTGAATATCTTTGCGGTTTTGTTTCGACAAAATAATATCTTTGATTCCTGCACGTTTTGCAGCCAAAATTTTCTCTTTGATTCCACCTACAGGCAATACTTTTCCTCGCAGAGTTATTTCGCCTGTCATTGCCAATTTATCTTTTACTTTTCTTTGTGTATAAATCGAAGCCAAAGAGGTAAACATGGTAATTCCTGCCGAAGGACCATCTTTTGGCACTGCACCCGCAGGCACGTGTACATGAAGGTCATATTGGCTAAACAAACGGTAATCAATTCCTAAATCTTCGGCGTGTGCCTTGAGATACGACAATGCTGCCGTTGCCGATTCTTTCATCACATCTCCTAATTGTCCCGACAAAGTCATTGCACCACGTCCACGACTCAAGCTGGATTCTATAAAAAGAATTTCGCCACCTACTTGTGTCCACGCCAAACCTGTTACCACGCCTGCATAATCACTTTGTTGATACATTTCTTTATCAAAAATAGGCATTCCTAAAATTCTTTCTACATCTTCTTTCTTCAGTTTTTTGTTATAGTCCTCTTCCATTGCCACACATTTTGCAATGTTTCGAGAGATAGCAGCCATTTTTTGTTCCAAATTCCGCACTCCAGATTCCCTTGTATAACCGTCTATTACCAATCCAATGGCAGTATCATCTATAGTAAAAGATTTTGGAGTTAAGCCATGTTCTTTTTTTGCTTTTGGCAATAAGTGTTTTTTGGCAATTTCCACCTTTTCTTCTAAAGTATAGCCATTGATTTCGATAATTTCCATTCTATCCCGCAAAGCAGGGTGAATTGTATCCAAATTATTTGCTGTAGCAATAAATAATACTTTTGACAAGTCATAATCTACTTCGAGATAATTATCGGCAAAGGTATGATTTTGTTCAGGGTCAAGCACCTCCAGAAATGCAGACGCAGGGTCTCCACGAAAATCATTTCCAATTTTATCTATTTCGTCTAATACAAATACAGGATTAGATGATTTTGCTTTTTTGATATTGTTGAGAATTCTGCCTGGCATTGCTCCTATATAGGTTTTGCGATGCCCTCTAATTTCGCCTTCGTCATGCAAACCACCCAAAGACATACGCACATATTCTCGTTGTAAAGATTTTGCAATAGATTTTCCTAACGAGGTTTTTCCTACACCTGGTGGACCATACAAACACAAAATAGGTCCTTTCATATCTTTGCGTAATTTTAAAACGGCAAGATATTCGAGAATACGAGTTTTAACTTTTTCTAATCCGTAATGGTCTTTGTCCAAAATTTCTTTTGCCCTTACCAAGTCAAATATATCTTCGGTATGAAATTGCCAAGGCAATTCCAACATAAATTCCAAATAATTTAATGCAATTGGATAATCTGGACTTTGTGGGTTTAGCCGCAAAAGTTTGTTCATTTCTTTGTTGAAATGTTCGGCAATTTCTTTTGACCATAGTTTATTTGCTGCCTTTTCTTTTAAGTTTTCGGCATCTTGTTCGGGACTATCATAGCCAAGTTCGTCATGTAAAACCTTGATTTGTTGGCGTAAAAAATAATCTCGTTGTTGTTGGTCAATATCTGTATGTGCTTTGCTATTAATTTCTTGCTTGAGTTCCAATAGTTGGATTTCTTTGAGCATATACATCAATAGTTTTTCGGCACGTTGTTTCCATTCGGTAATTTCGAGCAACTCTTGTTTTTCGTGTAGCTCAATATTGACATTAGACGATAGAAAATGCACCAAAAAAGAGCTACTTTCTATGTTTTCTAAAGCAATTTGTGCTTCCTGTGGAATATCAGGATTGATTTTAATAATCTTCATTGCCGCATCTTTGAGAGAATGTAGCAATGCTTTGGTTTCCTTATTTTTCTTTTCGGGAGTTGCGTCTGTCAAATAGTTTACTTTGGCAGTCATATAAGGGTCTTCTTTGACTACTTCGCCAAGTTCAAATTTCCGTTTGCCTTGAATAATAATTGTCGTATTGCCGTCTGGTAAAGTTAGCATTTTGATAATTACAGCCATACAACCAACTCCATACAAATCATCTTTGTTTGGCTCATCTGCATTAGATTTGCGTTGGGTAACTACGCCCAACATTTTGTCGCCTTTGTAGGCTTTTTTTACCAATTTAATGGATTTTTGGCGACCAACAGTAATCGGAATTACTACCCCAGGAAATAAAACCGTATTTCGCACAGGCAAAATAGGTAACTCATCAGGCAACGAGAGATTTTCGCCATCATTATCTTCTTCAGAGGCTATAATTGGAATAAATTCGTCTGAATCATTAGAATCATCAATTTCCATTACTATCTGTTTATGTTGTTTTGTCATATTCTATCAAAAATATTTTAAAACCCTGTCAAAATGACATAGTAGTATCTTGTATTAGTAGCTGTAAAATAGTATGCAAAAGTAAGTTTTTTATTTGATTATCAATAAGTTAAATAAAAAAATCCTTAATTTTGTTTCTTTTTTATTGCAATGTAATTACCTTATCAAAACCCAAACCAATGCCAAAAGTTTTATAAAATATCTTTTTTTGTGTGTTGGTAATTGCACTTTCAAATTTTGCCTTATATTTTAATTATTTTTTGTTAAGATAAACAAAAAATAATTAAAATATAGTAATTTTGTGTGTATTAAATAGTAATTACAGAATTTAATTACATAATTTCAAAAGTCATTGCCAAAAGGTCTGTACTACATTCCGCCATTGTTTGTGTCAAACCCGCAATGGAATTGAAACCACTCTATTAGTACATCAAAGGTAAATTAAAAATCTATTTTTATTAGTTTATTGCGTATTTTTGTGTGATAAAACTAAAAAAAGTAGTTTCTTTGTGCAAGTTTGACGTGCTGGTGGAGTTGGCTGTGGCGACACAGCCAATGGCAGAAAGTGCATTGAAAAGCTACTTTTGTTAGTTTATTACCTGTTTTTGTGTGCTAAAACTAATAAAAGTCGTTTCTTTGGGCAAGTCTGACGTGCTGGTGGAGTTGGCGTGGGGACACAGCCAACGGCAGTAAAGTAAAAAGTACCAAAGTTCATTTTTAGCACGTCTGCCCGCTTTTTCGCAAACATAATGTTAGGCACAGTTTTTAGTCTTTCGTACCTCGCAGTTGTTCTATTTGTTCAGTAGTTAAGCCTGTACTTTTTTTAATTATATTATTATCCAAACCTAATTTTATCAAATTTTCTGCAAACTCAATCGTATTTTTAAGTTTTTCATCTTTTCGTATTTTTTCCTCTGCCTCAATTTGCAAAGAAAGTTCCTCGCTTGCCTTGACATGCAAATAGTCTAAATAACGATTATAACCATATTGCTGTTCCTTGTCTAAACGCATTACGTCCAAAATCTCTTTCGCCTCTGCCAAACCCTTTGCAACAAACTCATCTTTGACCTCGCTGTTTTTCAAGAAGTAAATCCATTCGTCCAAAGTGTCTTTTACGACATCATCAAACTGATTGACTTTGATAATATAGTATTCAGGAAAAATATCAGATACCTTTTGCTTAGTAAAAGTCTGTTTTTGTTCCTGCCGTTGGCTGTGTCCCACGCCAACTCCACCAGCACGTCAAACTTGCCCAAAGAAACGACTTTTTTCTGCCGTTGGCTGTGTCCCACGCCAACTCCACCATCACATCAAACTTGCACAAAGAAACTACTTTTTTAGTTTTAGCACACAAAAATACGAAATAAACTAACAAAAGTAGCTTTTTAATGTACTTTTGACGTGCTGGTGGAGTGGTTTCAATTCCATTGCGGGTTTGACACAAATAATGGCAAGAACTCTTACTTTGCTTTTACTTCATTCTTCAGTAGGTTGCCTTGCTCAAAATCCTGTAAACTTTGTAAGGTTGTTTGTGCAATTTGTGTTAAGGCTTCGTCTGTCAAAAAGCCTTGATGTGCGGTAATCAATACATTTGGAAAAGACATTAGCCTTGCAATTAAATCATCTTGAATAATACTTTCCGATAAATCTTTGAAAAATAAATGTTCTTCCTGCTCATAAACATCTAAACCTAAATAACCTAAATGCTTTTTTTTCAAGGATTTAATAGCTTCCACAGTATTTATCAAAGCTCCACGACTTGTGTTTATTAGCATCACACCTTTTTTCATTTTTGCAAACTCGGCAGCACCCAACAAATAATGAGTTTGTGGCATTAAAGGGCAGTGCAAGGAAATAATATCAGATTGTTGTAAAACAATATCCAATGATTGATATACAACGCCTTTTGATTTCAGATAGGCAGATTCTTTAATATCTGTAGCTATAATTTTGCAACCTAAACCTAACATAATTTCACAAAACGCAGCACCAATTTGTCCTGTTCCAATTACGCCAACAGTTTTTTGGTACAAGTTAAAACCAATAAGATTTTCTAAAGAAAAATTACTTTCTCTTACCCTATTATAGGCTTTATGAGTTTTGCGATTCAGAGTTAAAATCAAGGCTAAGGCGTGTTCTGCAACTGCCTGTGGCGAATAAGCTGGTACTCTGACCACTTTTATTTGGTATTCTTGAGCTGCTACCAAATCCACATTATTAAAACCTGCACAACGAAGGGCTATAATTTTTATGCCATCAGCAGCCATTTTTTGCAACATATTTCGGTCTATTTTGTCATTCACAAAAACACAAATAGCTTCAAAACCACTAGCTAAACCTACTGTAGTACTGTGAAAAGGCACATCAAAATAAGTTAATTGATGTTGGTAAGATTGCGAAAACTCATCAAAATATTGACGGTCATACGATTTGGTGCTAAATAAGGCTATTTTCATAAGATAGATTTTTTAGTTTTCTGTATCAATATTATTTTAATTACCTGTAAACATATCAATAGAAATAATTAAAAATTTGTACATTAATTACTTGATAATCAAGTAATTAATATAGTTTTTCCAACAGCACACAACTACGTTGCTAAAACAATATTTAAAAGACTTTCGCAAGAAGTCTAAGACAACAATATCACTTTCTTAACAGCATTGGACTAAATTTTATGCTATAGCATTATTTTTTTTCTACACCTGCCCAAGCATCTAATAAATTTTCGATAGAGGGTAACATCGGCACATATCGTAACACATAAATTGCTATCACCCCCACACAAAAACCAATTAAAGCAGCCATAACTGGGATATTTTCATCAAAATTACCTCGCATAACTATATTTTTTCTGTAAATGGTATTACCCTTTGAATCTTTTTCGTACTGATATTCTTTTTGGGTAGTAGAAGCTGAATCTGCTTCTAGAAAAATAAATAGCAAGAAAGCTAATAAGGCTATAAAAAGCCCCAAGCCCAACCCGTAAAGTGTTGTTGCGAAAAAACCATCAGTCTTGTGCATAGTTAAAAATTTTTAAATGATAAATTTATAACGGATAAAATCCAATGCTATTAACCTTAATAATTTCTACTATTCTAATTTTTAATTTTATTACTAATAAATTTATATCCCTCCATAAACCACAAAATACAAGAAGCAGCCAATAAAGTATAAATCCAAGTCGTAAAATCTATGGGTGCAATTTGTAGTACATCTGCCATAAAAGGTAAGTGCATCGCTGCAATGTGTATCCCTTGTGCTAACAAAGTGCTACCAATAACAACCCAACTACTTGAAAAAGGAATTTTAAAAGTAGATAAAGTTTCAGAACGACAGTTGAGGACATTAAAATTTTCAATACAAACCATCAACAATAAACAAATATTACGGGCTGCTGGTTCGGGCATATTAAGGTAGTTTAATAAATAGTACCAAGCCATAAAGACAATACTACCCGCAAAAACTCCCGATAAGACGACTTGTTCTATCATTTGTCTATTAAATACGCCCTCATGAGGTTTGCGTGGGGCTTGCTTCATCAAATCTCCTGTTTCTTTTTCAAAAGCTAAGGCTTTATCTTGTATGCCATTAGTTACCAAATTGAGCCATAGCAACTGCACCGCCAAAAAAGGCAAAGGCAATCCAAAAATTAAAGCCAATGCCACGGCAAATAACTCCGCAAAACCTGTGGAAATTAACAAATAAATGACTTTGCGTAAGTTGCTATAAATAACTCTGCCCTCTTCTACGCCTTTGGCAATAGATGCAAAATTGTTGTCTGCCACAATAATAGAGGCGGTATCTTTTGCTATATCTGTACCGTAGCCCATTGCCACGCCAATATTAGCAGTACGCAAAGCAGGTGCATCATTGACACCATCACCCGTAACAGCCACAAAATGTCCAATGTCTTTTAAGGCTTGCACAATTTGCTGTTTCTGTTGTGGCGAAACTCTTGCAAATACTTTTTTCCCTTTTATTGCCTCGTGTAATGTTGCAGTATCTGTGCATTGGCTCAAAGCCTTGCCTGTAATTACTTCGTTTTCGTGTTGGGCTATGCCTATTTGTTGGGCAATCGCAAAAGCTGTTTGAGGGTGGTCGCCAGTAACCATAGCAACGGTAATCCCCGCCTGTTGGCAGTCTGCTATGGCTTGTGGTACTTCGGGACGTACAGGGTCTATTAAACCTATCAAGCCTAACCATTCCAAATCTTTAATTTGATTTTCGTCAATAGTAGGAATATCAGGCTGCACAGAGCCTTGTGCTACTGCAATTACCCGAAAACCTTCTAAGGTAAGTTGGCTAACTTGCTTCTCAATAAGTTTATAATCAATATTTTTACATTTTTTTGCAATTTCTTCTACTGCCCCTTTGACTGCAATATGTACTTCGTGATGTGGTTGGTATTGGTAAAATTTGGCTGCAAATTTCCTTTCCGACTCAAAGGGAATTTCCAAAACAGTTTGAATATTTTTTCGCAATTCTTCGGGAGGAAGTTGGGCTTTGTAAGCCACTGCCAAGAGTGCCACATCTACCGCATCTCCGTTGTGTAACCATTTTTCACCTTCTTTACTCAAATTTGCTTCGTTACAATAGACTGCATTTTTGATAAGTTGTAGGGCTTTTTTTAGGTGATATTCGTCTTTTGGCAATTCTACCGTACCATCTCCATTGTATCCTTGTCCCAAAATATCTATTTTTTCACCATTTGCCAAAATAATTTTCTTCACCGTTTGTTGGTCTGCGGTCAAAGTACCTGTTTTGTCGGTAGCTATAAATGTGCAACTTCCTAAACCTTCTACGGCATTTAACTGCCTAATAATCACGTTTTTACGTGCCATTCTTAACGTGCCAATAGACAAGGCAACTGTTAATGAAATAGGCAATCCTTCGGGAATAGCAGCTACTGATAAGGCAATCACAAACAGAAAAATAGTAAACAAAGATACACCATTAAGCCAACCTACTAAACCAATCAATAGGCATATACTTAATGTAGCTACTGTAATTTTTTTAGTAAATTCCTCCATTCTTTCTACCAAAGGCATTGTGGCTGCCTCTGTTTGGGTAAGCATGTGGGCTATTTTTCCTATTTCTGTATAACTTCCAACGCCTGTAACTATGCCTACACCTCTGCCCGAGGTTACAGTAGTACCAGCATACGCCATATTGATTCTTTCTGCCAAGGGCAAATCGTCAATAGCTAACATACCTTCATTTTTATGAACTGCAACAGATTCTCCTGTTAGAATAGCCTCCTCTATTTTTAGTTGATTGATTTGCAACAAACGAATATCGGCAGGCACACGATTACCAGATTCTAACAATACCACATCACCCAAAACCAAATCTACTGCATCTATTCGCAAAACTTCATTTTGGCGTTTTACAGTGGCTTGTATCCGCATAAATTCTTGTAAAGCCTCCGCATTTTTCTCGGCTTTCCATTCTTGATAAGTACCAATACAAGCATTTATACTAATAATTACAAAAATAAATAAAGCATCAACTACTTCTCCTACCAAAAAAGAAATACAAGCTGCTGCCATTAAGACATAAATCAAAGGATTTTGAAACTGATGCCAAATAATTTGCAATAAAGTAATTTTCCTTTTTTGTGGTAAAATATTTTTGCCATATTTTGCTATTCTTGTAGCTACTTCGGCAGATGAAAGCCCATTTTGGGAGGTTTCGAGAAGTTCGTGCAATTTGGCTTCATCGTATAAATGCCAATCTTTGCGAGTTGTGTCCATAGTTGTAATTTTAAAAATTTATAGCATAGATTTTAGTCGAGAACTTCTGTCTTTGCTTTGGATTTATCTATAAATAATTGCCTAAATGCAATTATCCTTTTATTTTGTTTTATTGCTTAATTTTGAATTGGCTTTGTTGCACCGCTAAATTTTCTGCCGTTGGCTGTGTCCGCACAGCCAACTCCGTCAGCACATCAAACTTGCCCAAAGAAACGACTTTTTCAGTTTTAGCACACAAAAATACGAAATAAATTAACAAAAGTAGCTTTTCCATGTAAGTTTGATGTGGATACAAACAACGGCAAGTAGTACGAAACCCAGTTCCGTACTACTTGCTACTTACATTATTTATTGCACTATTCAGTTCCCTTCAAAACCATTATCCAACCTTTACAAGTTTTTCCTTCTGGCGAAGTGAGCAAATAATAATATAAGGCATTAGTAGTATCTGCTCCCCAATCATTTTGGTAATTATCACTCTTGAAAACTTGCTTGCCCCAACGGTCATAAATCTCCACTTTCCAATCATTTCTTACATTGTCAATTACAAATCTTTCATTTTTCCCATCTCCATTTGGGGTAATTACATTGGGTGGAATGACATTTTCTACCTTAATTTTTTGGGTTTTACTTCGGCGACATACTCCGTTAAAAACTTGCAAAATTACTTCATATTCTCCTGATTTTTCATAGCTTGTTTTGCTTGGGTTTTGTGTATTATCCAAATTTCCATCGCCAAAAGACCAACTATATTCGCCTGTTCCTGTGCTTTTATTGACAAATTTTACAGTCCCATTTTTGCCACATTCTGAAGATACTTGTATCTCAAAATCTGCATTTATTTCAGGCACTACAGTAATTGTTACGGTACTATCCACAAAACAACCTCTTTCATTAAAAATACGAACATTGTAACTTGTTGTTTGTGAAGGAGTTACAACAGGATTTGCAACGGTAGCACTGCTCAAGCCTATGCTTGGTGTCCATTGGTATCTAAAACCGCCACTTGCATTGAGTTGTATTTTATCTCCTGCACAAATAGACGGACTACGCGGAATAATGCGAATACTTCTATAAAAATCATTGGCAATAATTCGTTTTTGTATGCTTTGTTGTGCGTTGCTTTTTTCGCAATTTCTATTTTTGGCTACTACTTTTATGTTGTAAGTGCCATCAGCCGTATATTTGTAAGGTGGTGGTTGTGTGCCTTCAAACGTAGTTCCATTATCAAAAGTCCAAAGATATGTATCTGCACCACTTACTCGACTGACAATTCTTACCAATGGATAAGGCTCGCAAAGTTCCTCTAAGACTACATCAAAATCTACTACAATTTTTGGGGCTACATCTACCAGAATAGAGGTATCTTTGAAACAACCCGAACTATTACTAATTCTTACTGTATATCTTGTTGTTTCGGTAGGGCTTGCAATAGGATTAGCAATACTGTTGCTACTAAGATTTTTGTTTGGTGTCCATAGATAGCTTACACCACCTGTAGCAGAAAGATTAGCCGATTCGCCTGCACATATTTTTTGGTCTGGTGATAAAGTTATCAATTTGATAAAATTATTGTCTGTAATTTCGTCAATTTTTACATTCATTGTATCATTTTTTGAACAGTCTGTGTTGCGTGCTGTTAAAATAATTCGATAATTTCCTGCAACTGCATAACGAAATGGTGCTGGAGTTTGTGCTGTCGAAGTCTGTCCATTTCCAAAATTCCAAAGAAAATCTGTTGCTCCTACACTTTGATTGGTCAAAGTAATTAAGGGAAATAAGTCGCAATCTTTTGTTTGTTGTAAGGCAATTTTTGCGGTTACTACAGGTGATACAGAAACTGTAACCGTTGTATCTCTAAAACAAGTAGTAGCATTGTTACCAATTCTAACTTTATAAATAGTAGTTTGGGTAGGGCTTGCTATAGGATTTGCAATATTTGGATTATTCAAACCTGTGGTAGGAGTCCAAGTATATGTCGAGCCTCCCGATGCGATGAGTTGTGTAAAATCTCCCACACATATTTTGGCATTTGGCGAAATTGTAGGCACAATTACCGTATTTCGCTGTATCGTAACTGATTTTGTCAAGCTATTTGGACAGTCTGAACCCAAATTGGTAGTGAGTTTGATAGCAAATACGCCTTCGGCAGTATAACGAAAAGGGGCAGGATTTTGTCCTGTAATGGTTTGTCCATTGCCCAAATCCCACGTATAAGTACCACCTGCAGCCGATTGATTGATAAGAGTTACCAATGGAAAAGCAGAACATTGGTCAGAGAGTTGCACGTCAAATTTTGCTTCAATGCTATTGGTTACAGTTACTGTTACGGTAGCAGTTTGCCTACAATTTGGCGACACTTGCGACACCACTGTATAAGTAGTTGTAGTAGCAGGATTTGCAATAGGGTTAGCAATATTTGGATTACTCAAACCTGTTGCAGGACTCCAAATATAGCTTGTGCCACCACTTGCTACTAAGTTTGCACTTTGCCCATTACAAATTGCAGTATTAGGGCTAACACTCAGCACGCCACCTTGTACGTTAATGGTTTTGGTAATTGTAATTGGTGCAAAACATAATTCTGGGTTGGAGACAGTCATTGTAAATGTATAAGTGCCTGCTTGTGTAATTGTAATAAGAGGTTCGGCTAAAGTTGAGTTGCCAAAACTTCCCAAATTCCACTGAAAAACTGTTGCATTTCTACTCAAATTTCGCATACGTATTGTAACGGGTGCGCAAGTTCCGTCTGCATATACTTGCCCTGTGGCAGTGTTGATAGGGGCAAAATCTGCGGTAAAAGGATCCATATTTATTTTAAAAACCGCATTATTACAACCTGCATACGGTGCTGGTGGCGAAGAAATAGCGGGATTGGTGGTACTCCAAGCACCTGCGGTAATAGGAATACGGTTGTCCCTACAAGCACAAACAGAATGATAAATTACCCCATCACGACTAAAACGACTTGTGCCACCATCTACGTGGTCGCCATCGGAATTGCTAATTCCACCAAAAAAAGTTGCATATAATAAAGAACTTGCATTTTTCCCTAAAATCATAATATAAAAATCATCTCCATCTGTAAAACCTCGCAAAGCATCTGAAGTAGTTTGCAAACCTGAAGTAGAAAGATTAACTCCTGTAGTGCCAGCATTGGTAAGCCCTCCCCAACCCGAAAGATAAATATTTCCACAATCATTGACCATAAAGGCAGTAGGGGTAATGCTTGGTTGTCCACGATTTACAGCACCAATTTGGGTAGAAAATAATCTGGTAGAAAGAGTATTGTTAAATTTGTAAATAAAATGTCCACTATTAGGATTGTTGTAAACTCCTGTAGAAATTGGGTGTGTGCCTGTAGTATTTCCAAAAATATATACATCATTGGTAGCAAAATCGAGGTCTAACATAAAAGCAACATCATAGCCTGTAGTGCCTAAATAAGTGCTGTTTTGCAAAATTCCTGCATTATTGTACCTACGCACATAGCCCTCTGCACCGCCTGCAAGCGTGGGTTGATATGCACCTGCGGTAGTTCCGATATTATTGCTGACTGTACCACCACAAATAAAAATATCTCCATTTGTGGCTACTTTTATACTAAAAGCAGCATCATCTTGCGTACCACCGATATAAGTTCCCCAATTTAAACTACTAAAATTAGCATTTAAACGAAAAGCTACGCCATCTTGTTGCCCTTGTGCCACAGAACTCGTAAC